>NZ_WUEI01000114.1 GCF_012911025.1 Azoarcus sp. TTM-91 | reverse complement strand
TGGCGGGATCGGTCACGCCGGGGTTGCCGAGCTGGGCGCGGACGGGCAGCGCCAGTGCGGCCAGCAGGGCGAGGGTGAGGGTGGCGGGCGAGCGCATGGGGATCTCCTCAGAGCGTGAGCAGGTAGGCGTGCAGGGCTTCCTTCTCTTCCTGCGAGAGCTTCAGGCCCAGCACCAGGTTGAAGAACTCCACCGTGTCGGCCAGCGTGGGCAGGCGGCCGTCGTGCAGGTAGGGAGGGGAATCCTTGATGCCGCGCAGGGTGAAGGTCTTGATCGGGCCGTCGGGCAGCGCCACCTGGTCGTTCACCGTCTTGCCCACCTTGTAGAAGCGCTCCAGCTTGAGGTCGTGCATGCGGTTGTCGAGGAAGTCGGGCGCGGCGTGGCATTCGGAGCAGCGGCCCTTGCCATTGAAGACGCGCTCGCCGGCCAGTTCCTGCGCGCTGGCCTTTTCCGGGATCAGGCGGCCGGTCACGTCCAGCTTGGGCGCCGGCGGGAAGTCGATGATGTTCTGCATCTGCGCCATCATCGCTACCTGGTTGGGGCGGTCGGGCAGATGCACACCCTTGCGCGTGGCACTGACGTGGTCGCCGTTGAAGTAGGCGGTGCGCTGCTCGAACTCGGTGAAATCCTCCACCGAGCGCAGCGAGCGCTTGGAGCCGTGGATCTGCTGGTTGAACAGGCCGCGCAGGCTGGTGGTGTCCAGCCGGAAGCGGGCCGACTGCGGGCGCACGTCCGGCGTGAGGTGGAAGGCGGCATTGGTGTGGAAGTTGGTGTGGCAGTCCAGACAGGCCACGCCCATGCTGGGGGCGGCGACCTTGCGGTCCTCGGTCTGGTTGAACTCCTCCTGCGGGAAGGGAGTGAGCAGCAGCCGCAGCCCTTCCATCTGCACCGGCGTGATGATGCCGTTCATGATTTCGTAGAAATTGCGCAGCGTGAGCGCCTGCCCGCGCGACACATCGCCCAGCTCCGGATGGGTGGTGAGGAAGATGGGCGGCGGGAATTCCGGGGTGAGGTGGTCCGGCAGGTCCATGTCCACATCGAAGCGGCGCAGGTCGCGCTGCTCCAGGCTGGCGATGACGTCGATCTGGCGTTGCGGGAACACCTGGCCGCCGGTGGCCTGCTTCACATGCGGCAGCGGGCGGAAGCCCTGGGGCAGCAGATCGCGCTCGCGGATCTCCTCCGGGCTGAGGTTGGCGAGGCGCTCCCAGCTCATGCCGGCCGCCAGCTTCACCCGCGCGCCGCCCTGCACCGGCTTGCGCCCGCCGGACATCATCACCCCCGGCAGCGGGCGGTCGGCGAGGTCGTAGCGTTCGCCCAGCAGCGCGGCCTGGCGCTGCATCACCGCGGCCTTCTGCTGCTCGTCCATCCGTTTGACTTCGGAGAACGGCTGGGTGGGCAGCGGCCGGTAGGTGGCATCCGGCGGCAGTGGATCGGCCTGCGCCGCTGGCACCAGGGCGGCGATGGAGAAAAGCAGGAATGCCTTCGGCTTGAACATGGTGGTCTCCCAGAAAACCGGCATGCGGAACGAATGCCGCCTGCGCCGGGTCTGCAAGCCTCGTTCCCGAGGCGGCGCCCTTCTCCCCGCCTTCCCCGGCCTTCCCCCTTCTCCCACCTTCCCTCTTTTGCCGCCGGACCGCCCTGGCGGCACCGGCCACGACCGCCGCCGGCCCGCGGGGCGAGCGCTTGCGCAGCGCCGGGCCGCCGGGCGACAGCCCGGGGGCTGCCGGGGTGGGAACCGCCCTTGCTACCTCCCTGGGGAGGCCATGCACGGCCCGTCATCGACATCAACCCAGGAGAGCACCATGCCCGTGAAGACCCTTGAAGACCTCTTCATCCACGAGCTGTCGGACATCTACAGCGCCGAGAAGCAGCTGACCAAGGCGCTGCCCAAACTTGCCCGCGCGGCGACGAATCCGGAACTGGCGGCGGCCTTCGAATCCCACCTGGAGGAAACCCAGCATCAGGTGGAGCGCATCGACCAGGTGGTGGAAGCCACCGGGGTGAAGCTGAAGCGCATGAAATGCCTGGCCATGGAAGGCCTGGTGGAGGAAGGCAAGGAAGTCATGGAGGCGATCGACAAGGGGCCGGTGCTGGACGCTGCCCTGATCGCCGCCGCGCAGAAGGTGGAACATTACGAGATCGCCAGCTACGGCACGCTGCTGGCGCTGGGGCGGCTGCTGAAGTTCGACCGCATAGAGCCCCTGCTGCAGGAAACCCTGAAGGAAGAAAAGGCGGCCGACCAGAAGCTCACCCAGCTGGCCGAAGGCGGCGCCAACCAGGCAGCAGCCGACAAAGGCTGAAGCAGCCGGCGCCAGGCAGGAGCACGGCGGCCCGCGGGCCGCCGTTTTCGTTCCGCGACGGAGGGCGGCGCCCGCGGCCGCCCCGCGGCTTCTCAGCCTCCCTTCTTCAGCACGCTGATCTGGCCGTCGCTCTCCAGGAAAGCGAACCTCACCTCCTCCAGGTCGCAATCCGCCTCGCGCAGCGCCTTGTCGAAATCGGTGGGGCCGACGTGGTTGCGGCGGAGCACATCCTTGAACAGCACTCCGTCCCGCGCGATGAGCACCGGCGAGCCCTCGCTGATCTTCTCCAGCCGGCGGCTGCGGGCGGTGGCGATGGCCAGCAGCAGGTTGAGGCCGATCAGCGTGGCAGCGGCGATCAGCCCGCCGGACACCGATTCGTCGCTGCCGGTGAGGCCATTGGACACACTCTCCGACAGCAGGGTGACGACCAGCAGGTCGAAGGGCGTGAACTGGCCCACCGTACGCTTGCCGGAGACCCGCACCAGCACCAGCAGCACGACATAGACGGTGGCCGCACGCAGCACGAACTCGTACCAGGGCATCTGCATGTCGAACATGGCACCTCCCCTGCACCTTGGGCTGGCGGCCGCCGGGCCCGGCACAACGGCCTTCCGGTTGCCGGCCGCTCAGGCCGTCAAGGCGGTATCCAGGATCATCATCAGCACGAAGCCGCACACCAGGCCGGCGGTGGCGTAGCGCTCGTGCCCCTGGCGGTGGGATTCCGGGATGATCTCGTGGCTCACCACGAACAGCATGGCGCCGCCGGCAAAGGCCAGGCCCCAGGGCAGCAGCGGCGCGCTGTAACTCAGCGCCGCCGCGCCCAGCACCGCCGCCAGCGGCTCCACCAGGCCGGAGGCGGCGCTGATGAGCAGCGCCGGCAGTTTCCTCAGGCCGGCGCCGAGCAGGGCCAGCGCCACCACCAGCCCTTCGGGCACGTCCTGGATGGCGATGCCGGTGGTCAGCGCGGTGGCGTGCGCCGCGTCGGCGCCGGCGGTGGCCACGCCAATGGCCAGCCCTTCCGGGATGTTGTGCAGCACGATGGCGAACACGAACAGCCACAGGCGGCGCGCCCGCTGCAGGTCGGAAGCGTCGCTGCGCTCCGGCGATGCGATGTGCACATGCGGGGTGAAATGCTCCATCGCCATCAGGAAGGCGGCGCCCAGCAGCAGGCCGGCGCCGACGACGAGGGAAGAAGCCCACCGGCCGCCGCCGGCCACCGCATCCAGCGCCGGCACGATCAGCGAGAAGCAGGTGGCCGCCAGCATGACGCCGGCGCCCAGCCCCAGCAGGCTGTCATTCACCCGTGGGTTCAGCTTCTTCACCACCACGATGGGCACCGCGCCGAGCGCGGTGGCGAGCGCGGCCAGGGAGCCGGCGGAAAGCGCATCGCGCACCGGGGCCGATGCGCTCAGCCAGTGCCCCGCCTGCACCAGCCCCAGCAGCAGGCCGAGCGCGACGGCGGCGACGATGGCGAAATGAAGCGGCCGTTGCAGGCCGCCGGCTTTGACGTTCATCCCCTGCTCCCCGCGGGCGGCCCGGCGGGCGCCCCGCTCCGGCGGCGCGCCGCCGGCACCCGGTTCAGCGCTTGGCCTCCACGCCGGGCGCGGCATCCCGCGCCAGGAAGGCCTGGGTGATTTCCGGCAGATGGCTGAGCAGCCAGTTGGCCATCTCCACCTCCTGCGCCAGGATCTCCTCGCACATCAGGCGGGTTTCCCTGTCGCCGGCGGCATCGGCGGCGGCGATCAGCACCGTGTAGGAGGCAATCTCCATGTTCTCGAATACATAGCCGCTCATCGCCCCTTTGACCACCTCGTCAGGCATGAACATGCCGGCCAGCCCCTGGCCGAATGCCACCGCCTTGGCCGCCAGATCCTTGATCGCCGAGGTGCTGCCGCCGGCGCTCTTGATCGCCGCTTCCAGCAGGCGCTGCTGGCCCAGGGTTTCCTGGAGGTGCTGCTCGATGCAGCTCTTCAGCGCCGGGTAGTTCTCCAGGCGCTCGGCCTGTGCTTTCAGCATGCTCTCCGCCTGCTGCTCCATTGCGTGCGCATCGCGCAGCCAGTCCAGAAGGTTGGCCTTGTAATCGGTTGCCATCAGCGTTCTCCATCGGTGCTACGGGTTGGCTGGATACCCACCGGCTTGCGGTGGTCCCGCACTGCTTCGGCAATCGCCATTCCCGTCCCCCTGCCCTTCCCCTGCCGCCGCCCGGCAGGCGGGGGCTGTCCGCCCGCCGTGTAAGGCTTACCCGCCGCGTGCATCGCCGTTACACGGACGGCGAGGCAGGCACGCACGCGGCGGTGGAGTGCGGATGCGGCGCCCGCAGCCGGAGAGGAAGAGCAGCGGCGCAGGCGGCGCGCGGCCCGTCCTGCTCAGCGCTCCGGCGGCGCCGGCCTGCGGATGGGGCGGCGGCGGCCCAGCAGGCTGGCGACGGCCGCCACCAGTTCGGCGGTGGCCACCGGCTTGGCGAGATGGACCTGGAAGCCCGCCAGCAGCGCCCGCATGCGGTGTTCGCTGCGGTCATAGGCGCTGAGGGCAATGGCGGGCAGGTGCTCGGCGAGGCCGAAGCCCTGCTCCGCCTCGTAGCGGCGCAGCTGCTTCATCACCTCGTAGCCATCCTCCTCGCCCAGGGCGACGTCGCAGATCATCGCGTCCGGCCAGGCATCGCGCGGCGTGCCGAACAACCAGCGCAGCGCCTCGGCGCCGGAGGCACTGGCGTGCGACAGCGCGCCCTCGCGCTGCAGCGCCGCCTCCACCTGGGCGCGCGCCTCGGCGTTGTCATCCACCACCAGCACGAAGGCGCCGGCAATGGAGGAAGCCGGCAGCGCCGGGGGCGCGCCACCAGCCGCTGGCGGCGTTTCCTCCACTGCCTGCAGCGGGAACTCCAGCCGCGTTTCCACGATGTCGCCGTCGGCCGTGCGCACTTCGTAGCGGCCGCCGTGTTGTTCGACGATGGCGCGCACCTCCGCCGGCGACAGGCCCTTGTCCTCCGCCAGCGCGCCAGGCGCCGCCGCATGCCGGAAGCTGACGCGCAGATGGGCGCCGGCGCGCTCGATGCGCCACTCCACCCGGCCGCCGGGCGGGCTGGCGGCCACCGCGCGCGAGGCCAGGCTCCACATCGCCTGCTGCAGCCGCCCGGGGTCGCCGACGATGCGCGCCGACTCGGCGGCGATGGTGCTGTAGAAGCCGACGCCGCGGGCGTCGATCTCCGCCCGCAGGCCGTCTATCACCCCCGCCAGCAGGGCCAGCAGGTTCACCTGCTGCATCGCCAAGCCGCGCTCGGCCTGCTCCATTTCCTGCTGCTGGCGCTGCAGGTGCCACAGCTGGGCGTAGAGGCCGTCCTGTTTCATCAGCTGTTCGTGGGTGCCGCGCTCGACGATGCGGCCATGCTCCAGCACCAGGATTTCGTCCGCCTCCACCACGGTGGACAGGCGGTGGGCGATGACGAGCGTGCTGCGGTTGCGGGCGAGACGGTCCAGTTCCTCCTGGATGGCGCGCTCGGAGCGGGTGTCCAGCGCCGAGGTGGCCTCGTCGAACACCATGATGGGCGGGTTCTTGAGGATGGCGCGGGCAATGGCGATGCGTTGCTTCTCGCCGCCGGAGAGGATCACCCCGCGCTCGCCGACCTCGGTGTCGTACTGCGCCGGCAGGGTGGCGATGAAATCGTGCACATGGGCGGCCCGCGCCGCCTCGATGACGTCCGCCAGGTTGGCCCCCGGCCGACCGTAGGCGATGTTGTAGGCGATGGTGTCGTTGAACAGGATGGTGTCCTGCGGAACGATGCCCAGCACCGCGCGCAGGCTGTGCTGCGAGATGTCGCGGATGTCGGTGCCGTCTATGGTGATGCGGCCGCCGCCCACCTCGTAGAACCGGAACAGCAGCCGCGCCAGGGTGGATTTGCCGGAGCCGCTGCCGCCCACCACCGCCACCGTGGCGCCGGGCGGAATGGTGAAGCTCACGTCCCACAGGATCTGGCGGCTGGGTTCGTAGGCGAAATCCACATGCTCGAAGCGCACCTCGCCGCGCGCCACCGTCAGCCCGGGGGCGGCGGCGGCATCCTGTATCTCCGGCTTCTGCTCCAGCAGGCGCAGCATCTTCTCGGCATTGACCACCGCGTCGCGCGCCTGGCGGAAAACGAAGCCGAGGGAGTTCAGCGGCAGGCAGATCTGGATCAGGTAGGCGTTCACCAGCACCAGGTCGCCCACCGACATCCTGCCCTGCACCACGTTGTGGGTGGCCAGCAGCATCACGCTGGCCACCCCGAGGGCGATCACCCCGCTCTGGCCGATGTGCAGGGTGGAAAGCGCCTGCTGGTTCTTCACGCCTATCTCCACCCACTCGTCCAGGATGCTGCCGAAGCGGCGCTGCTCGAAAGCCTCGTTGGTGTAGTACTTCACCGTTTCCTGGTTGAGCAGGCTGTCCACCAGCCGGCCGTTGGCGGTGGAGTCCAGGTTGTTCAGCGCGCGCTGGTAGATCGCCCGCTTCTCGGTGAACACCACGGTGAAGCTGGTGTAGAGCAGGAAGGTGACCAGGATGATGGCGGTGAAGCCATTGCTGTAGTTGAGGCTCATGATCGCGATCACCGCCGCGATCTCCACCAGCGTGGGCAGGATCGTGAACAGGCCGACGCCGAGCAGGAAGCCGATGCCGGCGGTGCCGCGCTCCACGTCGCGGGTGAGGCCGCCGGTGCGCCGCCTGGCATGGAAGCGGGTGCTCAGGCGGTGCAGGTGGGCGAACACCCGCAGCAGGAAGTCCGCCACCGTGCTCTGGGTGACGCGGACGAAGACGAGGTCGCGCAGCTCGCTGAAGAAGGTGCCGAGGAAGCGCAACACGGCGTAGCCCAGCACCAGGAACACCGGCAGCACCACCGAGGCCGGTACCGCGCCGAGCTGGTCGATGATGCCCTTCAGCGCCAGCGGCACCGCCACCGCCGCCAGTTTGGCGAGGATCACCAGTGCCAGCGCCGCCAGGGTGCGCCGGCGATGGCGCGACAGCGCCGACCCCAGCAGGCGGAAGACGAAGGCGGTGGTCGACGGAGAGGCCGGTTCTGCCATGGGAGTCGGGATGCCTCGCCGCGCCGGGGCCGCGACGGTTGAAGGTGGAAGAGCGGAGGCCGGGCTCGGCGTCGAGCGGCGGCCCCGTGGAAACACCGGAGGAAGCAGAGGCGGCAGGCAAGGGGAAAGAAACCCCTCCGCCTCTGCCCGCCACGCCCCGGGCGCACGGCCTCGGCCGCCCCGCTTGCCGGGAGGGCAGTCGGAAGACCGCGCCGCCGTGCCTACAAGCGATCGGCCGGCTGCCAGTAGGCGCGCCGGCCGTAATAGGCGTGCACCTCCTTGGCCCAGGTACTGTCGGCCATGCTCGGCCAGTGGTCCTTGTCGAAGCCGGGCGCGTTCTTCAGCCGCTCGGCGTCCACGTCCAGCACGAAGCACTTGCGGCCGACGTCCAGCGCGAGGGCCGTCCACGGAATGGCGTACAGCCTGTCGCCCAGGCCGAGGAAGCCGCCGGAAGACAGCACCGCGTACGCCACCTGGCCGCTGGGCACGTCGATCATGATCTCCTTGATCTTGCCCAGATCCTCGCCGTCGGCATTGACCACCGCATCGCCCTGCAGCGTGCCGGCGGCCATCACCTCCGGGCCCGGCCCGCGCGGCGTGCCGGTTTCGTTGCCGACGATGGCAAGCGGTTCATCCCCGGGCGGATATGCATCGGCCAGGGCCGTTTCCTCCATTGGGCCCGGCGATGCGCCTGTGCCGCCGGTGGCGGCAAAGCGGCGCATCGCCGGCTTCACTCCTTTGACGGCTGCCCTCCGGCAACGGAGGCGACCGCCTGGGGATCGGCTTCGGAGGCGCCAACGCCGGCCGCCTGCCCCTGGCCGCCCCAGGCACCGCCTTCGCCACCACGCCATCCGCCGCGCGGCGCCACCCGGATGTGGTTCTCCACATCCCGCACGCCCCAGCAGTTGTCGGCGGTTTCCTCGATCGCATACTTCATCGAGCGCTCGGGCACCGTGCCTTCCAGGGTGACGCAGCCATTGCTGACCTCCACGCCGACGTCGCTGACATCCAGCCGGTGGTGCTGGGCGAGGCGCTCGCAGATGAATTCGCGTATGCGTTCGTCCGAGCGCACGTAGCCGCGCGGCCCCTTGCGGTCGCGGGCGACGTCGCTCCAGGCCTGGCCGCCTGCATTCACGCCGTAGCCGCTGCTGGAGCCGCTGGCCAAGGTGGAACGCAGGTCGCCCTGGTCGGCCCCCCAGTGCCCGGGCTGACTGCGCCCGCCGCTACCGGCACGGCTGCTGGACTCACCGGCGCGGGGGCCCCCACGCTCTGCGCCTGCGCCGGGCTTGTCCCGGCCGAAGCCGCGCCGCAGGGCGTAGCTCTGGTCGTAGGGCGCTTCGTCGAAGTCGCGCCCGCCGCCGCGTTCGCTTTCATATTCACCGTAGGCGCCGCCGAAACGCGGTTCATCGCGGCCGAAGGGGTCGGTGGTGTAGTCCTCTCCGCCATAGCGCGAGGTTTCTTCCTCGCGGTAGCCGCGGCGGCCGGCGGGGCGCAGGGCGTCCTCGCCGCGCTGGCCGCCGCGCTGGCCGCCGCCCTGCCGCTGGCTGCCGGCGCCGGCGCGGTGGCCGAAGCGGCGGCCGTAGATGTCCGGCACCTCCTGCTCATCGCGCCATTGCCCGGACGGCGACTCGTAGTCGGAATCCTCGCCCACGCCGCGGGCCCCGATCTCGTTGCGCCGCTGCTCGCGTTCCTGCTGGTAAGGGAAGGACTGCGGATATCGTGTTCTCATCGTCTCGGCTCCTCTTTTCTCCGCCCCTGGCGGGGCGCATGGGACGGAACAGCGCCGCAGCGAGCGGGTGATACACCGCACCTGCCGCCGCCGCGCCTTCCGCCTCCCAGGCGACGCAATCGCCGTGCCCTGCCCGCCCTGCCGCCGGCGCCGGCACGCTGACGCGCCGCGCCGCCGGCCAGGGGGAAAAGCCCCTGCGCCCCGGCCCGGAACCCGCGCCCGCCGGCCCTCTCCGCAGGCGGCGCCGACATGCCGCGACGCACAAACCAGAAAGCGCCGCGCCGGCCGCCCTCGCCACCCACTCCAGCAATTCCAAGGCATTTGGCGCGACCGCCCGCACCTTTCATGCCCCGGGAGGCAGGTCGAGCGCTGCGGCGGCGCAGTAATTCTTTCCCCCGCCGGGCGAACTTACACGGTGGCAGAAGCGGCCCGCCCGCCCTGCGGTTCCTCCGTGCCGGGCACAGCGCTTGCCGTGCCCGAGACACAAGCGATTCCTACGACATAGGTTCCCCAAAATGAAAATTGCGCTCATCAGCGACCATGCGTCGCCGCTTGCCGTGCAGGGCGGTACCGACAGCGGCGGCCAGAACGTCTACGTCGCCTATGTCGCCCGCGAACTCGGGCGCGCCGGCCACACGGTGGATGTCTTCACCCGCCGCGACGATCCCGGCCTGCCGCCGGCCATCGCCTTCGCCCCCAACGTGCGCGTGCTGCCGGTGGCCGCCGGCCCCGCCCGGCCGGTGCCCAAGGAGCGGCTGCTGCCCTACATGGCGGAGTTCGGCGAGCGGGTGGCGCAGCACTGCGCGCCGCCCTCGCGCCCCTATGACGTGGTGCATGCCAACTTCTTCATGTCCGGCCTGGTGGGCCTGCGCCTGCGGCAGGAGTTCGGCCTGCCGCTGGTGGTCACCTTCCACGCCCTGGGCAAGGTGCGCCGCCTCCACCAGGGCAGCGCCGACACCTTCCCGGAAGCCCGCCTGCGCATCGAAGAAACGCTGGCGCTCAATGCCGACCGCCTTATCGCCGAATGCCCGCAGGACAAGGCCGACCTCATCTCCCTCTACGGCGCCGACGCGCGTTGCATCTCCACCGTGCCCTGCGGGGTGGACATCGCCGAGCTGGGGCCGGGCGACGGCGGCGCGCGCCGGCGCCTGGGCCTGGCGGAGGATGAATTCGTGGTGCTGCAGTTGGGCCGCATGGTGCCGCGCAAGGGGGTGGACAACGTGATACGGGCGGTGGGCGAGCTGCGCCGCCGCCACGGCCTGAAGGCCAGGCTGCTGGTGGTGGGCGGCGAATCCGCCGAGCCGGATGCGGCACTGACGCCCGAAATAGGCCGCCTGCAGGCGGTGGCCCGCGAGGCCGGCGTGGACGGACAGGTGGTGTTCACCGGCCGGCGCGAGCGCCATGCCCTGCGCGACTTCTACGCCGCCGCCGACGTTTTCGTCACCACGCCCTGGTACGAACCCTTCGGCATCACCCCGCTGGAGGCCATGGCCTGCGGCTGCCCGGTGATAGGCGCCGACGTGGGCGGCATACGCCACACGGTGGTAGACGGCAGCACCGGCTACCTGGTGCCGCCGCGCGAGCCGGCGCAGCTCGCCGACCGCCTCGCCCGCCTGCAGCGCGATCCGGCGCTGGCGCGCGCCTTCGGCAAGACGGGCATGCGGCGGGTGCGCCGCCTGTTCACCTGGCGCCATGTCGCCGGGGCGCTGGAAACCGTCTATGGCGGCCTGCAGCCCTCCCCCACCCGCCAGACCACTGAAAGGATGATCAGCCTATGAATACCCAGACCCGCCCCCTGGAAGGCAAGACCGCCCTCGTCACCGGCGGCGCCCGCGGCCTCGGCAAGGCGCTGTGCGACGCCCTGTGCGGCGCCGGCGCCCGCGTGGTGGTGGTGGACGTGCGCTCCGACCTCGCCGAGCAGGCCACGCGCCAGCTGGTGGAGTGCGGCCACCAGGCCATGCACTGCGTGGTGGACGTCGGCGACGACATCCAGGTGGCCGACTGCATCGCCGCCGCCCGCGAACGCTTCGGCGGCATCGACATCCTGATCAACAACGCCGGGGTGGACTACACCCTGCCCATCGGCGAGCTAGAGGTCGCGCAATGGGACCATGTGATGGCCACCAACCTGCGCGGCCCCTTCCTGTTCACCAAGCGGGTGGTGGCGCAGATGAAGCCGGGCGCGGGCGGCCACATCGTCAACATCGCCTCCACCGCCGCCAAGCGTGCCTGGCCCAACGCCTCCGCCTACCACGCCAGCAAGTGGGCGCTGCTCGGCTTCTCGCATGCGCTGCATGCGGAGCTGCGGCCGCAGGGCATCAAGGTCACCGCGGTGATCGCCGGCGGCATGCGCACGCCCTTCCTGCTCGACCGCTTCCCGGACATCGACCCCGGCGTGCTGCAGCCGCCGGAAGCAGTGGCCGCGGCGGTGCTCCAGGTGCTCACGCTACCGGCCGGCAGCGTCATCGGCGAGATCTCGGTGCTGCCGATGGGAGAAACCTCATGGCCGTGAGCATCACCGTCGATGCCGCTGCCGCCGCCGCGCCGGTGCCGGCGGTGTTCATCGACAAGGACGGCACCCTGATCCACGACCTGCCCTACAACGTGGACCCGGCGCGGGTGCGCCTGCGCGAGGACGCCGGGCCGGCGCTGGCGCGGCTGCGGCAGGCCGGCTACCGGCTGGTGCTGATCACCAACCAGGCCGGCCTCGCCCACCAGAAGTTCGAGGAAGCGGCACTGCTGCCGGTGTGGGACATCCTCGCCAGCCTGCTGGGCCTCTACGGCGTCACGCTGGACGCGATCTACTACTGCCCCCACCACCCGCAGGGCAGCCACCCGGAGTTCGGCCGCGGCTGCGACTGCCGCAAGCCGGCGCCCGGCCTGCTGCTGCGCGCCGCCCGCGAGCACCGGCTGGACCTGCCGCGCTCCTGGTTCATCGGCGACATCCTGGACGACGTCGAGGCCGGCCACCGCGCCGGCTGCCGCACGGTGCTGCTGGACGTCGGCTCCGAAACCGAATGGCGCAGCTCGCCGCTGCGGCGGCCGGACCGCGTCGCCGCCAGCCTCACCGAAGCGGCGGCCGACATCCTGGCCGCCACCGTGCCAGCCGGCGCCGCAATGGAAATGGCGGAATGAAACGGCCGCCCCCGCATTCCGGCGCGCAGGCTGGCGCCCCCCCGGCCGCGCTCGAAGGCCTGCCCGGCGGCGCCTGGATGGCGCAGCGGGTAGCCGCGCCCGGCAGCGCGGCGGCACCGCCGGTGGCGCTGCCGGCCGCCGCCACCTCGCCCTGGGCCCAGGCCGGCCGCATCCTGGCGATACGGCTGGACAACCTCGGCGACATCCTGATGACCACGCCGGCGCTGCGGGCGCTGCGGCAGCAGCTGCCGGGCCGCCACATCGCCCTGCTGGCCGGCGGCGCCGGGCTGGCGCTGGCGCCCTTCCTGCCGGAGGTGGACGAAGTCATCCCCGCCGCCTGCCCGTGGGTGCCAGGCCCGGCGCCGACGCCGGCGGCGCTGGAGGAAACCCTGGCGCGGCTGCGCGCCGGCCGCTTCGACGCCGCCGTCATCTTCACCGTCTACAGCCAGAGCGCACTGCCAGCGGCCATGCTGTGCTGGCAGGCCGGCATTCCGCTGCGGCTGGCCTACGGCCGCGAGAACCCCTACCACCTGCTCACCGACTGGATCGCCGACCCGGAGCCGCACGAGCTGCTGCGCCACGAGGTGCGCCGCCAGCTCGACCTGGTGGCCCGCGTCGGCGCGGTGGCCGACGACGACCGCCTGTCCTTCGCCATTCCGCCGCAGGCACGCGACCGCGCCCGCGCCAGGCTGGCCGAAGCCGGCATCGATCCCGGCCGCCCCTACGTGGTGGTGCATCCCGGCGCCAGCGCGGCCTCGCGGCGCTATCCGCCGGCGCAGTTCGCCGCCGCGCTGCGCCGGCTCGCCGAACTGAGCGGCCTGCGGGCGCCGCAGCTGGTGTTCACCGGCGACGGCGGCGAAGTGGCGCTGGTGGAAGAAATCCGCCTCGGCGCCGGGCCCTCGGCCACGCTGGCCGGCAGGCTGCAGCTGGGCGAGCTGGCCGCGGTACTGGACGGCGCGGCCCTGCTGCTGGCCAACAACACCGGCCCGGTGCACCTGGCCGCCGCCCTGGGCACCCCGGTGGTGGATCTCTACGCCCTCACCAATCCGCAGCACGCGCCGTGGAAGACCCCGGCGGCGGTGCTGTACGAGGACGTGCCCTGCCGCTACTGCTACCGCAGCGTCTGCCCGCAGGGCCACCACGCCTGCCTGCACCTGCTGGCGCCGGAGCGGGTGGCCGCCGCCGCCCGCCAGCTGCTGGACGAAGGCGCCGAAACCGCGGCGGCCCCGGCTCCGCGGTGCCCACCCCCGGTGGGCCATCC
>NZ_WUEI01000113.1 GCF_012911025.1 Azoarcus sp. TTM-91 | reverse complement strand
GGCGATAACAGGGCCTGCGCCATCTCCAGCCTGATTTCTTTCTCCAGACGCCGCTCCCCCTCTCCCCCAGCCCCTCTCCCGCGAGGGGAGAGGGGAGTTACCGCGCCAGCCGCTGTAACCGCAGGACGTTCTGTCATCGCGCGGGGTGACGCCGGTGGGCGAGCGGACAGCAGTGCCGTCCGGCTCCCGGCTCCCCCCAGTTCAACCCAAAACGGATTCACCCCATGAGCTACGAACTCACCATCGAACCCCTGGGCCAGACCATCGCGGTCGAAGACGACCAGACCATCCTGGACGCCGCCCTGCGCGCCGGCATCTGGCTGCCGCATGCCTGCTGCCACGGCCTGTGCGCCACCTGCAAGGTGCAGGTGGTGGATGGCGAGGTGGAGCATGGCGAGGCCTCCAGCTTCGCGCTGATGGACTTCGAGCGCGACGAGGGCAAGGCCCTCGCCTGTTGCGCGCGGCTGCAGAGCGACGCCGTCATCGAAGCGGAGATCGAGGACGAGCCGGATGCGGAGAGCATTCCGGTACGCGACTTCCACGGCACCGTCAGCCGCATCGACGACCTCACGCCGACGATCAAGGGCGTGTTCGTGACGCTGGACGAGGCTATCCACTTCCAGGCCGGCCAGTACATCAACCTCGACATCAACGGCGGCGAGTGCAGCCGCGCCTTCTCGCTGGCCAATCCGCCGTCCACCGGGCGGGAGGTGGAGCTCAACATCCGCCTGGTGCCGGGCGGGCAAGGCACCAGCTGGGTGCACCAGCAGCTCCGGCCCGGCGACCGGATAAAGCTCTCCGGCCCCTATGGCCGCTTCTTCGTGCGCAAGTCGGCGCCGCAGGGGCTGCTCTTCATGGCCGGCGGCTCCGGGCTGTCCAGCCCGCGCGCCATGATCCTCGACCTGCTGGCCGCCGGCGACAGCCGGCCCATCACCCTGGTCTACGGCCAGCGCAGCCGGGCGGAGCTGTACTACCACGACGAGTTTCTCGCGCTGGCCGAGCGCCATCCCAACTTCAGCTACGTGCCCACCTTGTCGGAGCAAGGCGACGAGTCCGACGGCAAGGTGTTCCGCGGCTATGTGCACGAGGCCGCCCGGGCGCACTTCGACGGCGACTTCCGCGGCCACAAGGCCTACCTGTGCGGCCCGCCGGCCATGATCGACGCCTGCATCACCACGCTGATGCAGGGCCGGCTGTTCGAGGGCGACATCCATGTGGAGAAGTTCTTCTCGGCGGCCGACGTCCAGCAGGTGCGCAGTCCCTTGTTCAAGAGAATATGAGCTGAAATAAAAAATATCGAGATTATTGAGTTTTATTGTGTAGAGTCGTAGCATCCATCTGCCTGATTACACCGGCCCGAGCAGGCGCCGGGAGAAAAACCACTGGAGGAGACAAGCATGGCAATGACCGACGTACTGCGCCCGGGCCACGTTTCGCTGCGGGTTCTGGATCTCGAAGCGGGGATCCACCACTACAAGAACGTGCTCGGCCTGATCGAGACCGGCCGCGACAGCCAGGGCCGGGTGTATTTCAAGAGCTGGGACGAGCGTGACCACAACAGCGTGCTGATCCGCGAGGCGGACGAGGCCGGCATCGACTTCTTCGCCTTCAAGGTGTCCAGCCGCGGCGCGCTGGAGAAGCTGGACGGCCGCCTGCGCGAATACGGCATTCCCACCGAGCGCATCCCTGCCGGCGAAATGCTGGAGACCGGCGAGCGGGTGCGCTTCCGCCTTCCCTCCGGCCACGACATCGAGCTCTATGCCGACAAGACCGACGTCGGTAATGGCATGTCTTACGTGAACCCGGACCCCTGGACCAAGGACGCCGAGCGCGGCATCGCGCCCATCCGCATGGACCACTGCCTGCTCTACGGGCCGGACATCGAGAAGGTGCACGACATCTTCGTGAACGTGCTTGGCTTCTACCTGGTGGAGCACGTGGTGATGGAAGACGGCGAGACCGACCTCGGCATCTGGCTGTCGTGCTCGATGAAGGCGCACGACATCGCCTTCGTGCGCCACCCGGAGCCGGGCAAGCTGCACCACATCTCCTTCATGCTGGACAGCTGGGAGAAGGTGCTGCGGGCAGCCGACATCATGTCGATGAACCGGGTGTCGGTGGACATCGGCCCGACCCGACACGGCGTCACCCGCGGCACGACCATCTACGCCTTCGACCCCTCCGGCAACCGCTTCGAGACCTTCAGCGGCGGCTACCAGAGCTACCCGGACTGGAAGCCGATCAAGTGGACCTGGGACGAAGTGGGAGCCGGCATCTTCTATCACGACCGTGCGCTCAACGAGCGCTTTCTCAGCGTGGTGTCCTGAAGGCGGCCAGCGCCGGCGCGCCCCGGCATGACGGGGCCGGGCCGCCCGCCTCGCGCGCGGCGGCCTGATCGGGCGCAGGCAGCTCTCTTTTTTTGCCTCGAATAAAAATCTCGATATTAATTATCGAAACCGTAATTCACCCGCATCGCCCTGCCTTCGGCTCCACACCGTCGCCGGCAGGGTGGAAAGGAGCGTCGAGATGAAGCTAGTCGTCACCCAGGCCAGCCTGAGCTGGGAGGCCGCCCACCGCGCCGCCGAGGCGGCGGTGCGTCACGCCGAGTCGCTCGGCCTGCGCATCAACGTCGGCGTCACCGACGCCGCCGGCAACCTGATGGCTTTCCTGCGCATGCCGGGGGCGTTTCCGCAGTCCATCCAGATCGCCATCGACAAGGCCTACACCGCCGGTGGCTTCGGCTTTCCGACGGCGAAGTGGATGGCGGTGTTCGGCGAGGACGAAGGCATGAAGCTGGGCTTCTCCGCCCAGCCGCGGCTGATCGTGTTCGGCGGCGGCCTGCCGCTGCGGGTGGGCGGCGAGCTGGCGGGCGGCATCGGCGTCTCCGGCGCCTCGGCGGCGCAGGACGCGGAATGTGCGCTGGCCGGGCTGCGCGCCATCGGCGCCGACGACATCCAGATCTGAACAACAAGTACCGGCCGGCGGGGACGCCGGCCGGCAAGGGAGCAAGCGCATGAAACAGATCCACAACTTCATCAACGGCGAGTTCGTCGCCACCGCCCAGGTCTTCGATAAGCTGTCGCCGCTGGACGGGCAGCGCATCACCCAGGTGCACGAGGCGGGCAAGCTGGAGGTGGATGCCGCTGTCGCCGCCGCGCATGCCGCGCTGAACGGGCCCTGGGGGCGGATGACGGTGGCCGAGCGGGTGGAGCTGCTCAACGCGGTGGCCGATGGCATCAAGCGCCGCTTCGACGACTTCCTCGCCGCCGAATGCGCGGATACCGGCAAGCCGCGCAGCCTCGCCAGCCACATCGACATTCCGCGCGGCGCGGACAACTTCAAGGTGTTCGCCGACGTCATCAAGAGCGTGCCCACCGAGTTCTTCGAGATGGCCACGCCCGACGGCCGCGGCGCACTCAACTACGCGCTGCGCCGCCCGGTGGGCGTGGTCGGCGTGATCTGCCCGTGGAACCTGCCGCTGCTGCTGATGACCTGGAAGGTGGGCCCGGCGCTGGCCTGCGGCAACACCGTGGTGGTCAAGCCCTCGGAGGAAACGCCGCAGACCGCCACCCTGCTGGGCGAGGTGATGAACGAAGTCGGCATGCCCAAGGGCGTGTACAACGTGGTGCATGGCTTCGGGCCGGGCTCGGCGGGCGAGTTCGTCACCACCCATCCGCGGGTGAACGCGATCACCTTCACCGGCGAGACGCGCACCGGCGCCGCCATCATGAAGGCGGCGGCGGTGGGCGCGCGGCCGGTGTCGCTGGAGATGGGCGGCAAGAACCCGGCCATCGTCTTCGCCGACTGCGATTTCGACGCCGCCATCGAAGGCACGATGCGCTCGGTGTTCGCCAACTGCGGCCAGGTCTGCCTGGGCACCGAGCGGGTGTATGTCGAGCGGCCCATCTTCGACAAGTTTGTCGCCGCGCTGAAGCAGGGCGCCGAGGGCCTCAAGCTCGGCCGCCCGGAAGACAGCGCCACCGGCATGGGGCCGCTGATCTCGCAGGAGCACAAGAACAAGGTGCTGTCCTACTACGAGAAGGCGCGCGAGCTGGGCGCCACCGTGGTCACCGGCGGCGGCGTGCCGCGCATGGCTGGCGAGCTGGCCGGCGGCGCCTGGGTGGAGCCGACGATCTGGACCGGCCTGGGCGACGACTCGCCGATCGCGCGCGAAGAAATCTTCGGCCCCTGCACCCTGATCCAGCCCTTCGATGCCGAGGATGAAGTCGTCCGCCGCGCCAACGACACCGACTACGGCCTGGCCTGCTCGATCTGGACCCGCGACCTCGCCCGCGCGCACCGCGTCGCCGGCCGCATCGAGGCCGGGCTGGTGTGGGTGAACTCCTGGTTCCTGCGCGACCTGCGCACGCCTTTCGGCGGCGCCAAGCAGTCCGGCATCGGCCGCGAGGGCGGCGTGCATTCGCTCGAGTTCTACACCGAGCAGAAGAACATCTGCATCAAGTTGTGAGGCGGGGCAGGGCGGGCCGGCGCAGCGCGCCGGGACGTTCCGCTGCCGCCGCGCGAGGACATATAGGAGACACCGAATGGACAAGACCCTGATCGAACGGCTGGGCGACGAGCTGTACCAGGCGCTGGTGAAGCGCGAGGTGCTGGCGCCGCTCACCGAGCGGCATCCGGAGATGACGATAGAGGACGCCTACTTCATCCAGCAGCGCATGCTCGCGCGCCGGCTGGAAGCGGGCGAGCGGGTGGTCGGCAAGAAGATAGGCGTCACCTCGAAGGCGGTGATGAACATGCTGGGCGTGTACCAGCCCGACTTCGGCTATCTGCTGGACGGCATGCTCTACAACGAGGGCGAGGCCATTCCGGCCAATACGCTGATCCAGCCCAAGGCCGAAGGCGAGATCGCCTTCTTGCTGAAGAAGGATCTGAAGGGCCCGGGCGTGACCGCCGCCGACGTGCTGGCGGCCACCGAAGGGGTGATGACCTGCTTCGAGATCGTCGATTCCCGCATCCGCGACTGGAAGATCAAGATCCAGGACACGGTGGCGGACAACGCCTCCTGCGGCGTCTTCGTGCTCGGAGACAGCCTGGTGGACCCGCGCCGGGTGGATCTGAACACCTGCGGAATGATCCTGGAGAAGAACGGCGAGATCGTCGCCACTGGCGCCGGCGCGGCCGCGCTGGGCGCGCCGGCCAACGCGGTGGCCTGGCTGGCCAACATGCTCGGCAGCCTGGACATCGGCCTGAAGGCGGGCGAGGTCATCCTCTCCGGCTCGCTCGCGGCCATGGTGCCGGTGAAGGCGGGCGACAACCTGCGCGTGACCATAGGCGGCATCGGCGGCTGCTCGGTGCGTTTCGCCTGATCTTCCGTTTCCACGCCTGCGCCGGCGGTGCCCGCCCTTGCGCCACCGCGCCGCCCGCAACTCCCCGACGACAAGGAATCCATGATGACCCGCAAGATCAAATGCGCCCTGATAGGCCCCGGCAACATCGGCACCGACCTGCTGTACAAACTGAAGCGCAGCCCGGTGCTGGAGCCGGTATGGATGGTCGGCATCGACCCTGAATCCGAAGGCCTGGCGCGCGCCCGCGAACTCGGCCTCAAGACCACCGCCGAGGGCGTGGACGGCCTGCTGCCCCACATCCTGGCCGACGGCGTGCAAATCGCCTTCGACGCCACCAGCGCCTACGTCCACGCCGAGAACAGCCGCAAGCTCAACGAACTCGGCGTGCTCATGATCGACCTCACCCCCGCCGCCATCGGCCCCTACTGCGTGCCGCCGGTGAATCTCAAGGCCCACGTCGGCCGCGGGGAGATGAACGTCAACATGGTCACCTGCGGTGGCCAGGCCACCATCCCCATGGTCGCCGCCGTCTCCCGCGTCCAGCCGGTGGCCTATGGCGAAATCGTCGCCACCGTTTCCAGCCGCTCCGCCGGCCCCGGCACGCGCAAGAACATCGACGAGTTCACCCGCACCACCGCCGGCGCCGTCGAGAAAGTGGGCGGCGCCAAGGTCGGCAAGGCCATCATCATCCTCAACCCCGCCGACCCGCCGCTCATCATGCGCGACACGGTGCACTGCCTCACCGAGACCGAACCCGACCAGGCCCGCATCACCGACTCCATCCACGCCATGGTCGGCGAAGTACAGAAATACGTCCCCGGCTACAAGCTGGTGAACGGCCCGGTGTTCGACGGCAAGCGCGTCTCCATCTATCTCGAAGTCGAAGGCCTGGGCGACTACCTGCCGCGCTACGCCGGCAACCTCGACATCATGACCGCCGCCGGCGCCCGCACCGCCGAGATGTTCGCCGAAGAAATCCTCGCCGGCCGCCTCAGCCTCGAATCCAACCGCGCCGTGCTGGCCTGACCCCCGGAGACAACCATGACGCTTCACGGCAAGAAGATCACCGTCCACGACATGACCCTGCGTGACGGCATGCACCCCAAGCGCCACCTCATGACGCTGGAACAGATGCAGACCATCGCCTGCGGCCTGGACGCCGCCGGCATCCCGCTGATCGAAGTCACCCACGGCGACGGCCTGGGCGGCAGCTCGGTGAACTACGGCTTCCCCGCCCACACCGACGAGGAGTACCTCGGCGCCGTCATTCCGCTGATGAAACAGGCCAAGGTTTCCGCGCTGCTGCTGCCCGGCATCGGTACCGTCGAACACCTCAAGCGCGCCCACGAGCTCGGCGTGAACACCCTGCGGGTCGCCACCCACTGCACCGAGGCCGACGTCTCCGAGCAGCACATCGGCATGGCGCGCAAGCTGGGCATGGACACCGTCGGCTTCCTGATGATGAGCCACATGAACAGCCCCGAAGGCCTGGTCAAGCAGGCGAAGCTGATGGAAGGCTACGGCGCCAACTGCATCTACGTCACCGACTCCGCCGGCCACCTGCTGCCGGAAACGGTGAAGGCGCGCATCGCCGCCGTGCGCGACGCCCTCAAGCCCGAAACCGAACTTGGCTTTCACGGCCACCACAATCTCGCCATGGGCGTGGCCAACAGCATCGCCGCCATCGAGGCCGGCGCCACCCGCATCGACGCCGCCGCCGCTGGCCTGGGCGCCGGTGCGGGCAACACGCCGATGGAAGTGCTGGTGGCGGTGTGCGCGCTGATGGGCATCGAAACCGGTGTGGACGTGTTCAAGATCCAGGACGTGGCCGAGGACCTGGTGGTGCCCATTATGGACTTCCCGATCCGCATCGACCGTGATGCGCTGACGCTGGGCTACGCCGGGGTGTATGGCTCCTTCCTGCTGTTCGCCAAGCGGGCAGAGAAGAAGTACGGCGTGCCGGCGCGCGAGATCCTGGTGGAGATGGGGCGGCGCGGCATGGTCGGCGGGCAGGAAGACATGATCGAGGATACGGCCATCACCCTGGCCAGGGCACGGCAAGGAGTCGCAGCATGAAGCTCGCACAGGAAGTCATCGAACAGCTCGCCATCCGTCTCGAGAACTGCGAGCTGCAGGCGCAGGACACGCCCAAGATCACCGACGACCATCCGGACATGGACTGGGACGACGCCTACGCCGTCCAGAACGAGATCAAGCGCCGCAAGATCGCCCGCGGCGCCCGCATCGTCGGCCTCAAGGCTGGCCTCACCTCGCACGCCAAGATGAAGCAGATGGGGGTGGAGACGCCGGTGTTCGGCTTCCTCGCCGACTACTTCAGCGTCGCCGACGGCGGCGAGATCGACACCGGCAAGCTGATTCATCCCAAGGTGGAGCCGGAGATCGCCTTCGTCACCAAGGCGCCGCTGCGCGGGCCGGGCTGCCACATCGGCGCGGTGCTGGCCGCCACCGACTTCGTGATTCCGGCCATCGAGATCATCGACAGCCGCTACCGCGACTTCAAGTTCGACCTCAAGAGCGTGGTGGCGGACAACTGCTCCTCCAGCCGCTTCGTGGTCGGCGGCCGCATGGGCGAGGCCGCCGGGCTGGACCTGCGCACCACCGGCATCGTGCTGGAGAAGAACGGCGAGCCGGTGGCCTTCGGTGCCGGCGCCGCGGTACTGGGCCATCCGGCGGCGGCAGTCGCCATGCTGGCCAACATGCTGGGCGAGAAAGGCGAGGAGATTCCCGCCGGCACGCTCATCCTCTCCGGCGGTATCACCGAGGCGGTTGCGGTACAGGCGGGCGACGCGATCACGCTGCGCGCCCAGGGCCTGGGTTCGGTGTCGGTGCGTTTCCGCTGACCGCCGCCTCACGACAAGGAGCCGCAACATGCCGTTCGCCCAGATCTATCTGCTGGAAGGCCGTAGCGAGGATGAGAAGCGCGCAGTGATCGAGAAGGTCACCCAGGCGCTGGTCGAGGCGGTCGATACGCCGCGCGAGCGGGTGCGGGTGTGGATCCAGGAAGTGCCCAAGGCCAACTGGGGCATCGCCGGCCAGACCGCGAAAGACCTCGGCCGCTGACTCCCGCGGCGGGTTTGGCGCGGCCTCGTCCGGGGCCGCGCCAAACCCGTTCCTGGCGCCTCGCCTTTACATGCCGGCGGAGAGCGCCGGCAGCCAGGTGGACAGCGCCGGGAAGGCGCAGACCGCGATCAGAACCGCCAGCACCGCCGCGAGGAAAGGCACGGTTGCGCGGAACAGCGGGCCCATCGGCATATCGGCCTGGACCATGGCGATGTACAGGCCGGGACCGACCGGCGGGGTGACGATGCCGATAACCGTGGCGATGGTGCACACCACGCCGAACTGGATCGGGTCGATGCCGAGCGCGGTCACCACCGGCATCAGGATGGGCACCACCACGATCAGTACGCTGATGCTTTCGAGGAACATGCCCAGCACCAGCATCAGCAGTGTCACCAGCAGCAGGAACGCCACCGGCGAATCGGTCACGCCGGCGATCAGTTCCACCAGCTGGTCGGGCACGCCCTGGAAGGCGAGCACCCAGCTGAACACCGAGGCGGCGGCGATCAGGCCGGTGATGGTGGCGGTGTTTACCGCCACGCTGCGCAGGATGCCCGGCAGATCGGCGAGCTTCAGTTCGCGGTAGAGGAAGCCGAGGATCAGCGCGATCAGCGACGCCACCGCGCCCGACTCGGTCGGCGTCATCGCGCCGCTCATGATGCCGACGATGACCACCGCCGGAATCAGGCCGGGGGCGATGCCGGCAGCCAGCGTGCCCCAGCTGTCGCGCAGCGGCGTGGGCGAACCTTCCGGCAGGCGGGAGCCGGACATGCCGTAGAGCAGGATGACGCCCGCCAGCACCGCGACGATGAGCAGGCCGGGCACGATGCCGGCGATGAACAGCGGTGCGATCGGCTGCACCGCCACCACGCCGTAGATGATCATCAGCATCGACGGCGGGATGATGGGTCCGAGCAGGCCGGCGGACACGGTGACCGCGCCGGCGAAGGCCTTGTCGTAACCCTTCTTCTCCATCTCCGGAATCATCACCTTGCTCATGACGCCGATCTGCGCCACCGCGGAGCCGAGAATGGACGCGGCCATCGCGTTGGTGATCAGGTTGGCGTAGGCCAGCCCGCCCTTGAAGCGGCCGACCAGCACCTCGGCCACCGCGATCAGGCGCTGGGTGAGGCCGCCCTGGTTCATGATCTCGCCGACCAGCATGAACAGCGGGATCGCGAGCAGGCCGTTGATTTCGAGTGCGCCGTAGAACTGGATGGGGATGGAGTCGTAGAGCACCGCCAGGTCGTTGGTGGCCATGAACACCACCGCGCCGGCCAGGATGGCGCCGAAGATGGGGAAGCCGCAGAACAGCAGCGCGAAGAAGACGATCAGCGTGATCATGCGCGCGCTCCCGCAAGCTCGCGCACCTGGCGCAGCACCGCGGCGAACTGGTGGAAGGCCATCGCCAGCATCGCCCCCGGCAGCAGCGAATAGTTGTACCAGCGCGGCAACTGGGTGGTGGCGCCCAGTTCCAGGCGCACATCGGCCCGCATCACCCAGTCCCAGCCGAGCTTGGCGACGAAGGCCAGCAGCAGCAGGAAGCCGAGGCCGAGCACGACCGAAAGCACGCAGCGCCCGCGGGGGCCGAGCGCGCGCGACAGGAAGTCGATGGTGACGAGCTGGCCGTTGTGAACCAGCAGCGACAGGCCGATCAGGGTGATGAACACCAGCAGCTGGACGGCGATTTCCTCGGCCCAGAACAGCGGTGCGTTGAAGAAGTAACGCAGGATCACCTGCGCGATCATGATGGCGGTGAGCGCCGCGGTGAGCGCGATCGCGACCAGGCGTTCGACGCTGGCGAGGGCGCGGTCCAGGGACTGGATCAGGGCGTGGATGAACATGCTTCTCTCTCGGGGTTCGGTAGCCAGGCGGGCGGCTGCCCGTCGTCGGCACCGCGGGGGCGGAGGTCGGATGCGGCCGCAGGATGTGCACGGCGCACGCCCTGTTGCCGCCCGGCGTGCGGGTGGGCAGCAACAGGGCGCGGTCCGGGGGCCGGGGGCTTACAGGTCCTGCGCCTGTTTGTAGAAGTCGGCGATCAGCGGGTTGCGCGCGGTGTACTTGTCGCGCACCCCGCCACCCACCGCCTGGAAGGCCTTGATGTCGGCATCGATCACCTTGGCGCCGTCGGCCTTGGCCTTGTCGAGATTGCTCTTGTCGGCTTCGATCGCGGCTTTGTAGCCCCAGGCTTCGGCGTCGGCGATGACCTTGCGGATCATGTCGCGCTCGGTGTCGCTGCGAGCGTCCCACCACTTCTTCGACACCACGATGGCGGCCGGGAAGGCCATGTGGTTGGTGAGGGTGAGGTTGGGCGCCTGCTGGTGGAACTTGAGCCCGACCAGCGCATCGAGGTCCACATCCACCGCGTCCAGCAGCCTGGTGGTCAGCGAGGGAGCCACTTCGGACAGCGGCAGCGCGGTCGGCGCGGCACCGTTGGCGGTCCACCAGTCGTTGTAGATCGGGCTGGGGAAGGAGCGGATCTTCTTGTTGGCAAGGTCCTTGGGCGAGCGCACAGGCTCCAGCGACAGCACGTGGCGCATGCCGGCGAAGGCGTAGCCCAGCCCCACCATGCCGTGCGCTTCCAGCCGTTTGAGCATTTCCCGCGCGGCGGGAGAGGAGGCTGCGCGGGTGGCGTGCTCGACGTCGCGGAAGGTGTAAGGCAGCGACCAGGCAAGGAAGGACTCCTCGCGATTGGACAGCCCGCCGACGGTGAACACGCCGAACTGCATCGCGCCGGCCTGCATCAGATTGATCATCTGGGCCTCGTTGCCCAGCTTCTGCAGCGGGCTGACGGCGATCTTCATCTTGCCGCCGGAGGTTTTCTCGAGGTCGCTGGCGATCTTCTCCGACACTTGGTGCCAGACGTGGCTGGGCGGGGTGATGTGGCCCAGCTTGAGCGCCTGTGCGGAGGCGCTGGTGGCGCCGAAGGCCAGCGCGCACAGACCGGCGGTAGCGGCGCTCCTGAGCGCGCGGATCAATCCTTTTCTCATCGTATCTCCTCCTGGTTGGGGTTCTTCGCATGCTGTGCATGCTTGTTGGAAATCGTCGCCTAGCCTGGGCCTTGGGGGCGGGCTGTCAGGCTGGGGCGTCGGGCTGGCGCGCGGGCTCGGCGCGGCGGAAGGCGTCGAGTTCGGCGCAGGCCGAGTCGATGGCGACGATGTTGGGATAGGGGCTCAGGTCCACTTTGAAGCGGCGCGCGCTCTCCACCTGCGGGATCAGATAGACATCCGCCAGCCCGGGGGCGTCGCCGAAGCAGAAACGGCCGCGGCGGGTGTCGGCGGCGACCAGGCTCTCCAGCGCGGCGAAGCCGGCTTCGATCCAGGTCGCGCACCACGCCTGCACCGCGGTTTCATCCTGGCCGAGCCGTTTGCGCAGGTATTCGAGGATGCGGCGGTTATTGATCGGGTGGATGTCGCAGCCGACGATGGCCGCAAGCGCGCGCACCCGGGCGCGGTCGTCCGGGTCGGAAGGCAGCAGTGGTGGGGTAGGGTGGCGCTCTTCCAGCCATTCGATGATGGCGGGGGTCTGGATCATCGTCAGATCGCCATCGACCAGCGCCGGCACCAGTTGCTGCGGATTGATGGCCTTGAATGCGGCGCCGAGGTGTTCCTCGGTGCGCAGGTCGACCGGCACGTAGTCATACCCGATGCCTTTCAGGTTGAGGGCGATGCGCAGGCGGTGGGAGGTGCCGCTGCGGAAGAAGTTGTGCAGCTTCATCATGGCTTCACTCTCTTGTCGTGAAACGGGGAAGGCAATGCCGACATGCCGAAACCCCGGCCTCGGGAGGCCGGGGTTTCGGCGCGGTGGCCTTGCGTCTGGTTCAGTCCTTGGCGAGGCAGTTGTCTACGTTCCAGCCGTACAGCCACTCCATGGCGTCGTAGAAACGTTCCGGCGTGCGGCCCTTCCACAGGTCGTTGCGCACCAGGCGTTCCACGCCCTTGGCGTGGTAGATGCGGCCCATCTCGCGCGAGGACAGCACGATGCGCGCGGTGCGGGCGATGCGCGAGCGCTGGTAGAGGTCGAACGCCTTCTCGAAGTCGTTGTTGTGCACCCGCAGCGCTTCGCCCAGCGTCACCGCGTCTTCCAGTGCCATGCAGGCGCCCTGGGCCATGTACTGGGTAGTGGGGTGGGCGGCGTCGCCGAGCAGGGTGGCGCGGCCGAAGGTCCATTGGCCGATCGGCTCGCGGTCGGCGGTGGCCCAGCGCTTCCAGCTCTTGGGCAGGTCGATCAACTGACGGGCCTTGGGGCAGATGCCCTGGAAGTAGCTCTGTACCTCTTCCGGGCTGCCCTCGGTGACGCCCCATTCTTCCTGCTTGCGGCTGTGGAAGGTGACGACGACGTTGTACTGTTCGCCGCCACGCAGCGGGTAGTGCACCAGGTGGCAGTTGGGGCCGACCCAGATGCTGGCGGCGTTCCACTGCAGGTTCTCGGGGAAGTCCTTCTTGTCGATCACCGCACGGTAGACGACATGGCCGGTGACCCGCGGCGGGTCGTTCACATACTGCTGGCGCACTGCGGACTTGACCCCGTCAGCACCGATCACCGCGATGCCGCGGAAGCGGTTGCCCTTGGCATCGATCACGGTGACGCCCTGATCGTCCTGTTCCACGCGCTCGACGTGGGTCGAGGTGATGAACCTCACCTTGCCGGTCTCCTGCGCGCCTTCGAGCAGGGACAGATGCACATCGACACGGTGAATCACCGCGTAGGGGTTGCCGAAGCGCTTGCGGAAGGCTTCGCCGGTGGGAATCTTGCCGACCTGGTATTCGTCGATGGCGTCGTGCATCACCATGTAGTCGGTGTAGACCGCGCGGCCGCGCGCCTTCTCGCCGATGCCGAGGGCATCGAAGGCATGGAAGGCGTTGGGGCCGAGCTGGATGCCGGCGCCGATCTCGCCGATCTCCGCCGCCTGTTCGAGCACCAGGACTTCGAAGCCCTGGCGCACCAGTGCGAGGGCGGCGGCCAGGCCGCCGATGCCGCCGCCGGCGATGATGACTGGGTGTTGGCTGCTCATGCTGTTGTCTCCTCGTTGCGCGTTTTACGCGCCGCGCGGGCGTGCGGGTGCCGTCTTCCCGCGCCGGCGGGTTGGCGGACTGGGCAGGCCGGGTGGGGTTGGCCTGCGG
>NZ_WUEI01000112.1 GCF_012911025.1 Azoarcus sp. TTM-91 | reverse complement strand
GCACAACCTTTGCCTGACACCCCGCTTCCCCATACGGCGCGCCGCTATCAGCGTGCCGGAAAACGACAGAGAGAAGCGAGATGCGAGACGAAGCAGAATTGCGCCTGCAGGCGGACGTGCTGGTGATAGGCGGCGGGCCGGCCGGAGCGTGGGCCGCATGGAATGCGGCCAGGGCCGGGGCCAGGGTGGTGCTGGCGGAAAAGGGCTACCTCGGCTCCAGCGGCGCCACCGCGCCGGGCGGCACCAACCTGCTCTACCTGCCGCCGGATGCGGCATTGCGTGAAGCGGCGGTGCAGCAGCGCATGGAGGGCGGCGGCCAGCTCTCCGAGGCGCGCTGGATACACCGGGTGCTGGACCAGGTCTACGAAAGCCTGCAGCTGGTGGAAGCCTGGGGCTACCCCTTCCGCCGCGACGAGCACGGCGTGCCGCTGCGCGACCACCTGCAGGGGCCGGAGTACCTGAAGCTGATGCGCAAGACGGTGCACAGGGCGGGCGTGCGCATCCTCGACCAGTCGCCGGCGCTGGAGCTGCTGGTGGACGAGCACGGCGTGGGCGGCGCGCGCGGCCTCAACCGGCTGGACGGCCGCCGCTGGGAAGTACGCGCCGGCGCGGTGGTGATCGCCACCGGCGGCTGCGCCTTCCTCAGCAAGGGCCTGGGCTGCAACGTGCTCACCGGCGAGGGCCTGCTGATGGCGGCGGAGACCGGCGCCGAGCTCTCCGGCATGGAGTTCAGCCGTGCCTACGCCCCCAGCGCCGCCTTCGGCACCAACACCCGCGGCCGCACGCTGGGCTGGGCGAGCTACTACGACCAGCACGGCAAGGTGCTGCATGCAGGCGGCCCGCGTTCGCGCGACTTCCTCGCCAAGGCACTGCTGCAGGGGCCGGTGTACGCGGTGCTGGACAAGGCCGACACGCCGGAGAAGCGCGCCATCCTGCGGCGGGCGCACGCCATCTTCTTCCTGCCGCTGGAGCGCGCCGGCATCGACCCCTTCACCCAGCCCTTCCCGCTGACGCTGCGCTACGAAGGTACCCTGCGCGGCACCGGCGGCCTGCGCCTGACCGGCGACGACTGCGCCACCAGCGTGCCCGGCCTGTATGCCGCCGGCGACGCGGCCACCCGCGAGCGGGTGTGCGGCGGGCTCTCCGGTGGCGGCGCCTACAACGCCTCCTGGGCGATCTGCTCCGGCAGCTGGGCCGGCCGCGGCGCGGCGCTGCATGCGCTGGAGGCACCGCGGGAGCGCAAGCTGCGCCCGGCCGGCGGCGCCGGCGTACGGCCGGTGAAGGGCAGCGCGCCGGTGGACAGCGCCGGACTGGTCGCCGCGGTGCAATCCCAGGTGCTGCCGCTGGAGATCAACTACTTCCGCAGCGAAGCCGGCCTGCGCCAGGCGCTGGGCACGGTGGATGCGCTGTGGCCGGAGGCCGGCGGGCTGCCGGACACCCGCACACCGCAGGCCGCGCTGCGCGCCCGCGAAGCGGCGGCGATGGTCGCCGCCTCGCGCTGGATCTTCAACGCCGCGCTGGGGCGCAAGGAAACACGCGCCTCCCACACCCTGGCCGAATACCCCGAGCTGGACCCGGCGCAGCGCCACCGGCTGACCGTCTCCGGGCTGGACAGCATCGCGCTGCGTACCGAGCTGGTGCCGGCATGAGCCGGCGATCCGCCCGCACCGGCGGTCAAGGCCGCATAGCCAGCCGATCCGCACCGGCGCCACGCCTGCGCCGGGCTTCACCCCGGGCCCGGCCCACCTTCCCAGGAAACCCCCGATGATCGAACTCGTCAGCACCTCGCGCTGCACCGAATGCGGACTGTGCGTCCGCGTCTGCCCCACCAATGTCTTCGACCACAACCACGGCCTGCCGGTGATCGCCCGCCAGCACGACTGCCAGACCTGCTACATCTGCGAGGTGTATTGCCCGGTGGATGCGCTCTACGTAGCCCCCTACGGCGACCAGGCGGTGACGGTGGACGAGGACGCCCTGGCCGCAGCCGGCACCCTGGGCAGCTGGCGCGCCACCATAGGCTGGGGGCGCAAGCGCGTCACCCTGGCGGCGCTGGACACCACGCCCTTCATCGACCGCATCCTGCCCTCGCAGCCGGCGCTGCCGGCGGAGGAAATCGCCTTCATCCTGGCTGCGCCGGCCAAGGAGCCGGCAGAGACTTGAAGTGCCCCGCTGCCCGCAGCCGGACGGCAGGACGGCAGGACGGCAGGACGGCAGGACGGCAGGACGATGATTCGCTTCGCGCTGCTGGCGCCAGCCAGGGGACTTTTGCGGCGCACCCAGCCCAGCGCCGGGGCCGGCTTCCCCCGGCGGCCTCTCTTCGCGGAGCACCAATACCGCTCGGCGAGGGGCGCAACACGCCCTCCCCGCGCAAGGGCCGGGGAGAGCGTGTTGCCCCGCCAGGGGCGGCAGGGCCTATCGGCTCACAGCACTTCGACAACCTGCTCGAAACCCAAGCGCTCCGCGCGCGGGGCGGGCGAGCCGGCAAGGCCGTAGCCGAGGTTGGCGATGAGGTTGACCTTGTAGCGGCCGTCCGGGAAGAAGGTCTGGTTCAGCAAGTCTGCGTTGAAGCCGCTCATGGGGCCGACGTCCAGCCCGAGAGCGCGGGCGGCGACGATGAGGTAGGCGGCCTGCAGCGAGCTGTTGCGGAAGGCGGTGGGGTCGACGAGCGCAGGATTGGCCTCGAACAGCTCGCGGATCTTGGGGTTGGCCACATGTTCGAAGAAGCGGCTGTCCTGGGCGACGATGACCGTCACCGGCGCGGCCAGGGTCTTCTCCTTGTTGCCGGCGGACAGGGCTGGCTCCAGCCTGGCCTTGGCCTCGGCGCTGCGCACGAAGACGTAGCGGCCGGGCTGGGCGTTGAAGGCGGTCGGGCCCCATTTCAGCAGTTCGTAGAGCTGCTGCAGGGTTTCGTCGCCCACCGCGGTGGCTTCGAATTTGCCGTAGGTGCGGGCCTGCACGAAGAGCTGGTCGAGTGCGGCCTGGTGGAGGGGAGTGCCCATGGTTTCTCCTGTTGGATGGGTATGGAAACGCGGGGGAAGATCCGGCCTCGCCGGCCGGGTTGGAAAGTCGGGAAGGCGTTCAGGCCACGGCCAGCGCCACGCCGCGGGAAGCCAGCAGCGCGCGGGCGTTGGCGCTGAAGATGCGCTCGCGCTGGGCGGGCTGCAGCGGCGCCTGCAGGATCTGGTCTATCACCGGCCGCACACTGGGCGCCGGCGCGTAGTCGGTGCCGAAGACGATGCGGTCCTCGCCCAGCACCCGCGCCGCCAGCGCGATGGCCTCGGCGCCGCGGCCGGCGGCGCCGGTGTCGAACCACAGCCGGCGGAAGCGGGCGCGCACCTCGTCCGCACCGGCGCCCACGCCCAGGCGCTCGGCGTTGAGCGCCACCTGCTCGGCTACCAGGGCGATGGTTCCGGCGCCGCCCAGCATGGCGATCTGCACGGTAACGTCGGGATAGGCGTCGAGGAAATCGCTGAAAGCCAGGGTGATGGCGGCAGCGGCGAAGCTCCAGCCGGTGTCCAGCAGCGCGCGGATGTCGGCGTTGTCGCTGTGCAGGTGCAGCGGCGGCTGGCCGGGCACCGAGGGGTGGGCGTAGCCGGTGTGCAGGTAGAGGTGGCTGCGGTTGCGCTGGGCGACCTCGAACAGCGGCCGGAAGCGCTCGGCGCCGGCCAGGCTGGCGAAGCCATTGACCGGCAGCACGCCGCCTATCAACCCCAGCTCGGCATGCGCCCGCGCCAGCTCGCGCGCCGACCAGGCCACGTCCGAGCTGGACAGCGCCGCCACCGCGCTGAAGCGCCGCGGGTGGCGCCGCACCAGCGCGGCGAGATCATCGTTGTAGGCGGCCCACAGCGGCAGGGTTTCCGCCGCCGGCAGCGCGGCGTCCACGCCCAGCGTGGTCGGCCAGGACAGCAGCTGGTGCGCGATGCCGTGGGTGTCCAGGTGGTCCAGCCGGGCGTCGATGTCGAACCACTGCGGCCCCAGCGGGAAGGCTTCGGAGCGGCCGTGCGGCGTGCCGGGGCCGGCGCGGTGCAGGTGGCGGCGGCCATCTTCGCCGCCGACGAAGCGCGGCGCCACGCCACGGGCGCTCAGCAGTTCCACCGCGCGCGGCGAGAACCAATGGCTGTGGAGGTCGATGAGGCCGCGCGGGGCGGCGGGGTGCGATGGGCTTGAAGTGGTGCTCATGGGCACAGTCCTCGGTGCGGGGGTTCAGGTCGGCTTGGGGCGGAAGAAGATGTCGCGCAGCATGCCGCGCTGGGCTTCCAGGTCGGCCACCAGGGCATCCGGCGGCGGGCGGCGGTGCAGGCGCTCGCGCTCGGCGGCGTTGTCCGGGTAGAAGGGCGGCGGCGGTGCGTCCGGCATGGTGCCGAGCTGGTAGGCCTGCTGTGCCACCGCCGCCTGGCCGCGCGGCGAGAACAGCCAGCTCTTCAGCAGCCGGGCGCTCGCCGGGTGCGGCGCGCCGCCGACCACGCCGAAGCCGAAGGGCACGTTCACCGAGAAGTCCGGCACGAAGCGGATGGCCACCGGCGCGCCCAGCGCCCGCTGCCGCACCACCACCGCCAGGTAGCCCCAGGGGTTGAGCGCCAGCCGGCCCTGGCTGACGTAGGTGACGCCGGCATCCGGCCCGGTGAACAGGCCGGCGCGGTGCAGCGCCTGCAGCCGCGGCAGGTCCACCACGCCGTCGCGCAGCAGGGTGGCGAAGGCGACGTCGGTGGTGCCGACCGCGGTCACCGGCTTGATGTAGGAGAAGCGGCCCTGCCAGGCCGGCGCCAGCAGCTCGTCGAAGCGCTGCGGCAGCGCATCCGCTTCCACCTGCTGGCTGTTGTAGGCGAGGCCGAAGACCTTGGAGAAGGGGTAGTGGGCCCGGTCCGCCTCGTCGCGGTATTCATCCGCCAGCCCCTCGGCGCTGGCCGGGCGCCAGGGTTCGAAATAGCCACGGCGGGCGATCAGCGGCAGCACGTTCACCGGCTGCATCAGCAGGTCGCCCATGCGGTTGCCGGCCTGGCGCTCGGCGTCGATGCGCGCCATCACCTGGGTGGGCGAGACGTGCATGTAGATCACCCGCAGCCCGGGGAAATCCGCCTGGAAGGCCAGCCACAGCGGCTCCCACTCGGCATCCACCGCGGCGCCATAGACCACCGCCGTGCGCTGCCCGCCTTGCAGCGCCTCGCGGTACAGGCCAGCGAGTTCGTCGCGGGTTGCGGCGTTACCGGACAAGGTTGCTGCGGAAGCCGTAGCGCCCTGCCCCGCGCCATCGCCGCCCGTGCCGCAGCCGCCCAGCGCCCAGCCAGCGGCACCGGCAAGGCTTGCGCGCAGCAGGCGGCGGCGGCCGGTGTCCGCGTGCGGAGGGCCGGAGGGGAGGAAGCGCCTCATGCCGCCTCCGCCGCCGCGCCGGCAGCCATCGTGTCGGTGGTTGCGATGTCGGTGCCCGCCTCCTCTGCCGGCAAAATCACCGCGTCGCCCGGCGCCAGCGTCACATGGGCTTCGTGCCAGCCTGGCGGGTGATGCAGGTCGCCACGGCCATCCCAGGCGGCCAGCGGCAGGCTGGCGAGCAGGCGCTGGCCTTCCACCGTCACCTCCGCCTGGAAGCGCTCGCCCAAGTAGGCGATGGCGCCGGCGCGGGCGGCGAAGGCATTGGCCGCGCCCTGCGCCGCCACGCCGGCTTCCAGCCGCAGGTTGGCGCTGCGGAAAGCGAGCAGGCCGCGCTGGCCCACCGCCAGGGCGGCCGGCGCGCGGCCGGCCACCTCGCGGCGCCAGCCGTCGGGGAGGAAGGAGGCGCGCTCGCCGTCGCGGCCGGTCAGGCGGCCGGGCAGCAGGTTGTCGAAGCCGACGAACTCGGCGACGAAGCGGGTGGCCGGGGACAGGAAGATCTCGGTGGGCGTGCCCAGTTGCTCCAGCCGGCCCAGGCGCATCACCGCCACCCGGTCGGCCAGCGCCAGCGCCTCCGCCTGGTCATGGGTGACGTAGATCGAGGTGCCGCCGGCTTCCTCGTGCACCCGCCGCAGGTCCTGCCGCAGGCGCTGGCGCAACTGGGCGTCCAGGTTGGACAGCGGCTCGTCGAACAGCAGCAGGCTGGGCCGCGCCACCACCGCCCGCGCCAGCGCCACCCGCTGCTGCTGGCCGCCGGAAAGCTCGGCCGGGCCGCGGCCCTCCAGCCCTTCCAGGCCGACCAGCGCCAGCGCCGCACCCACCTCGCGCGCCAGCTGCTCGCGCGACAGGCCCTTGCGCCGGTGGCGCAGCGGATAGGCGACGTTGTCGAACACGCTCATGTGCGGCCACAGCGCATAGCTCTGGAACACCATGCCGATGGCGCGCTTCTCCGGCGGCACGAACAAGCCCGCCGCCGGATCGGCGACCACGCCGCCGCCCAGCGCGATGCGGCCGGCGGAGGGTTCCTCCAGCCCGGCGATGCAGCGCAGCGTGGTCGTTTTGCCGCAGCCGCTGGGGCCGAGCAGGACGAAGAATTCGCCGTCGCGTATCTCCAGGTCCAGGCCGTCGATGGCGCCGCGCTTGGGCGCAGTGGTGACCCGCTTGCCGGCGGCGAAATACTTGCGCAGGCCCTGCAGGCTCACGCCACTGCCGTTGCTTGCTGTCACTTCTCGGATGCTCCTGTGGGAAATCGGGGAATCGGGGTGTTCATCGGCACGGCCTCAGGCGGAAGCCGCCGCGGGGCGAGAAGGCGGCGCGCCGCTGCCGCCGGCAAGCGCGCCCAGCAGGCGGCGACGGCGCTGGCTGCGCACCGCCACCCAGGCGCGGTAGCCGGCCCAAGCGATGCCCCAGATGGCCGCCTTGGCCAGCAGCAGGATCACCAGCAGCGCCGAGGCGGCGGAAAAGTCGCCGGAGGAGTACAGGCTATACACCACCGAGGAGATCGGGTTCAGCCCCGGCGCGCGCAGCAGCAGCGGCACCTCCAGGTTGCCGGAGACGATGATGGCGGCCATGAACCAGCCGGCGAGGAAGCTGGGCGCGATCAGCCGCAGCACCACGTCGATGGCGGCGCGGAACGGCGAGGCGCCGGCGATGCGGGCGGCCTCCTGCAGTTCCGGCGACAACTGCGCCACCGCGGCGTTGGCCACCTGGATGGCGAAGGGCGTGACCACCACTACCAGCGCCAGCGTGACCAGCCAGAAGGTGCCGTAGAGCTGCTTCAGCCCCGGCACGCTCACCACCGCCCAGGACACCGCCAGCGCGGTCACCACGCCCGGCATGGCCAGCGGAATCAGGCTGACGAAGCGCAGCAGCGCCGCCCGCCGCGGCGGCAGCGCCCGTGCCAGCAGGGCTACCGACACCGCCAGCGCCATCGCCGCGAAGCCGGACAGCAGCGCCACCGCGAAGGTGGTCTGGATAGCGTCCACCACCCGCGGCAGCGCCAGGATGTTGCGGTAGTGCTGCAGCGAATAGCCTTCATAGAGGCCAGGGAATGGCTGGAAGGAGGAGAACACCACCGAGCCTGTCGGCAGGATGGCCGCCAGCAGAAGGTAGAGCGCCACCAGCGCCGCCAGCGGCCAGCGCGCGCGGCCCAGGCGGATGCGGCGGCGGCCGCCGCTCTTGCCGGCCACGGTGACGAAGCTGCGGCGGCCGAGCAGGCGCGATTGCAGGATGCACAGCAGCGCCACCACCGCCAGCAGGGCGATGGAGAGCACGCTGGCGCGGGCGTAGTCCGGCGGCGCGGCGCCGTTGATGAAGCTCATGATGCGGGTAGCGACGACGTCGATGTCCTGCGGCCAGCCCAGGATCAGCACCATGTCGAAAGCCTGCAGGCCGGCCACCACGCCGAGCAGGATGGCGCCGGTGATGGCCGGCGTCAGCGCCGGCAGGTCGATGCGGAAGAAGGTACCGAGTTGGCCGACGCCAGAGACCAGCGAGGCGTCGTTGTGGCTGGGGTCCAGCGCGCGGAAGGGGCCGATGAGGAAGAGATAGATCACCGAGGCCTTCTTCAGCACCATCACGGTGATCAGGCCGGTCCAGGTCTCGACGTCGAACCAGGCTGCGCCGGCGCCGAACAGGGTCTGCAGCAGCTTGTTGGCCGAGCCGGTGTAGGCGTTGCCCAGCATGGCGTAGCCCAGGGCATAGAACAGCGCCGGGGTAGCGAACATCAGCATCAGGCAGGGGGTGACGCCGCGCCGCAGCGGCAGGTCGGTGCGCTCGGAGAGGAATGCCAGGCCGGCGGCGATGAGGGTGGCCGCCAGGGTGCTCACCAGCGACAGCACCAGCGAGTTGCCCATCGCCCGGCCGGTGCCCGGGCTGTCGAAGGTGCCGCTCCAGGCGGCCAGCGTCCACGCGCCGTCGAAGCCGGGCGCGGCGGAACGGAAGGAGCCGACCACCAGCATCAGCACCGGCCACACCAGGATGAAGAACAGCGCCGCATACAGCGCCAGCCGGGCATGGGGCCAGCGGCGCGGCGAGAGGAAATCCAGGGGTGGCCGGCGCATGACGCCGGCCAGGAAATCTGCAGACATGGGGTTTGGCCTTGGTACGGTTGCTTGTGCTGCGGGTGGTGGGCTTGGGTTGTGGGTGCTGGTTTGCTCCCTCGCCCCTCGCGGGAGAGGGGAGGAAACCGGGTTCTCTGCCTGGCCAAGGCGTATTGACCTCGGCATTGATGCTGTTCAGCTATACAAAAATGCGCTGGAGCTGCCCTCGACGCTGTTCCGCCGCCCATTGCCCAAACAGCAAGCACGGCCCTTCCCCCTCCCCCTCGCGGGGGAGGTCCGGGGAGAGGGGGCGCCCCGTCAGGGGCGGCTGCGTTTGAGGCTCGCGGTCCTCTCCCCCTCTCCTCCGACTCCTCTCCCCCAAGGGGAGAGGGAAGGAAACAACCGCATGCCAGCCCTGCAAGCGCCCTCCCCCATCCATCAGAAGATGAAGTTGGCCCCCGCATAGACGAAGCGCCCGGATGCCCCGTTCGGTGCGATGAAGGAGTACGGGTTGATGCCGCTGGCGCGGTTGGTGGTGTCGTACTTGTCCGGGTACTTGTTGAACAGGTTCTGCGCGCCCAGCTCCAGCCGCAGGTTGCTGGTGATGCGGTAGCCGAGGTTCAGATCCACATACCATTCCGGCGAGAAGGTCTGGTCGTGGTTGCCGTTCACCGCGCCGGCGGCGGCGTTGTAGGTGTATTCGCCGTAGCGCGTCACCGTGGTGTCCACCGTCCAGTCGCGATAGGTGTAGCGGCCGCCCAGCACCAGCTTGTTCTTGGGCACGCCGTCCTCGATGTCGCGCACGCGGTAGTCGTTCACCACCGTCACCGTGGTGCCGTTCACCGTCACCGTGTCCTTCACGTTGCTGGCCTTGGTGCGCAGGAAGCTCAGGCCCAGGCTGAGGTCCAGCACGCCGGCGCCGTCGAAGCGCAGCTTCTTGCGGCCGACGAAGTCGATGCCCTTGGTGGTGGTATCCCAGCCGTTGAAGTAGTAGCTGGCCTGGGTGTAACCAGTCAGGCCAATGCTGTTGAAGGCGCTGGTGACGCCGGCGCCGCGCAGAGCGTCGGTGATGATCACCTGGTCCTTGATCTTCAGGTAGTAGGCATCCACCGTCAGCGAAGTGGTGGAGTCCGGCGTCAGCACGAAGCCGAGGGAAACGCTGTCGGACTTCTCCGGGTCCAGCGACTTGGCGCCGAACACCGCCGCCAGCGAGTCGTCCGGACGGAACTGGCGGGTGCGGCCGGGTTCGGCCAGGCCGAGGCCGGTGTTGGTCCAGTTGCTGGTGAAGGCGGTGGTCTGGGTCCCGAGTTGGCCCAGGCTGGGGGCGTGGAAGCCGGTGCTGACGGTGCCGCGGAAGGCCAGCGCCTTGTTCACCTCGTAGCGGCCGGAAACCTTGCCATTCACCGTGTCGCCGAAGTCGGAGTAATCCTCATAGCGGCCGGTGATGCCGATCTGGAATTTCTCGGTGATGTCCGTTTCGAAACCGAGGTAGGCGCCCTTGACGTTGCGGTCCACCGTGCCGCCGTCGATCGGCATCAGGCCGGCGGAGCTGGAGGCGGTCACCGGGATGCCGTTGCTGGAGTTGGAGAGGCCGCCGTTGGTGTAGGAGGCTTCATCGCCGAAGGAGTCTATGCCCCAGGTCTCGCGCCGCGTCAGCAGGCCGGCGTTGATCAGGATGGGCGCCGGCGCCCAGCCCGGGCTGATGCTGCGCACATAGTCGGCGGTCACGCTGGTCTGGGTGGAGCGCCAGCCGCCCATGTCGAAGGTGGTCGGGCTGGCCGCGCCCCAGCTCGGATTGGTGGTGTCCAGGCCCTTGATCCAGGTGACGTTCTCGCCCCAGCTCACGCCGATGTCCAGCTTGCCGGTGGCTTCCTCGCCGAAGCGGTAGCCGAGCACGCCGGCCCAGTCGGTGGAGTAGTAGTTGCGCCGCGGCTGGTAGCCGTTGGGGTAGATGTCGAGGTTGTTGGAGGTGTTGTTGCGGATGAGGTCGCCGGGCAGGCCAGTACCGATGACGAGGCGCTCCGGATTCACATAGTTGCCAGTGCGCTTGTCGGCGTAGTTCACCCAGGCGTAGGCGGTGCCGCCGCCGATCTTCAGCTCGGAGTTGGCGAGGAAGCTGAAGTTTTCCCGCGAGGCCTGGCCCCAGTGGCCGTAGTCCTTGTCGTAGGTCTGGTTGCGGGAGTCGCCGGTGGGGAAGAGCTGGCGCCAGTCGTCCTCGGCGCGGTCCACCTGGCCGCTCTTGAGGTAGTCGAAGCTGAGGTTGACGAAGCCGGCGTCCTGGCCGAGCTGGAAGCCCTTCCAGCCATTCACCGCATGGGTTTCGCCGCCGCCGTCGGTGTAGCCGCCGTAGCGCACGTTCACCGCGCCGCCCTCGGCGGAGTCGTTCAGCACGATGTTGATGACGCCGGCAATGGCGTCGGAGCCGTACTGGGCGGCGGCGCCGTCGCGCAGCACTTCGACGCGGGCGATGGCGCTGATGGGGATGGTGTTCACATCCACCACGTTGTTCGCCGGCCAGGGGTCGGTGCCCTGCAGCAGCGCCTGAGTGTGGCGGCGCTTGCCGTTCACCAGCACCAGGGTGTAGGCCGGGCTGACGCCGCGCAGCGAGGCGGAGCGGGTGGCCTGCCCTTTCACCGCGTTCTGGCCCTGGGAGAAGTTGAACGAGGGGTGCAGCTTGCTCAGGGCCTGGTTCAGCGTCACCGCGCCGGTTTCTTCCAGCTCGCGGGCGCTGATCACTTCCACCGGGGCCGAGCTCTTCAGCGTGGTCTGGTCTTGGCGGGAGGAGCCCAGCACCACCACCGCATCCAGCCGGGCGGAATCCTCGCCACTGGCCTCGGCCGCCCGCGGCGCCTGCTGCGCGTGGGCTGCCGGGATCATGGCGCTGCAAAATGCCGCAATCGCGGTCAGCGCAAACTTCTGCATACACATCCTTTGTCTGATTGGTTTTCCTGCCTGCGGCAGCGGCGGGCTTTCAGTCCGCGTGCTCGCCGGGTGAGGCGCCGCTCTATCCAGATGGTCATAGAGACGGGAGCGCGGGGAGGCTCTTAGCGGAAACCGTGCCAGGAAATAATTTCTTTTATTTCATAAAGTTGAAGAGACGAGACTGAGGCACGGGCAGCAAAGCTGCTGCCCGCGCAACTGGCCTGCTGGGAATGAGTCAGGCGGGCGCCACCCTGCGGGCGGAAGCAGCGCCAAGCGGGCCAGCGCGCCCGGCAGGCGGCGGCGCTGGCTGCGCGCCGCCTGCCGCTGGCCCGACCGGCCCAGCAGCGCTCCACTCAGGCCGGCAGCGCCTCGCGCCGTGCGATGCGGATCTCATCCACGCCGCTCAACACCAGGTGATGGCGCTGCGCCGGATCTTCCTCGGGGAAGTCGCTGCGCCGGTGCAGGCCGCGGCTCTCGGTGCGGGCGAGCGCGGCGCGGTAGATCCAGCGCGCCGAGGCCGCCAGCGCCGCCGCTTCCCGCGCCTTCAGCAGTTCGCGCGGGCCGGCGGCGGCGAGGTCCGTGCTCGCCGCCGCCCACAGCGCATCCAGTCGAGCCAGCGAGGCGGTCATCTTCTTGCCGTCGCGGAAGAAGTTCTTCTCCAGCGGCAGGATTTCCTCCTGCACCCGGGCGATGGTCTCGCGGCCGCCGGGGCCCTTGCTGGCACCATCGCCGCCGGGCCGCAGCCCGCAGGCACCCGCGCCCTTCACCTGCCGCGCATGCGCGCCCGTGCCCAGCGCGCGGGCGAAGGCGGCGGCGCCCTGCCCCGCCCATTCGCCGGAGGCCACGCACCAGGCCACCGCCGGGCCGGCGCCGCTGAGGAAGGCGCCGGTGAGGCGGCAGCGGTCGGTGACGTCGCCGGCGGCGTACAGGCCGGGCACGCCGGTGGCGCAGCCCTCATCCACCAGCAGGCCGCCGGCGGCGCGCACCGTGCCTTCGTAGGTGAGCTTCACCGGCCAGCGCTGGCGGAAGGGATCGACGCCGCGGCGGCTGAAGTACTGGTAGAAGTTGGGGCTCTGGCGGCGGTGGGTGTCGTGCTGCGCCGGCGCCGCCTTGTCCAGCACCACCCAGGCCTTGCCGCCGGACAGCAGGGTGCGGGCAACGTTGGGCACGGCGAACCAGGAGGGCAGCGGGTCCAGCCGCTCGCCGGCGTCGTCGTAGATGTGGCCGCTGAAGTACATGCCGCCCTTGGTGCAGCTGCCTTCCGCCGGGGTGAGGCCGTAGTGGCCGGAGAACTCCATGCCCTGCAGGCGGGCGCCAGCCTCGGCGCCCATCAGGTAGCCGTCGCCGGTGAGGCCGTTGGTGCCCTGGGCACCGGAGAGGAAGGCGTTGCCGCCGGTGGCCAGCACCACCGCGCCGGCGCGCACCCGCCAGGCTTCGCCGCTCTTGCGCTGGATGCCGGCGGCGCCGGCCACCGCGCCGTCGGCGGTCTGCAGCAGCTCCAGCGCCGGGCTGTGGTCCAGGATCTTCACCTTGGCCGCCAGCAGCTGGCGGCGCAGGAAGGCCATGCTGTCCGGGCCGGGAAAGGCGCCCAGGCGGGCGCTGGCGAAGCCGGCCTCGCGCAGTTCGGTGAAGCTGCGGTAGCTCTGGTCATAAACCCGCTCGACGTAGCCGAGGTCGTCCAGCCCGCGGGATTCCTGGTGCCGCACGGTGATCACGCCCTCGCGTTGGGCCGGATCGTCCGGCAGCGCGTAATAGCCGCCGACGCTGGCGGCGGCGACCACGCCGGCGGTGCCCATCCAGCCCTTCTCCGCCAGCACCACCCTGGCGCCGGTGCGCGCCGCGGCCAGCGCTGCCCAGGCGCCGGCGAGGCTGCCGCCGATGACCAGCACGTCCGTCTTGTGGTCGATCTCGTAGTCGCCAGCGGCGATGCGGCGGCCGCTATCCATCGTCACTTCGGTGTATGCGCTCATGCCTGTCCCCTCAGTGACGGTTGATGCCGTTGGCGTAGCTTTCGCTGCGATGCAGATCCTGCGGACTGCCGGGGTGACCGCGCTGTATCGCCGGCGCGGCCCCGGCACGGGAGTCCAGCTCGCCCGGCTTGCGCCTGTCCCAGCCGAGGGCGCGGCGGAAGGCGCCGATGCGGCCGTCGGCCAGCAGCTGGGCGGCGTCCAGGCCGGGCAGCGGATAGGCTTCCGGCGCCACATAGAGGGCGTCCGGCGCGCAGTAGGCTTCGCACAGGAAACAGCTGCAGCAATCCTGCTGGCGGGCGACGAAGGGCAGGCCATCGCCGTCGGCCTCCAGTACGTCGTTGGGACAGACACGCACGCAGGCAAGGCAGCGCACGCAGCGCGGCTCGAGTATCAGTTCGATCACTTCTTGCGATTCCAGCGGTGGGAAAAGCGCTGGAATCGCAAGGGGCGTGCCAAAGACCCTTTTGGCGAGAGGGGCTGGGTTTGGCCTTGTAGCGGTGGAGTTGAAGTGCTGCGGGCGGGGCAGGTCTTGTTTCTTGGCAGGCAGGGGTGAGTGTGGGGAGGCAGGCTCCGCAGCACTTGCTCCCTCCCCCCTCGTGGGGGAGGGCCGGGG
>NZ_WUEI01000111.1 GCF_012911025.1 Azoarcus sp. TTM-91 | reverse complement strand
GTTCGGGGGAGGCCGCCATTATGGCAGAGCGCCTCCGGCGGCAGCGGGGCTAAGCTTGTCAAATCGTGTCCTGGCGGGCTTTGAAATAGGCGAGCAGGCGGCGCGGCAGCCAGCCGGTGTCGCCCGGCCAGGGCGCGGCGAGGAAGCCGACGTGGCCACCGCTTGCCGGGCGTTCGAAGTGGATGGCGGACGACAGGTCGGTGGCCTCTGGCTGGGCGGCCGGTGGTACGAAGGGGTCGTTGGCGGCGAGCAGCAGCAATGTTGGCAGGCGCACTGCCCGCAGCCAGGGTTTGCTGGAGGCGCGCAGCCAGTAGTCGTCGGCGCCGGCGAAGCCATGCACCGGGCCGGTGTAGATGTCGTCGAAGTCGAACAGGGTGGCTGCGCGGCGCAGGCGGGCGGCGTCGAACAGTTCCGGTGCGGCGGCCAGCTTGGCCTGTGCCTTGAGCTTCAGCGTGGCGAGGAAGTGCCGGGTATAGACGCGGTTGAAGCCGGTGGCGAGATGGCGGCCGGAGATGGCGAGGTCCAGCGGCGGGCAAATGGCGGCGGCGCTGGCGAGCAGGTTTGACGCGGCGTGCTCCCGCTCGCCCAGCCATTTCAGCAGCGCATTGCCGCCCAGGGAGACGCCGGCTGCATGCAGCGGTGCGCCGCTGGCGCTCAGGTGCAGGCGCCGCAGTATCCAGTCGATTTCCTCGCTGTCGCCGGAATGGTAGGCGCGGGCCAGCCGGTTGGGTTCGCCAGAGCAGCCGCGGAAATGCGGGATCACGCCGCGCCAGCCTTGGGCGGCCAGCGCGCGCATCAGGCCGATGGCGTAGTGGGACTGGCTGGAGCCTTCGAGGCCGTGGAACAGTACGACCAGCGGGGCGTCTGCCGGGCCGTCCAGCCAGTCGAGGTCGATGAAGTCGCCGTCCGGCGTGTTCCAGCGCTCGCGCCGGTAGGGCGGGGCGATGCCCTTGCGGGTCAGCGGCCAGATGGTCTGCAGGTGCGGGCCGGGCAGCCACCAGGGCGCGCGATAGTCGCCGGCCGCGGGCATGGCCGGATCTTTGTGTGCCACCGGAAGCGGGGCGGGCTGCGAGGGTGGGCTTGCGGCAGGGCGCACGGGCGGTCCGGCCGCGGTCGGCTAGTGGACGACGTGGGGCGTCAGCTGGGCAGCCAGCTGATTGATGTCCGGCGTGGTGGAGGCGTGGTGCATCACCATGCGCCAGCCCTGGGCGCCGCGGGCATAGACATTGGTGGCGACCACCGGGATGCCCAGCTCTTCTTCGCCGGCGGCGGTCATGTGCTCGACCACGTTGTGCACCGTCAGCAGCATGTTGGCGCTCACCACGTGGTGCGCCGTGCGGATGTTGCGGCGCTGGCCGCTGGCGAAGGCCAGGCGCCAGGATTCGCGCACTGCGGCGAGACCGACGTCGCGCGGACCGTCGGGATGCACGCAGACCACGTCTTCGTCCTCCGACCAGACCGCCATCATGGCTTCGAGGTCGGAGCGGGAGAGAGCATCGTAGAAGGCGGCCTCGACGTCGGCTGCCGAGGTGAAGATGGGCTTGCTCACAGGCGGAACGGCGGAGGGAAACGGGGAGACCAGGGCGGCCGGCGGCTCATCGCGCGGCTGCCCCTGCAGGCGTCGCGGGCCGGCCAGGCCGGGCCGCGACGGATCGTGTGCTCAGTGATGCCCGCTGGGGCGTTCGCCGGAGAACACGTACTGGGCACTGCAGTAGGGACAGACCGCCTTGCCTTCCTTCTGCACGTCCAGGAAGACGCGCGGGTGGCGGGCCCACAGCGGCGCGCCCGGTTGCGGGCAGTGCAGCGGCAGGTCATGGGCGGTAACGGCGATGGGCTGGGCCTTGTCGGTGTTGTCAGCCATGACGGACATCCTCTCAGACGTAGGAAAGCCAGGGTTCGTATTCCGCCGCCTTGCCGCCGACGACGTCGAAGAAGCGCGCCTGGATCTTGGCGGTGATCGGACCGCGGCGGCCGGCGCCGATGGTGCGATTGTCCAGCTCGCGGATCGGGGTGACTTCGGCGGCGGTGCCGGTGAAGAAGGCTTCGTCGGCGATGTAGATGTCGTCGCGGGTCAGGCGGCGCGACTGCACGGTGTAGCCGAGTTCGGCGGCCAGGCGGATCACGGTGTCGCGGGTGATGCCGGTGAGGGCGGAGGCGATTTCCGGTTCGTAGATCACGCCATCCTTGATCACGAACAGGTTCTCGCCGGCACCTTCGGCGACGAAACCCTGGGTGTCCAGCAGCAGCGCTTCGTCGTAGCCGTCCTGGGTGGCTTCCAGGTTGGCCAGGATGGAGTTGGCGTAGGTGCTGGCGAGCTTGGCGCGCGGCATGGTGACGTTCACATGCTGGCGGGCGAAGGAGGAAGTCTTGATGCGGATGCCTTTCTCCAGGCCTTCCTCGCCCAGGTAGGCGCCCCACGGCCAGGCGGCGACGGCGACATGCACCGTGGAGCCGCGGGTGGAGATGCCCATCTTCTCCGAGCCGTAGAAGGCGATCGGACGCAGGTAGCAGGATTCCAGCTTGTTGGCGCGCACTACTTCCTTCTGCGCTTCCATCAGGACTTCCTTGGTGTAGGGAATGTCCATCATGTAGATCTTGCCGGAGTTGAGCAGACGCTGGGTGTGCTCGGCCAGGCGGAAGATCGCGGTGCCCTTGTCGGTCTTGTACGCGCGTACGCCCTCGAATACGGCCAGGCCGTAGTGCAGCGAGTGGGTGAGGACGTGGGTGGTTGCATCGCGCCACGGTACGAGTTTGCCGTCGTACCAGATGAAACCGTCGCGGTCAGCCATGGACATGATTGGGGTTCTCCACCAGGTGAAAGTTGTTGACGCCGGCCCGGCGGCCCCGGGCTGAATCGCGGAATTCTAGCGCAAAGCGGGCGCCGCGGCGTCGGCGCGCGGTGGCGGGAGAGAGTAAAATGCCGCCCTTTGCCCCAGGCCGCCTGCTCCATGGACCGTAGCTGGAAACCGAATGTCACCGTTGCCGCAGTGATCGAACGCGAGGGCCGCTTCCTGATGGTTGAAGAGGAGACCGCCGACGGTCTGCGCTTCAACCAGCCCGCCGGCCACCTGGAGGAGGGCGAGTCCCTGATCGAGGCCGCCGTGCGCGAGACGCTGGAGGAAACCGCTCACCGCTTCGTGCCGGAATACCTGGTGGGCATCTACCAGTGGCCGCGGCCCCAGGGCGACATCACCTACCTGCGCTTCGCCTTCGGCGGCGCGGTGGGAGAGCTGGTGGCCGGGCGGGCGCTGGACGAGGGCATCGTGCGCGCGGTATGGATGAGCGCGGACGAACTGCGCGCCAGCCAGGCGCGCCACCGCAGTCCGCTGATCCTGCAGTGCGTGGACGACTGGCTGGCCGGCCGGCGCTACGGCCTGGAGCTGCTGCGTCACTACGCCGCCTGAGGATGCGCGGCCTCATCCTGTTTCTGCTGGCGGCTCTGGCGGGCCTGGCGCATGCCCAGGGCGCGGTCACTTCCGTGTGCTACAACTACGGCTGTGCCAGCGAAGGGCTGGTGGTGATAGACCCGGCGCGGCTGGCGCGGGCGAGCGACACCCTGGCGCTGGCGCACGACGCGGCGGGCGAGCGCGATGCCATCGCCCATGTGATCGGCGATTTCTACCGCATCGCCGGCGAGCAGACCCCGGTGCGGGCGGATCGCGGCGGCAATTTCGCCGACCAGGGCGTGGAAGGGCGGATGGACTGCATAGACCACTCCACCTCCACCACCCGCTTGCTGCACCTGCTGGAAGAGCGCGGCTGGCTGCGCTTCCACCGGGTGGAGGCGCCGGCCCGCCGCAGCCGGGTGCTGTTCCAGCATTTTTCCGCGGTGATAGAAGAGGTCGACGCGCCGCCGCACGAAGCCGTGGCGTTGGCCCCGGAACCGGAGCCCATGCCGGTGCCGGACTACATGGCGGTGATGCTGGCGCAGTGCGACTGCGCCGAAGTGCTGCAGGACCTGCGGCCGGCTGCGGCGGCATCCGCTGCCGTGCAGGAGGAGGCGCCGCCCGCCGGCCAGCCGGGCGCCCGCTTCGCGGTCGACAGCTGGTTCGTCGACAACGGCGAGCCGGCGGTGGTGTTGCCGTTGGCCGATTGGCTTGATGGAGAAGGACCGAATGTCCAGTAAGAACGATCCCGCCGGGATGAAGGTTGTCGTCGGCATGTCCGGCGGCGTCGACTCCGCCGTCACCGCCCTGCTGCTCAAGCGCCAGGGCTACCAGGTGACCGGCCTGTTCATGAAGAACTGGGAGGACGACGACGATTCCGAATACTGTTCCACCCGCCAGGACCTGGTGGACGTCGCCTCGGTGTGCGACGTCATCGGCGTCGACCTGGAAGTGGTGAACTTCAGCAAGGAATACAAGGACAGGGTATTCGCCGACTTCCTCGCCGAGTACGAGGCCGGCCGCACGCCCAACCCGGACATCCTCTGTAATTCCGAGATCAAGTTCCGCTGCTTCCTCGACCACGCCATGCAGCTGGGCGCCGAGCGCATCGCCACCGGCCACTACGCCCAGGTGCGCGAATGGAACAACGACGGCCGTACCGAATTCCAGCTGCTGAAGGCGGAAGACGGCACCAAGGACCAGAGCTACTTCCTCTACCGCCTCAACCAGGAACAGCTGGCAAAGACGCTGTTCCCGCTGGGTTCGCTGTACAAGCGCGAGGTGCGCCGCATTGCCGCCGATGCCGGCCTGCACGTGGCCGGCAAAAAGGACTCCACCGGCATCTGCTTCATCGGCGAGCGCCCTTTCCGCGAATTCCTGATGCGCTACCTGCCGACCCAGCCGGGCGAGATCCGCGGCCTGGACGACGGCCGGGTGCTGGGCGAGCACCAGGGCCTGATGTACCACACCATAGGCCAGCGCAAGGGGCTGCACATCGGAGGCATCAAGGGCAACCAGGACGAGGCCGGCGAGCACGACGCCTGGTACGTGGCGCAGAAGGATGTGAAGGCCAACGTGCTCTACGTGGTGCAGGGCCACGACCATCCGGCGCTGCTGAAGGAGCGGCTGGTGGCCACCGAGCTGAACTGGATCGCCGGCCGCGCTCCGCACACCCACTGGGTGTACACCGCCAAGCCGCGCTACCGCACGCCGGACATGCCCTGCGAGATCGACAGCGTGGCCGGCGGCCGTGCCGAGATCGCCTTCGCCCAGCCGCAGTGGGCGCTCACGCCGGGGCAGAGCGTGGTGGTCTACGAATCCCGCGTCTGCCTGGGCGGCGGCATCATCGCCTGAGTTCGGCCTCGGCAGCGGTGCTGCGCCAGCCGGGCCGCCACTCCGGGCCGAGGACGAAGCCCGCCACCCAGGCGGGCACGGCCGCCGCCGGCATCGGCCGGGCGATGCCGAAGCCCTGCACCGTATCGCAGCCCAGCGCGAGCAGGGCGCGGCCCTGTGCCGGGGTTTCCACGCCTTCGGCGATCACCGAGCGGTCGAAGGCGCCGGCCAGGCCCAGCACCCCCTCGACGATGGCCAGATCCTCTGGGTTGCCGAGCATGCCGGCGACGAAGGAGCGGTCTATCTTCAGCACCTTGGCGGGCAGCCGGCGCAGATAGGTGAGCGAGGAGTAGCCGGTGCCGAAGTCGTCCAGCGCGAAGCCCACGCCGTGGGCGGCGCAGCGGGCAATGTTGGCGCTAACGATGGCGATGTCCGCCAGCGCGGCGCTCTCCAGCACTTCCAGGGTCAGCGCGCTGGCGGCGAGTTGTGGATGCTGCCCCAGGCATTCGCCCAGCCAGTCCGGCAGTTCCGGCTGCTGCAGCGTGCGGGCGGAGACGTTAACGCTCACCGCCATTTCCAGCCCCTGGCGCCGCCAGGCCGCCATCTGCGCCAGCGCGCTTTCCACCACCCAGCGGTCTATCGCCTCGCTCAGCTCGGTGCCTTCGGTGGCCGGCAGGAAATGGGCCGGACCGAGCAAGCCTTCGACTGGATGCTGCCAGCGGATCAGCGCCTCCACGCCCACCACCCGGCCATCCCGCAGCCCCACCTTGGGCTGGTAATGCAGGCACAGCTCCTGTTCTTCCAGCGCGGCGGCAATGCGCTTGTACAGCGCCTGGTTGGCCTGGGCGAGCTGGTCCTGGGCGGCGTCGAACAGGTGGTAGGTGGAGCGGCCCAGCTGCTTGGCGCGGTACATCGCCTGGTCGGCGTGGCGCAGCAGGATATCGGGCGGGGCATCGTCGTCCGGGAAGATGGTGGCGCCCAGGCTGGCGCTGACGTGCAGGGTGAGCTCGCCGACGTGCACCGGCTCGGCAACCGCCCTCAGGATGCGGGCGAGCAGCTGTTCCACGTCTTCCGCCGACCCCAGGCCGGTGAGCAGCAGGATGAATTCGTCGCCGCCCAGCCGGGCGACGGTGTCGCCATCGCGCACCGCGGCGGCCAGGCGGTCGGCGATCTGTACCAGCAGGCGGTCGCCCACATGGTGGCCGTGCTTGTCGTTGATCGGCTTGAAGCCGTCCAGGTCCAGGTAGCCGACCACCGCCATGCTGCCTTCCGCGCGGGCGCTGGCGAGCAGGCGGTCCAGCCGGCTGTGCAGCAGGGTGCGGTTGGGCAGGCGGGTGAGCGGGTCGTAATGGGCGAGCTGTTCCAGCCGCTGCTGGCTCTCCTTGAGCGCGGTGACGTCGGAGAACACGGTGACGTAGTGGGTCGGCTCGCCCTGCGGGCCGCGCACCGCGCTCACCGAGATCTGCCGCAGGCAGGCCTCGCCGTTGCGGTGGCGGGCGCTGAGCTCGCCCTGCCAGGCGCCGGTGGTCTGTACCGCGGCGATCATTTCAGCGTACTCGGCCGGGTCGCCCACCGGCAGCATCAGCGGCCGGGCCGGCTTGCCGAGCACCGCCCCGGCTTCGAAGCCGGTGAGGGTGGTGAAGGCGCGGTTAACGTCCAGCACCGTGCCGTCCTTGTCCACGATGAGGATGCCGTCGTGGCTGTTGGCGAACACGCTGGCCGCCAGCCGCAGCTGGGTTTCCGCCTCCCGGCGGTACTGGACGTCGCGGGCGACGCCGACGATGCCGAGCACCCGGCCATCGGCGTCCACCACCGGCGCCTTGATGGTTTCGTAGGCCACTGGCTGGCCGTCGGCATCGCAGACGCATTGTTCCTCGACGACCACATGGCGGCCCTGCATGGTGGAGTGGTCGTGGCTGCGGTAGCCGCGGGCGGTCTCGGCGCCGAACAGGGCGGCATCGTTGCTGCCGATGATTTCCGCCGCCGGCCTGCGCGCCACCCGGCTGAAGGCGCTGTTGCAGCCGCGGTAGATGCCTTCGGCGTCCTTGAAGAAGATCAGGTCCGGGATCGCATCCACCAGCGCGCGCAACTGCCCCTGGCTGGCCTCCAGCGCGCGGCGGGTGTGCAGCTGCGAGAAGCCGGGCCGCAACAGCCCGAGCAGCGCCCCGGATACGGTGGCGAGCAGCGCGCCGTCCGCCTCGTCGGCGCGGGCGGATGGCAGGAGCAGGGCGAGCACGCCCAGGCAGCGGCCTGCGTCATCCTGTATCGGCCAGGCATGGCAGCGCTGCGGCTCCTCCGCGTTCGCCAGCCGTGCCGCGGCCGGCCAGGGGGAGCTCGCCGCCTGGCCGCTGGCGGCTAGGGCACAGGGCGCGCCGGCGGCGGCCAGCGCGGCGGTTTCGTCCGCGCCGAGCGAGGGGGCGGCGAGTGTGGCGAGTTCGCCCTCGTTTGCCGAGAACAGGGCGGCGCGGGCTTCCGGCAGGCAGTGTTCCGCCAGCGCGGCGATGGCGCCGGCCAGGGCGCTCAGGCTGGATGCGCCGGCGGCGATCCCGGCCAGCAGGCGGCGTTCGCCGGCGGCGAGGCGTTCCAGGGCGGCCGTGGCGCCTTCGTCCAGCAGCAGGGCGGCCGGGGTGTCATGCGGGAGCTGGCGGGCACAGGCGGCGACGAGATCGCTGGCGTAGAGCTCCCCCAGCAGTCTGCCGGCCGCGCTCTCCACCCGCAGCACCGCGGTGGCCGTGCGCAGCAGCTCGGCGGCCCGGGCCAGCGGCAGCGACGGCGGGATGGTGGCGGCGTGCGTTCGAGACGCGCACATGGGGGGCGGACGCTCCTGTCGGGTCGCGGCGCGGCTGGTGCGCTGGCGTTTCAGCTGCGGCAGCTGGCGGCGTGATTCTGGCGCACGCGGGCGGCGTAGTGCTCGCAGCGCTCGAAGTACTCGGCGGTGCTCTTGGGCATGGGGGTGCGGGCGCGGGTGATGTAGGTGACGAGGTCGCGGCCCTGCAGGATCAGGCGGTGACCGTCGGCCACCTCCTGTTGCTCCGAGGCGCAGGGCGGACAGGACAGCTGCGGCAGGAAGGCGCTGAGTTCCTCGGAGGCGACGACGAAGTCCGCCCACACGTCGAACACCATGGAGTCGGTGCGCAAGGTCTCGCACTTGACCTTGGCGGCGCCGACGAAGCGCTCGACCACCTCGGTCACGCCCTGGAAGGGGCGGTTGCCGGCGAAGGTGGCGGTCATGATGGCGCCGACGCGGTCGATGTCGCGCAGGGTCTGGGCGATCTTGATGTAGCGGCTCTCGTAGAAGGCTTCCACCGGAATGGAGAAGGCGCGGAAGGGCTCGCCCCACAACTCGTCGATGCCTTCCTCGCCGCTGCGATGCAGCACCATGCGGCCCAGGTGGAGCGCCTCCTGCAGGCAGACGCCGCATTCGCGCATCAGGGCGTTGTCCATGTCGATCTCCACGCCCAGCTCCTGCAACTCCACCAGCTTGGTGAAGATGTCGGTGGCGCGGTTGAACATGGCGCCGGCCAGCATCGCGCCCTTCACGCGCTTGCGTGCCGGGTCGGTTTCGCTCTCGTAAGCGCGGCGGGCATCGCCCAGGCGTTTGCCAGGGATGTTGATGCCGTGCTCGACGTGGTTGAACAGGCGTCGGGTGAGGGCCTGGATCAGCGTTTTCTTGGCCTGCAGCGAGTCCGCCGGCGGGTCGTAGGCTTTGATCCAGTAGCCGTCATAGAAGACGCGTTCAACGCCGTCTATGGTCTCTGTCGTACCGTTGGGTATAGATGCATTCATGGCAGCGTTCATTGCCGAAAAGCGAATACACGGGCGGCAAAGGATACGCCTGTTGTGCAGTGCAAAAGAAGGGGCTTTTGCACCACGATGTGGCGTGGCTCACGTAAAAAACCGGCCGTTCGTCGGAAAGCTCCGGCCGCCCGGTAGGGAGGCGAAGCCGCCCGCAGGGCGTGGCGGCCGGGACGGAGAAGGTCCGTGCGGGCGCGATCTGCGGCGAAAAAGAGGGGAAAAGACTGCGCCACGGAGGTTTGGTGGCGCCTATGTCGCGGCGGGAATGAGGGGCTATATCCTAAGTCTGAGCCAGGAGCGGACGCGCACCGGCCTGGTGCTCACGCCAGCTCGGCGGTGATGCTGGCGCGCAACACGGTCTGGGTTTCCCCGTCGCGGACGCGGTTGGAGAACCACCACAGGCCGCCTTTCTTGATCGTCCACTCGGCTTCGTGGCCGGCCAGCAGCAGCGAGGCGAGGCGGCCGAGGGCGGGCTGGTGGCCGACGATGAGCACCGCGCCGGAGGCGTCCGGCCAGCCGGCGGCGGCCAGCAGCTCGGCCACGCCCTGGTCGGGCGCCAGCGCCGGCACGATCTCGAAGTCCTCGCTGAAGGCGCTCGCGGTCTGGCGGGTCCGCACCGTGGGGCTGCAGAGGATGCGCAGCCGCTTGGGGCGGCGTTCTTCCAGCCAGGCGGCGACACGGCGCGCCTGCTTGAGGCCGCGTTCGGTGAGTTCGCGGGCGTGGTCGGGGGTGCCATCCACCGCTTCGGCGTGGCGCCAGAGAATCAGGTCCATGCGGTCTTCCGTGAAGGAGAGGGGCGGCAGTGTGGCCTCCGCGGATTGCAGCGGTGTGACGGCCGGGCTTTTCACCATGGCGTTTTTCCCCAGAGCAGGGTTTCGACTTCGCCCAGCGCCCGGCGGCGACGGCGGGTGTAGCGCGCACCTTGCCAGCCGAGGGCGAAGGCGGCGGCGCGCTGCAGGGCGGCGTCCTCGCCGGCCCATTGCTGCAGGCGGGCGCGGGCGGCTTCCATGTCGTGCAGGAAACCCAGGGTGTCTTGCGCGCGGTTGAGCGCATCCAGATAGCGCTTGGTGCGCCCGGTAGCGAACAGCGGGGCGAAGAACTCGGTGCCGTAGCGCAGGCGCTTGAGGGCGATGCGCAGCTTGTGCAGCTGGGCCGGGGTGAGCGCGCCGGCGGCCTGGTAGCGCCGCCGGGCCTTCTTGCGCAGGCGGGCGAGGCGCAGGCGGGCGAAGGCCTTGAGGGCCACCGCGTCCAGCAGGGCGCCTTCGGGCAGGCGCAGCAGGGCGATGCTGAACTCCAGCATGGCCAGGCCCTGGTCGGCGTCGGCCACATGTTCGATGGCGGCGGCCCGTGCCTGCTTGCGCCGGCGGTCGGCGAGGGCCAGCAAGGCGGGCAACTCCTCGCCGCCGAGCTCGTCCGCGCCGGCGGTGTCCTGCAGCGGGGCGAGGAAGTCGGCGTAGAGCACGTCGATGTCGCGGGCGTCGCCGTAGCGGTCGGCCAGTTCGGCCAGGCGTTCGTTCCAGGCGTCGGTGAATTCCGCCGGCAGCGCCGGGGCGAACAGCCGCAGCAGGGAGCGCAGCCGGCGCAGGGCGATGCGCAGTTGGTGGATGCACTCGGCGCAGGCGGTGTCGGTTGCTTCGGCGGCCCCGCTTTCATCTCCGGCGGGATGGGCGGCGAGGGCGGCCGCCGCCGCGGCGTTGGCTTGCCATTGGCGCAGGCAGCCGTGGGCGAGGTCGCGGAAGGCGGCGATGACGCCCTGGCGGGCTTCCAGCCGGGAAGGCTCGGCGCGCACCGCGGCCGGCGCCTGGTCGTGAAACAGGCGGTAGCCGCGCTCGGCCTTGGACAGGTCGGCCGGCATCAGCGGCAGGTCCCGCGCCAGGTCGCGGGCAAGTTCCAGCAGATCCAGCGGGTCGCCGGCCACCAGCTCCAGTTCGAGCTCGCAGATGGGGGCGCTGCGGCCGCCGGCCTCAATGGTGCCGGTGTCCAGCATCAGCAGGATGCGCACGCCTTCGCGCGGCGCGCAGGCGCGGGTGTCGCGGCGGAAGCGGGTGCTCAGCACCGGCACCAGCGCGTCGCGATGGTTTTCGAGCAGGCGGACCACGTCCGGGTTGTCGATGGCGCCGAAGTCGAAATTGCCGCCGTAGGGCTGCTCCCACTCCGGCCGCTGGGTGAGGCCGCCGGTGGAAAGGGCGGCGCATTTCACCGTCTGCAGCCAGCGCCGGCCTTCCTTGCGGGTGCGCAGGGCCACCTTGCGCGCCTTGAGCGCCAGGCCAGGGGTGTCGAAATAGACGTTGTCCAGCGTCTGCGCCTTGCCGACGCGCTCGGCGTTGGCGAACAGGGGGTGGCGGCGCAGCGCGGGCAGGGCGCGTTGCGGCAGAGAGAGCTTGAGTTCGATTTCCTGGCTCATTGGTTTTCTTCTGTGGCGCGGGGAAAGGAGGAGAAAACGGACCGGCTTCGGGGCGGGCCCCGGGCGCCAAAGGCGCCCTGGCAGGGCGGCGGGCAGCCGGGTGGCGGGCGGCGCCGGACGCCGCTGCGGGATAGCCCCATTCTAGTCGGGGCGCCCGGGCGGCGTCTTGCTCACCCGCCCGGGCGGGCGCCGGCGCCTCGATCGCGGCGGCCGTGGAGGCCGCCCGGCAGCTTCGAAGGCAGCGGGCGTGCCCGCCGGCGCCGCTTCAGCTTACTCGCCGAACACCTGCCGCCACAGGGCGATGACCGGCTCGCGCACGACGGCGACTTCGTCCGCCTCCACCCGCGAGGCCAGGCCGTTCAGGCGCTGGCGGTGCTGCAGGCGGCGCAGCTGGCGGTAGCTGTCGCCGCAGGCGGTGGCCAGCCCGGCGGGGATCAACCCCAGCTCGGCGGAGAGGCGCAGCAGGGAGATGTTGCCGAGGTTGGCGGTGAGCCGCGGGTGGTCGTGGGCGTAGCCCAGCACCAGGTACTGGATGAGGAATTCGACGTCCACCAGCCCGCCGGTGTCGTGCTTGAGGTCGAACAGCGGACTCTTGCCGGCATGGGCGTCGCGCATCTTGTGGCGCATCGCCAGCACTTCGGCGCGCAGCGCGTCGCGCTCGCGCGGCAGGCGCAGCACTTCGCCGCGGATGCGCTCGAAGGCCTCGCCCAGCGCCGGGTCGCCAGCGGAAAAGCGGGCGCGGGTGAGGGCCTGGTGTTCCCACACCCAGGCGGATTCCAGCTGGTACTGGCGGAAGGCTTCCAGCGAGCAGGCAATGAGGCCGGAGTCGCCGTTGGGACGCAGCCGCAGGTCGGTCTCGAACAGGATGCCGGCGGCGGTCTGGCTGGAGAGCCAGGTGTTGGTGCGCTGGGCGAGGCGGGAATAGACCTCGGCGGCTTCGGGGCTGTCGTCCTGGTAGAGGAAGACGAGGTCGAGGTCGGAGGCGTAGCCCAGCTCCTTGCCGCCCAGCTTGCCATAGGCGATGGCGGCGAACTGGGGCGCTTCGCGGTGGCGGATCTTGATCTTGCGCCAGCACAGCGGCAGGGTCAGCGCGACCATGATGTCGGCCAGCTCGGAGAGGTGGTCGGCCAGCTTTTCCACCGTGAGCAGGCCGGCGATGTCCTGGGTGAGCAGGCGGAATACCTGGGCGTGGTGCTGCTCGCGCATGAGGTCGAGCTGGCGCTCCATGTCCGGCTCGATGGCGTCCAGCTCGGCAGCGAGGCTGGCGCGGAAGGCGGGCCAGTCCGGCGCGGCTTCGAGGTTGCGGTCGTCCAGCAGCTCGTCGAGCAGGATGGGGTGGCGCACCAGGTATTGCGAGCCCCAGCGCGATGCGCCGACGAGGTCGGCCACCCGCTTCAGCGCCTGCGGGTACTGCTGCAGCAGCGCGAGGTAGGCGCCGCGGCCGGCGATGGACTCGATCAGGTCCAGGCAGCGGGCGAGGGTGTCGTCCGCATGGCGGCTGGCGGCGGCGGTTTCAATCACCCGCGGCATCAGCGCGTCCAGCCGGCTCTTGATGTGCTGCGGCAGCTGGCGGTAGCGCGAGCCGGTGTGGATGGCGGCCAGGCGGGCGGCGGCGGCGGCCGGGTCGGCGTAGCCGAGTTCGCCCAGGGTTTCGGCGGCCTGGGCGGGGTCGTCGGCGGCGGCCCACAGCGCGTCCAGGCTGTGGTCCTCCTCGCTGGGGTCGCCGAACACCGCGTCGAAATGGGTGCTGACGGCGGCGCGGTGGCGGCCGAGTTCGGCCAGCATCGCCTCCGGCGTGGCGTAGCCCATGGCGCGGGCGATGAGGGCGCGGTCGTCGTCGCCGGCGGGCAGGTCGTGGGTCTGGGCGTCGTCGAGGAACTGCAGGCGGTGCTCCAGCCGGCGCAGGAAGTCGTAGGCGGCGTCCAGCTGCTGCACCGTGTCGGCGCCGAGGATGCCGCGCTCGGCCAGGCGGGCGAGCACCTGCAGCGTGGGGCGGATCTGCAGGCCGCTGTCGCGGCCGCCGCGGATGAGCTGGAACACCTGGGCGATGAACTCGATTTCGCGGATGCCGCCGGGGCCGAGCTTGACGTTGTCGGCGCGGTCGCGGCGGCTCACCTCGCGGCGGATCTGCGCATGCAGCTCGCGCATGGCGTTGATGGCGCCGAAGTCCAGGTACTTGCGGAAGACGAAGGGGCGGGCGATCTGTTCCAGCTCGCGCCAGCGCTCGCCGGTGAGCACCCGCGCCTTGATCCAGGCGTAGCGCTCCCACTCCCGGCCCTGGGTGATGAAGTAGTTTTCCAGCATGTCGAAGCTGCCCACCAGCGGGCCGGAGTCGCCATTCGGGCGCAGCCGCATGTCCACCCGGAAGACCTGGCCGTGCTCGGTGACCTCGGCCAGTGCCTGGATGATCTGCTTGCCCAGCTTCTCGAAGAACTCGAAGTTGCTGATGACCTTCTTGCCGCCGGTGTCGCCGTCTTCCGGGTAGATGAAGATCAGGTCGATGTCGGAGGAAACGTTGAGCTCCCGCCCGCCCAGCTTGCCCATGCCGATGATGAGCAACTCCTGCTCCCAGCCGGTGGGCGACAGCGGCGCGCCGTAGCGCTGCAGCAGCGCGTCGCGCAGCACGTCGTGGGCGTGGCGGATGGCGACTTCGGCCAGCACCGTCATCGTCTCGGTGACTTCCGCCAGCGGCGCGCGGCCGTCCAGGTCGCGCACCGCCAGGTGGCACAGCACCCAGGTGCGCAGCTGGCGCAGGGTGGCGCGCAGCGCGGCTTCGTCCGCGCCGCGGGCGGCGATGAAGGCGCGCATCGCATCCGCGTCCAGCGGCGCGCCGGTGCTGCGCGCCAGCTCGGCGGCCAGCCAGGGGCGGCTCTCCAGCATGCGGGAGAGGAAGCGGGACAGGCCGGCGGCGTTGGAAAAATCGGGTGTGGTGTCGGGCATGGCGTGGCGGCTTGGGCGCGGCTGGTCGTGAGCAATGCCGGATGATACCGCGCCGCCCGGAGGGGCCGGCTGCGTGGGAAAGCGGCGGGCGAGAGG
>NZ_WUEI01000110.1 GCF_012911025.1 Azoarcus sp. TTM-91 | reverse complement strand
CCCCGCTTTGCCCCCACCGACCTGCACGCCCTGATCCGCAAGAGCCTGGGCCTGCTGTCCGGACAGGCGGAGAAAAAACGCATCCGCTTCGATGCCGTGCTGGAAGCCGTCAACCCGGAAGTGGCGGTGGATGCCGAGCAATGCACCCAGGTGATGCTCAACCTGCTGCTCAACGGTATCCAGATCCTGGCCGAGGGCGGCCGCATCCGGGTGTCAACCCGCGACAGCGCCGAGGAGTTCACCATCGACATCGCCGACGACGGCCCCGGCATCCCGCCGGCCGAGCGCAGCCGGGTGTTCGAGGCCTTCTTCTTCCGCCGTGAAGGCGGCATGGGCCTGGGGCTGGCCATCGTGCAGCAGATCGTTGCCGCCCACGGCGGCAGTATCGAGGCAGGCGACAGCGAGCTGGGCGGCGCCCTGTTCCGCATCCGCCTGCCCCGCCGGAGCGAGGAATCCTGATGAGCAGCAGCGGCAAGTACATCCTGGTCGCCGACGACGAGCCGAAGATGCGCCGGGTGATGGAGATCCTGCTCAAGCAGCTCGGCCACACGGTGTTCGCCGCCGGCGACGGCCGCGAAGCCCTGGCGCTGGCGCGCGCCAACCCGCTGGACCTGGTGATCACCGACCTGCGCATGCCGGAGCTGGATGGCATCGGGCTGCTGACCGCGCTGCGCGCCGAAGGGAACGAGGTTCCGGTGATCGTCATCACCGCCCACGGCACGGTGGAATCCGCCGTCAGCGCGATGAAGCTGGGCGCCGCCGACTACCTGCTGCGGCCCTTCGACCTGGATGCCCTGGAGCTGGCCATCACCCGGGTGCTCGGCGCCGCCGGCATCCGGCGCGAGAACGCCTTCCTGCGCGAAGAGGTGGAGCGCGGCCGCGGCACCTTCGTCGGCGACGGCGCGGCGATGCGGGCGGTGTACGAACTCATCGGCCAGGTCGCCCCCACCCGCAGCACCGTGCTCATCACCGGCGAGACCGGCACCGGCAAGGAATTGGCCGCCCGCGCCATCCACGATGCCTCGCCGCGGCGCGACAAGCTGTTCGTGCCCATCAACTGCGCCGCCATCCCCGCCGAGGTGCTGGAAGCCGAGTTGTTCGGCCATGAGAAAGGCGCCTTCACCGGCGCGGTGCGCGAGCGGGTAGGCAAGTTCGAACTGGCCGACGGCGGCACCCTTTTCCTCGACGAGCTCACCGAGATGCCGGTGGCCCTGCAGGCTAAGCTGCTGCGCGTGCTGCAGGAAAGCACGCTGGAGCGGCTGGGCGGCAACCGCAGCATTCCGCTGGACTTGCGCCTGGTCGCGGCCACCAACCGCGACCCGCGCCAGGCGGTGCGCGAAGGCCGCCTGCGCGAAGACCTCTACTACCGGGTCAACGTATTCAGCATCGCCCTGCCGCCACTGCGCCAGCGCAAGGAGGACATCCCGGCGCTCGTCGCCCACTTCATCGCCAAGCACGGCCCCGCCGGCCAGTTGCCGCGGGTGGACGCCGCCGCGCTGGAAGTCCTCTCCGGCTACGATTGGCCGGGCAATGTGCGCGAACTGCAGAACATGGTGGAAAGAGCCCTGGTGCTCGCCCGTGGCGGTCCCCTGCGGGCGGAACACTTCCCGATGGAGGCGGCCCCGGCCGGCGCGCCCCCCGGCGAGCCCGGGCCGCCCCCCCTGGGCCGCATGAACGAGGTCGTGGAAGCGCTGGAGGCGCGGATGATAGACGAGGCGCTGGCGCAGACCGAAGGCAACAAGGCCCGCGCGGCAGCGCTGCTGGACATCAGCGAGCGCACGCTGTGGTACAAACTGAAAAAGTACCGTCCCAAGGACAAGTACTGAGATCTCCCGGCCGACGCACCCCATGACGCCCACCACCCCGGACTGCAACGCCCCGCCCTGGCTCCCGGGCCAGCGCCTCGGCGACCTGGAACCCGTGTGCCTGCTGCACGAAAGCAGCCGCTCCCTCGTGCTGCGCATGCGCGAGGCCGACGGCACCCGCGTCATCGTCAAAGTGCTGCGCGCCGCGGTACCGGAACTGCGCGCCCTGGGCCGCCTCCGGCAGGAGTTCGAGCTCGGCCGCCGCTTCCACCACCCGGCAGTGCTGCGCCCGCTGCGGCTGGACAGCGACGGCGGCCGGCTCTACCTGGTGCTGCCCGACGATGACGCGGTGGCGCTGCGCCAGCGCCTCGCCGACGGCCCGCTGGATTCCGCCGCCGCGCTGGAGATGGCGCTGACGCTGGTGGATGCGCTGGCGGAGGTGCACGCCGCCGGCGTCATCCACCGCGACATCTCGCCGGGCAACATCCTGCTGGCCGGCGGCGACCACCGCCGCCCCCTGCTGGCCGACTTCGGCATTGCCGCCGAGATCGCCGCCGAACGCCCGCTGGCGCCCCGCGCCGACGAACTGGAAGGCACGCTGAGCTGCATGGCGCCGGAGCAGACCGGGCGCATGAACCGCGACGTCGATTACCGCAGCGATTTCTACAGCCTGGGGGCCAGCCTGTTCGAGGCCGTCACCGGCCAGCCGCCCTTCGTCTTCCGCGACGCCGCCGAAGCCGCCCATGCCCACCTGGCGCGCCCCGCGCCGGCGGCGGATTTCGTCGAGCCCGGCGTGTATCCCCCGCTGGCGGCCATCATCGCCCGCCTGCTCGCCAAGGAGCCGGACGCCCGCTACCAGAGCCACGACGGCCTGCGCCGCGACCTTCAGCGCGCCCTCGCCGGCCTGCAGGCCGGCGACCCGCTGCCCGGCTTCGTCGCCGGCGACGGCGATCTCGCCGAACGTTTCCAGCTCTCCGGCCGTCTCTATGGCCGCGAAGACGAAATCCGCCTCATCGCCCGCAGCTTCGAGGCCGCCGCCAGCGGCACCGCCCGCCTGCTCGCCATCTCCGGCTTCTCCGGCATCGGCAAGACGGCGCTGGTGCGCCAGGCCCAGCGCAGCCTGCTGGCCCAGCGCGGCAGCTTCGCCAGCGGCAAGTTCAGCCAGTTCGGCCGCCACATCCCCTACGGCGGCTTCATCGACGCCCTGCGCCAGCGCGCCCGGCAGATCCTCGCCCTGTCGCCGCACGCCCGCGGCCGCTGGCAGGAAAGGCTGTGCCAGGCGCTGGGCACCAATGCCCGCATCGTCACCGACGCGGTACCGGAGTTCGCCCGCCTGCTCGGCCCGCTGCCGGGCGTGGAGCGGCTGGAGCCGAACGAGGCGGAGAACCGCTTCCTGCTCGCCATCCGCCTCTGCCTGGGCGCCCTCGCCCATGCCGACGAGCCGCTCACCCTCTTCCTCGACGACCTGCAGTGGGCCGACCCGGCCTCGCGCCGGCTGCTGCGCGAAATCGCCCAAGACAGCGGCCTGCACCACGTGCTGGTCGTGATCGCCTACCGCGACAACGAGGTGCCGCCCGGCCACCCCTTCGCCGCCGACCTGGAAGAGTTCGCCGGCCTGGGCGAGCGCTACGCCGCCATCGAGGTGGCGCCGCTGACGCCGGGCGACGTCGCCCGCCTGTTCGCCGACAGCCACCTGTACCCGCCCCACCGGGTGGAAGAGCTGGCCGCGCTGTGCCATGCCAAGACCGCCGGCAACCCCTTCTTCCTGCGAAACTTCGTGGACGACCTCTACACCCGCGGCCTGATCCGGCGCGAAGCCTCCGGCCGCGGCTGGAACTGGGACAGCAGCGAAGTCGCCACCGCCGCCATCGCCGACAACGTGGTCGAGCTGCTGCTCAGCCGCCTGCGCCGGCTGCCGGACGGCGCCCGCAATGCCCTCACCGCCGCCGCCTTTCTCGGCGCCACCTTCGATCTCGGCACCCTTTCCACCGTGCTGGAACTTAGCCCGCGCGACACCGCCGGCCTGCTGGCGCCGGTGCTGGCTGCCCAGCTGCTGGTGCCCGCCAGCGAGCTCTACCGCTACGCCCCGCGCCTGAACACTGATGAGAGCGACGGTGCCGATGTACGCTACGCCTTCGCCCACGACCGCATCCAGGAAGCCGCCTACGCCCTGGTGCCCGCCGCCGGGCGCGCCGCCCTGCATCTGCGCATTGGCCGCCTGCTGCTCGCCCGCCTGGGCGAACCGCCGCCCTTCGAAGTGGTGAACCACCTCAACGCCGGCCGCGCACTGATCGCCGCCGACGAGGAACGCCAGCAGCTGGCGCGCTGGAACGCCGCCGCCTCCCGCCAGGCCGCGGAGGCCGGCGCCTTCGACCTCGCCGCCGACTACGCCGACGCCGCGCTGGCCGATCTGCCGGACAGCCGCTGGCAGACGCTGCCCGAGCGCCGCCTGGCGCTGCAGGTGCACGCCGCCCGCATGGCCGCCCTCGCCGGCCGGCCGCAGCGCATGGAGGCCCTGCTGGACGACGGCCTGCGCCACGCCGCCGACGCCACCGCCGAGGCCCGCCTGCAGGAGGTGCGCATCGAATCCTTCTACGCCTCCGGCAAGCTCAACGAGACCCTGGCCCAGGGCCTGGAAGCGCTGGTGCTGCTGGGGGTGGAGCTGCCGGCGGCCGACGACCTCGCCGCCACCGCCGCGCTGATCGCCGCCTGCCGCGACGAAGTCGCCGCCCTCGGTCTGGAGGTGCTGGCCGAACTGCCGCCGATGACAGAGGCCGGGCCGCTGCGCCAGCTCTCCATCGTCACCCGCATGACGGCCGCCGCCTACATCGCCCGCCCCGCGCTGCTGCCGCTGCTCACCGTACTGCAGATCCGGCTGATGAAGTCCCACGGCCACCTGCCGGCAGCGCTCTCCGCCTACTCGGTGCTCGGCCTGATGTGCGCCGAAATGCTGGGCGACTACGATTTCGGCTGCCGCATCGGCCGCATGTCCATGCAGCTGGTGGAGCGCCACGGCTGGCGGCCCGCCTATGCCCACGCCAGCTTTTCCTACAACGCCTTCCTGCGCCACTGGGTGGAACCGCTGGCCGACAGCCTGCCCGGGCTCATGGAAACCCACCGCAACGGCGTCGAATTCGGCAACCTGCGCCACGCCGGCCTCAGCCTTTACGTGCATGACTATCACGCCTTCCTCGCCGGCCGTCCGCTGGCCGAACTGGAGGCGCAGCTGGAGGAGCATGCGGCGGTGCTGGTGCGCATCCGCCAGCCGGTGGCGGCGGACTATCTCTCGGTGCTGCGCGCCACCGTCGCCGAGCTGCGCTCGCCCCGCCTGCCCGAGCGGCCGCTCGAGAGCAAGGGCTTCTCCGCCGCCCGGCTGGAGGAGGCATACTCCGCCCGCGGCGACCGCACCGGGCTGATGTTCCTGCACGCCTTCCGCGCCCTGCTGCACTTCCTCGCCGGCCGCTACCAGGAGGCGCTGGCCGCCGGCCATGCCGCCGCCGATCACTTCTCCGCCGGCCGCGGCATGCACATGGTGCCCACGGTGGAATTCATCCGCGCGGTGGCCGGCCTGCGCCACGCCAGCGCCGGTGACGAAAGCGCGCTGGCCGAGGCCGAACGGGTGCGCAGCCGCTTCGCCCAGCTCAACGGCGTCAATCCCCATACCTTCGCCGCCAAGTGCCATCTGCTGGACGCGGAGATCGCCCGCTTCCGCGGTGACGAAGGTGTCGACGGCGCCCACATCGCCTACGCCCTGGCCGCCTCCGCCGCCCATGCCGCACCCGGCGGCACCCTGCTGGACGCCGGCCTTGCCGCCTGGCTGCTGGGCACCCATCGCCAGTCCCGCCTGCCGGCCGGCAGCAGCGATCCGGCACTGGGCGAGGCGCGGCTACAGTTCCTGCACTGGGGCGCAGAGGCCCTGGCTGCGCGCATCCGCCCGGTAGGCATGGACGCCGAGACCGTGGTGCAGGGCACGGCGGCCAACGCCATCGACCTCAGCAGCCTGATGAAGGCGGTGCAGGCCATCACCGCCGAAACCGACCTGCCGCAGCTGCTCACCCGCCTGCTGCGGGTGGTGGGCGAAAACGCCGGCGCCCGCCGCGCCGCCGTCGTCCTCAGCCAGCGCGGCGGCTGGGTGCTGGCCGCCGACAGCGCTTCCGGCTCGGCCGCGGGCAGCGCCGGCACGCCGCTGGAACAATGCGGCGACCGCCTGCCGCTGGGCCTGCTGCGCACCGTGCTCGCCACCGGCGAAAGCGTGCTGATCGAGGACGCCGCCCACGACCAGGACTGGGCCGCCGACCCCTATCTGCACGCCCACGGCGCCCGTTCGGTGCTGGGCGTGGCGCTGCAGCACCAGGGCCGCATCGTCGGCGCGCTGTGCCTGGAGAACGACGCCATAGGCGGCGTGTTCACCGCCGGCCGCAGCCAATTCCTGGAGCTGCTCTCCGGCAACATCGCCGGCGCGGTGGACAACGCCCGCCTCTACGACCAGCTGCGCGAGCTCGCCTCCAGCCTGGAGCGCCGGGTGGCCCAGCGCACCCGCGAGCTGAGCGCCAGCGAACGCCAGCTGCGCACCATCCTCGACAAGGCGCCGGTGCCGATGACCATCACCCGCCGTGCCGATGCGGTGCTGGTCTATCTCAACCCGGAAGGCGAGCGCTTCAGCGGCCTGCGTGAAGACGAGGTGGTCGGCCGGCCAGCGCTGAGCTTCTACCGCGACCCGGCCGACCGTGAACGCATGATGCGCAGCTACAAGGCCGCCGGCTCGGTGAAGGACCACGAGCTGTGCCTGCGCATGAACGACGGCAGCGAACGCTGGGTGATCGTCTCCATTGTGCCGATCCACTACGACGGCGAGGCCGCCGACCTGGCGACCATGGTGGACATCACCGAGCGCAAGCGCATGGAGCTGGAACTGCACCGCCTGGCCACCACCGACCCGCTCACCGGCATCGCCAACCGCCGCCGCTTCTTCGAGCAAGCACAGCACGAGGTCGCCCGCGCCCACCGCTACGGCAATCCGCTGGCCCTCGTCATGCTGGACATCGACCGCTTCAAGACCGTCAACGACAACCACGGCCACGCCGCCGGCGACCTCGCCCTGCGCGAAACCGCCCAGGCCTGCCAGGCGGAGATCCGCGAGCAGGATCTGCTCGGCCGCCTGGGCGGCGAGGAGTTCGCCATTCTGCTGCCGGAGACCTCGCCGCTAGCGGCAGAGGCGCTGGCCGAGCGGCTACGCGAGCGCGTCGCCGCGCTGGCGCCGGTTGCCGACAACGGCCTGCAGTTGCAGCTCACCGCCAGCTTCGGCGTCACCGAACTCGGCACCGGCGAGGCGCTGGACCGCTTCCTGGCACGGGCGGACGCCGCGCTGTACGACGCCAAGCACGCCGGCCGCAACCAGGTGCGCTGCCGCCGGCCAGGCGGGTGAGCGGGCAGCTAGGGTTTTCCCCAAAGGCTGAGGATAGTGCTGTGGACGACGCTGTGGATAAGTCCCCTGCGCTGCGCCACTGCAAGCCCCGACCTGCCTTGCCCCTTTTTTGGGCAATAAATCCAAAAGCATATCCCCAAGGCATTTACCGCAGAGCACCAACGAAACCAGTCAGGCAGTCAAGCCCCTGCGAATGGCTTTTTCGGGCCTTCCACCGCCCGCGCTGATTCGAGAAAAGGCAGGAGCCCGGCGCAGCTCGCCTGGACGAGGACAAGCTCAAGAGTAGTGGCGCCCGACTGTCTTGGACTGTCTTGGCCTCGATGCGGGCAGGCATGCGATGCGGTGTGCGCCGAGGCCTGGTACCGGCGGAAGGATGGCACTTTCGCCGGCGAACGAGGGCCGGGCCTTTCTTCGCCTTCAGGCGGAATCGCCGAAGATGCGGAAGGTGCCCCGGCCGGCACGCTTGGCCGCATAGAGCGCCTGGTCCGCCGCGGACAGCAGGCCCCCGGCGTCGACGCCGTGGGCTGGCGCGCTGGCGATGCCGATGCTGAGCCCGACGAGGATCGCGGCCCCCTCGTAGGCGAAAGGGCGACGCGCGGCCTGGATCAAACGTTCGGACAAGCCTGCCGCATCCCCCAACCCCAGCGGAATGATGGCGGTGAATTCGTCGCCCCCCAGGCGCGCCACGCAGTCTTGCTCCCGCAGCACCGCGCGCAGGCGCTCCGCCATCTCGCGCAGCAGCGCATCGCCAGCGCGATGACCCAGGCTGTCATTCACCTGCTTGAAGCGATCCACATCCATGTAGAGCAGCAGGAAGTCTTTCTCATCCGCTTTCATGCGTGCCACCGCCGCCTCGAGACGGCGGTCGAACTCCACCCGGTTGGGCAGCCCGGTCAAGGCATCGCGGGCAGCAAGATCCTGCAGTTGCAGTTCCATGGCCTTGCGCCGGCCGATGCCCCGCACGGAAGAGACATAGCCGTCCGCCACGCCGCTCACCGGATCGCGGGTCAAGCGCACGCAGGCCTCCAGCCATACCCAGGAACCGTTCTTGTGCCGCTGGCGCTGCTCGCTCACCCCGAACTCCAGGCTACCCTCGCGCACCTGTCGCATCAGCGCGGCGAACGCCGGCAGATCGTCGGGATGAGTCAATTCCATCGCACGCTGCCCAATCAACTCTGCCGGCTCGTAGCCAAGCAGAGTGCGGACCGAGGGCGAGATGTAGCGGCGCACCCCGTCCAGATCGCCCCGGACGATGGTGTCGGTGGAGGCTTCAGCAAGCAGCCTGAACTGCGCGGCCTCCTGCGCAGCCTCAGCGGCCTCCCGCTCCAGTTCCAGGCACTGCGAGGCCACGGCGGCCAGGGCAACGAGGCGCTCCACGGCCTGCGCCTCCGCCGTGCGCGGCCGAAAATCGAGCAACGCCAACCGTCCGCCCCCTGGCCCGCCCAGCGGCGCGCTGGCATAGAAGCGCACTTCGGGAGGACCCGCCACCCAAGGTGCAGCAGACCATTCGGGACAGGCGCGCAGCTCCTCCAGCCAGAGCGGCGGCAGGCCCTGGTCCGGCCACGCCCCGCCCGCGTCCGCCCAGGCGCTTACCCGCTCCCGCAAGCGGCCGTCTCCGGCCCAGGCGCCTTCGCCCCCACACAACAACGCCAGGGGAACGTCGAACAAGGTGCATGCGCTCCGGCACAGGACATCGAGAGCAGATACGACAGGACTCATGCAGGATCACGCAGCAAGGGAGACTACAGACGGGAGGGACCGTGCCCGCAATTCCGGCGGAGGGAGAGGCCCAGCCCGGGAAACAGCGGCTGCGGCTTGGCGTTTTCCCTGGCAGAGACAGAACCGATGCAGACGAAGCCCCGCCGCTGAGCCCTGCTGGAGAGGACACGCAAAAACGAAGACCTGCGCATTGCGCAGGCCTTCGTTCATATTTGGTTGCGGGGGCAGGATTTGAACCTGCGACCTTCGGGTTATGAGCCCGACGAGCTGCCAGACTGCTCCACCCCGCGTCGGAGAAGGCATAACTATAAACAAGCATCCGAAGTAGGTCAAGAACTATTTGCAGAAACTGCTACGGCGCCCGCCGGACCAGCCTCGTGCCCGTTACACGTCACATGAATGTAATCCGGACAACCCAGCATTACGCACTTCGACATACTCGCCCTGCCCCTCCCGGCGTGCGGGATCAGCCACTGTGAGCGACGATACGATCAGCCCTCCTCCCTCGACACCGCTCCTTTCCCCGCCTGCGCCTGCCGTGCTGGAACGGTGGCGGCGCCTGGCGCGCTCGGCGCACCTCGACGGCTGGTCCGGGCTCACGCTGGGGCCCTTGCTGCTGGCGATTCCGCTGCTGGCGGCCATTTGGTGCAGCCACCTGCTGTACGCCGAACGGGAGCGCCAGCTGGCGGTGGACAACGTCCTGCAGGACAACGCCAACATCGCGCGGATGGCCGTCTCCGTGCTGGAGCAGACGCTGGAGCGCGGCCGCCGCCACGCCCGCCTCGCCCGCGCCGGCCTGGACAACGCCCGGCTGCTGGAAGGCCTGCGGCTGGCGACGAGCAGCGACAGCCTCTTCAGCGCGATGATGGTGCAGGACGCCCAGCGCGGACTGCTGTTCTCCTCCACCGTCACCGAGAGTGAGGCCTCCGCCCTGCTCCGCCTCGCCGCTCGCCCGGCCGGCGATGCTGCGCGCACTGCGCTCGCGGGCGAGGTCACCCTGCTGCCCGCCGAACGCGGGCCGGATGGCAACTGGCGCCTGCCGATGGCCATTCCGCTGTCGAGCGCGCTGGGCAACCGCGGACAGCTGCTTGCCCTGGTGGACGCCAGCCGCCTGCTGCAACCTTTCCGCACGCTGGACCTGGGCAGCGGGGGCGCGCTGCGCATCTACGATGCCAGCGGCCGCAGCCTGTTCGACACCCGCAGCGACGACAGCCGCCGGCTTGTTGCCGACGATGGCAGCGACAAGCTCTTCGCCGCGACACTGCAGGGCCGCCGGACGGTGGAACGGAACGACGGCCGGCCGGCGCTGCTCGCCTTCGAGCGCTCGGCCGCCAGCGGCCTGGGCGTCGCCGTGGAGCGCCGGCTGGACGAAGTGCTGCACGGCGCCGCGCAGCGCCGCCTGGCCCCGGCGGGCTGGGCCTGGAGCCTGTCGCTGGTGCTGGTTGCCGCACTGGCGGCGATGGTGGTGGTGGCACGCCGCCAGCACCGCCTCTACCGCGAACTGAGCCGGGCCGAAGACGAGAAGGAACGCCTGATCGAACAGCTGAAAGAGGAAAAGGGCCGGGCCTACCAGCTCGCCTCCCACGACCACCTCACCGGCCTGCCCAACCGCATGCTGTTCACCGAGCTGGCGGCCAGCCACCTCAACCGGGCGCGCCGCAACCATGCGCCCTTCGTCATGATGTTTCTCGACCTGGACCGCTTCAAGGCCATCAACGACACCCTGGGCCACCGGGTCGGCGATCTGCTGCTGCGGGAAGTGGCGGACCGGCTGAAGGCCGCGGTGCGCGACACCGACATCGTCGCCCGCCTGGGCGGCGACGAGTTCGTCGTGCTGCTCACCGAGGTGGACGCCGCCGACGCCGCCGCCCGGGTGGCGCGCAAGCTGATAGACGCCCTCGCCCGGCCGATGAATTTAGACGGGCAGGACCTGGAGGTGCGCGCCAGCGTCGGCATCGCCATCCATCCGCGCGACGGCCAGGACATCGACGCGCTGATGCGCAACGCCGACTCCGCCATGTACGAAGCCAAGCGCTCCGGCCGCGGCTGCTTCCGCTACTACGACCCCTCGCTCAACGCCCGCTCCGCGCTGCACCTGGACCTGCACAGCCGCTTCCGCCGCGCCATCCTCGGCGAGGAATTCGTGCTGCACTACCAGCCGCGCGTCGCCCTCAACGGCCTGCGCATCACCAGCCTGGAAGCGCTTATCCGCTGGCAGCATCCGGAGCGCGGCCTGGTCTATCCCGGCGACTTCATCGACTACGCCGAGCAGGAAGGCTTGGTAGTGGAGTTGGGCAACTGGGTAGTGCGCGAAGCCTGCCGGCAGATCGCCGCCTGGCAGCAGGTGGGCATCGCCGTGGTGCCGGTGGCCATCAATGTCTCCGCCCGCCAGCTGCGCGACCAAAGCTTCGTCGAAGTCATCCGTGAAACCACCGCCCACTACGGCATCCGGCCCGACATGCTGGAAATCGAGATCACCGAGCGCTGCGTGGTGGATGACTTCGAACGCGCCCATGCCGCGCTGGAAGTGCTCTCCAGGCTCGGCCTGAAGATCGCGCTGGACGACTTCGGCACCGGCTTCTCCAGCCTCAGCTATCTGCGCCGGCTGCCCATCGACATCATCAAGATCGACCGCTCCTTCATCAACGACATCCGCAACCAGACCAACGACGCCGCCATCGTCGCCTCCACCATCGCCCTCGGCCACAACCTCGGCCTCACCGTCATCGCCGAAGGCGTGGAAACACGCGAGCAGGCGGTCTATCTCAAGGCCGCCGGCTGCGACGAGGTGCAGGGCTACTATTTCCAGCGCCCCATTCCGGCGGCGGACACCCTGCCGCTGCTGCGCGACGGCATTCCCGACCGCTGAGCCAGCGCACGGCCGGGGCCAGGGTCACCGAGCCGCCGCCCGGCCGCGAAATATTCCAACGTACTTTATTCGATGCGAGAATCGGCCGGCTTCCACAGCGCAGGCCCATCATGTCCGCATCCGCCTCATCTCGCCCCGTCCCGGCCGGCACTGCCCGAGCCCTCCTCCGCCACGGCCTCTCCTGCCTGCTGCTACTGGGCCTGCACCTGCCTGGTCCATCGCTGGCGCAGGTTTACCGCTGCACCGACCCCGCCGGCACCACCAGCTACCAGTCCGAACCCTGCCGGCAGCATGGTCAGGCGCTCGAACTGGACGCCCGCCAGCCCTCGGATGCCGAACGCCGCTCGAGCGAGGAGCGCAGCCGCCAGGACGGCGCCCGCCTGCGCCGCATCGAGGCCGAGAGGGAAGCCAGCGCCGAACTCGCCCGCGAGCAGCACGGCCAGCGGCGCAAGCACGAGCAACTCGCCGCCGAGCGCTGCAGGAATTACCTCGCCGAAGCGGAACAACTGGAACGCAGCGGCAACCGCAAGAGCAGCAGCCTGCGCGGGGAGAAAGACAGGGACAAGGCGCGCAGCCTGCGCGACAGACACTTCAGCGAGTGCTTTGCCCGCTGACTCAAGGGCAGACGGCCTTATACCCCGTCCGCATCACAGCGCCGGGTCACAGGCATGCGCGGAGCGAGGACCGGAACATGCCGCCCGGCCTTGCCGAAAGTACTCAGTCTTGCGCTCTCCCGCTGGCGCCTCCGGCATTCCCCAAGGCCTTCCTGCCGGCTCGCCCGGACATAGCTCTCATCAGCAAGGCGGCGGGAAAAACACCCACGGCGGCTCCGGGTCACTCCACCGGCGCCGCCGCTTCCCGTTCGGACACCAGGGTGCCGATGTAGTCCTGGAGCATTACGCCGACGCGGTCGATCTGCTCGTCGCTCAGGCGCATCTGGTAGACCGCATTGGCATCGTGCAGGCGGAGTGCCCGCTCTATCGCGAAGCGCAGGGATGCCTGGTTCTGGTTTGCACTCATGAGGGAGACGACAAGCAGGTTCAGGCACTCGATGCGCGCCTCCAGCGCGGCGAGCCGCGCCTCGGTCTGTGTAGGCACTCTCTACCTCTTTCGGACAGTTACGGAATCGAATCTACCCCCCGCTCCCCGTGCTGGGAACTGTATGGATGAACAAATCATCCCGGCCTTGATTTAGCGCAGAAGCGCACCTCCAGCCCTGCCGTGCGAAGAGGCCAGCCGGCATCCGTCTGCGCCGGGCACAGCGCTTGCGGGAAGCCACAGGCGCCCGATCCTGGGTGCTTTGCCATCACCCCACGGAGGAGAACATGACCCGACATCTCGCCAAGACCAGCCTTGCCGCCGCCTGCGCCCTGCTGCTCGCGAGCGGCGCCAGCGCCGCCGACACCCAGCCGGCGAATCCGCAGACTGCACCGCGCACGCCCACCACCACTCCCGGCGTCACCCCTGGCCCCGCCACCCAGCCGCGCGCCGATGGCGAGCTGCCGCGGGCAGACCGCAGCTTCCTCGAAGATGCCGCCCATGCCGGCCACACCGAGATCGAGGGCAGCAAGCTGGCCGAGCAAAAAGCCGCCAGCCCGGATGTGAAAGCCTTCGCCCGCAAGATGATCCAGGACCACACCAAGGTTGCTGAGGAGCTCAACGCCCTCGCTGCCAGGAAGGGCTTCAAGCTGCCTGATGGCCCCTCGCTCACCCAGAAGACCGAACTCACCGCCCTGCGCGCCCTCAGCGGCGACACCTTCGACAAGATGTACGCCTCTCGCGTCGGCGTGGCCGCGCACGAGAACTCGGTGGAACTGTTCCGGCAGGCGTCGCGGGAGGCGGAGGATCCGGAGGTACGCGCTTTCGCCGCCAAGCACCTGCCCGCGCTGGAACACCACCTGCAGGAGGCGCAGGCCCTGCATGGCAAGGTGGACAAGAAGTAGCTCCCCCGGCGCGCTTCGGCCCGCAGGAGCCGGAGCACGCCTGGTGCGGCCGCGCGCGCTCAGCGGAACAAGGTATCCACGTAGGCCGCGCCTATCCCCACCTTCTCGTAGTGGGCGCGACAGAGGGCGATGTAGTCGTGCACGTCGAAGTGGCCGACCGACTGGCCTGCCTCGTCCAGCCAGATCAGCGGCCCCTTGACGACGAAGAACACCCGCATCGGCTGCTCATGTTCGAAGGCGACCAGCGTATGGCCCTCGCCCGGCGTCTCGTAGACGAAGTCGCCGGCGGTGGCCACCCAGTCGTGTTCCAAGTAGCCCCACTTGCCGGACACCGTGTAGGCGAAGACCTCGTGCGGGTGATAGTGCCGGTTCACCAGGCCGGCGGACTTCGCCATCAGGATGTCGCACCACCTGTTCTCCGATGGCGAGATCCACAGCGGGCGCGAGCTCACCGTGTCGGTGAAGGGAACGTACCAGCGCTCGTCCTCGGTCGGCGCATTGCTGATATAGACCTCCGGCTTGGCGTCCGGCTTGAAGGCATCGGCGATGGGGGCCAGGTCGCGCCAGAATTCGTTACCTGTGGTGGTCAGCATCGCTGTCTCCTCTCTCTGTTGTTGATTGGAGAAGCGATGCTAGCCATGCGCTGCGGAGGCGGTTTGCCCGCCGCGGACGGCGTCTTTGCCTGGCACGGACAGCGC
>NZ_WUEI01000010.1 GCF_012911025.1 Azoarcus sp. TTM-91 | reverse complement strand
CGCCGCGAGCGCCTGCTGGCACGCATGGCCGAGGCCGGCGGCGGCATCGCGGTGCTGCCCACCGCGCCGGAACGCACACGCAACCGCGACACCCACTACCCCTATCGCCACGACAGCTACTTCTACTATCTCAGCGGCTTCCGCGAACCGGAAGCGGTGGTCGTGCTGGTGGCCGGCGACACGCCCAGGCAATACCTGTTCTGCCGCGAGAAGGACGAAGAAAGGGAAATCTGGGACGGCTTCCGCTACGGCCCTGAAGCCGCCCGCGAACTGTTCGGCTTCGATGACGCCTGGACCATAGGCGACCTGGACCGCCGCCTGCCCGAACTGCTCGCCGACCAGCCGCTACTATGGTGTGGGCTGGGCTACGACGAAGCCTGGGACAAGCGCCTGCTGGATGCGCTCAACGGCGTGCGCGCCAACACCCGCGCCGGCATCGCCGCACCCCACTCGCTGCGCGACCTGCGCGCCGAGCTGGACGAGATGCGCCTGCGCAAGGACGCCCACGAGATCGCCATCATGCGCCGTGCCGGCGAGCTCTCCGCCGCCGCCCACTGCCGCGCCATGGCCGCCAGCCGGCCAGGCCGCTACGAGTACGAGATCGAAGCCGAGCTGCTGCATGCCTTCCGCCTCGCTGGCAGTCAGTACCCGGCCTACCCCTCCATCGTCGCCAGCGGCGCCAACGCCTGCATCCTCCACTACGTGGAGAACGACCGTCTGATGGCGGATGGCGACCTGCTGCTGATAGACGCCGGCGGCGAACTGGACGGCTACGCCTCCGACATCACCCGCAGCTTCCCGGTGAACGGCCGCTTCAGCGGCCCCCAACGCGCGATATACCAGCTGGTGCTGGACGCCCAGCACGCCGCCAAGGCCGCGATCAAGCCTGGCGCCCACTGGAACCAGCCCCACGAAGCCGCGGTGCAGGTGCTCGCCCAGGGCATGCTGGACCTCGGCCTGCTCAAGGGCAGCCTGGACGAGATCATCGAAACCGGGGAATTCCGCCGCTTCTACATGCACCGCACCGGCCACTGGCTGGGCATGGACGTGCACGACGCCGGCGAATACAAGGCGCGCGGCCAGTGGCGAACGCTGGAGGCAGGCATGGTGCTCACCGTGGAACCCGGCTGCTACATCCGCCCGGCGGAAGACGTGCCCGAGGAATTCTGGAACATCGGCGTGCGCATCGAGGACGATGCCCTGGTCACCGCCGACGGCTGCGAATACCTCACCGAAGGCGTGCCACGCGAGGTGGACGACATCGAGGCCCTGATGCGGGACGCACGAGCCGCGGCAACATGATGGCGCAGCACGACCTGCTGATCGTCGGCGCCGGCCCGGTCGGGCTGGCGCTGGCACTCGCGCTCAAGCACAGCGGCCTGGACATCGTGCTGGCCGACGCCCGCCCGCAGGGCGCCGCCGACGCCGACCCCCGCGTGCTCGCCCTCGCCCACGGCACCCGCCAGACGCTGGAGCGGCTGGGCGTATGGACCGGCCTGCCCGCTACCCCGATCAAGACCATCCACGTTTCCCAGCAAGGCGGCCTGGGCCGCACCCTGCTGCAGGCCGCGGATTACGACATCGCCGCGCTGGGCTACGTCGCCCCCGCCGGCGCGCTGGCCGCCGCGCTGCGCAAGGCGGTCGAAGAGGCTGGCATCGTCATCCTGAACGACACCGAAGTCCGCGCGCTGGACGCCCAGGCCGACTGCATTGTCGCCACGCTGGAAACGCCAGACGGCAGCCGCAGCCTCACTGCTCACCTGGCCGCCTGCGCCGAAGGCGGCATGCAGGCGGGCGAGGGGGACATCGCCGAACGCGACTACGGCCAGCATGCGCTGATCGCCTATGTAGACGTTGCCGGCGGCCACCACTCGACCGCCTTCGAGCGCTTCACTTCCCAAGGCCCGCTCGCCCTGCTGCCCTGCGGCAACCGCTACGCGGTGGTGCATGCCGCCTCGCCGGCGGAAGCCGACCGCCTGATGGCACTGGACGACGCTGCCTATCTCGCCCGCATCCAGGCCCACATCGGCAACCGCGTGCAGCTCACCGCGGTGGCCGAACGCCTGCGCTATCCGCTGGGCCTGCGCTACCGGCGCGACCCAACCGGCGCGCGCACCGCCTGGCTGGGCAACGCCGCGCAGACCCTGCACCCGGTGGCCGGCCAGGGCTTCAACCTGGCGCTGCGCGACGTCTGGGCGCTGGCCGAGGTCCTGCTGGAGCAGCGCGGCGACCCCGGAGCGCCGGCGGTACTCGCCGCCTACGCCCGCAACCGCCGGCTGGACCGCCTGGGCACCATACGTTTCACCGACACCCTGGTGCGCCTGTTCAGCAACGACATCGCACCGCTGCGCCATCTGCGCGGCGCCGGCCTGGTGGCGCTGGACCTCTTCCCGCCGCTGCGCCACTTCGTCGCCAAACGCATGATGTTCGGCGCCCGCGCCTGGCCCTAGACCGGGCAGGCCCGCCGCACCGCCCGTCGGCCGGCGGACATCGCGCTCAGTGCGCCGGGACACGGAGCCCACACCGGGCTGCCCCGGCCCCTGCCTCCTGGGGTAAAATGCCGCTCTTTCCCCGCACCGCCCCTGTCCCTCATGCAGTTCGCCGGCTTCACCTTGCGCAATAATCTTTTCGTCGCACCCATGGCGGGCGTGACAGACCGGCCGTTCCGGCAGCTGTGCAAGAAGCTGGGCGCGGGCGTGGCGGTGTCGGAGATGGTCACCTCCAACTCACTGCTGTACGGCAGCGCCAAGACGCAGCGGCGCGCCAACCACGAGGGCGAGGTCGATCCAATCTCGGTGCAGATCGCCGGCGCCGACCCGGCGATGATGGCCGAGGCAGCCCGCTACAACGCGGATCGTGGCGCCCAGATCATCGACATCAACATGGGCTGTCCGGCCAAGAAGGTCTGTAACGTGATGGCCGGCTCGGCGCTGATGCAGGATGAACCGTTGGTCGCCCGCATCCTGGAGGCGGTGGTCAAGGCGGTGCCGAACACGCCGGTAACGCTCAAGTTCCGCACCGGCTGGAACCGCCAGAACAAGAACGCCCCGATGGTGGCACGCATCGCCGAGGAATCCGGCATCCGCGCCATCGCCATCCACGGTCGCACCCGCGCCGACCAATACACCGGCGAAGCCGAGTACGACACCATCGCGCTGGTGAAAACCCTGGTGAAGATCCCGGTGATCGCCAACGGCGACATCACCACGCCGCAGAAAGCCAAGCACGTGCTGGACTACACCGGCGCCGACGGCGTCATGGTCGGCCGCGCCGCCCAGGGCCGGCCGTGGATCTTCCGCGAGATCGAGCACTTCCTGCGCACCGGCGAGGAACTGCCGCCACCGCTGGTCTCCGAGATCCATCAGGTCTGCCGCGAGCACCTGGCCGACCTCTATGCCTTCTACGGCGAAGACGCCGGCGTGCGCATCGCCCGCAAGCACATCTCCTGGTACACCAAGGGGCTGGTCGGTTCGGCCGCCTTCCGTTTCGCCATGAACCGCCTTCCCGACGTCGCCAGCCAGCTCTCCGCCGTGGATGAGTTCTTTGGCCGTCTTGCCGATGCCGGCTCGCGCCTCGAGTACGCCGCCGACAGCGCAGAAGAACAGCCCCAGGAACTTGCAGCATGAGCCGCTCCAACGAGATCGCCGACTCGGTATTCCGTACGCTGGACCAGTATTTCCGCGACCTCGACGGCGAAAAGCCGGCCGCCATCTACGACATGGTGATCCGCAACGTCGAGCGCCCCATGCTGCAGTTCGTGCTGCAGCAGGCCAAGGGCAACCAGACGGTCGCCGCCGAGATGCTCGGCATCAACCGCAACACCCTGCGCCGCAAGCTCACCGACTACGACCTGCTGTAAGGCCGGCCGCGCCCGCGGGCGCGCCACGGCCAGTCCGTCGCACCTCTTTCCCCTTTCTGCCTGAACCCAGATGAACGTCTCCCAAGCCCTGATCAGCGTTTCCGACAAACGCGGCGTGGTCGAATTCGCCCGCGAGCTCGCCGGCCTCGGCATCAAGCTTCTGTCCACCGGCGGCACCGCCAGCCTGCTGCGCGATGCCGGCCTCGCCGTCACCGATGTGTCGGAACACACCGGCTTCCCGGAAATGCTGGATGGCCGGGTAAAGACCCTGCATCCCAAGGTGCACGGTGGCATTCTCGCCCGCCGCGACCTGGCCGAGCACATAGACACCATCGCCGCCCATGACATCAGCCGCATCGACCTGGTGGTGGTGAACCTCTACCCCTTCCAGGCCACCGTGGCGCGTCCGGACTGTGCGCTGGAAGACGCCATCGAGAACATCGACATCGGCGGCCCCACCATGGTCCGCGCCGCGGCGAAGAACCACGGCGATGAAAACGGCGGCGTGGGCATCGTCACCGATCCGGAGGACTACGCCGGCATCGTCGCCGAGCTGAAGAACGGCAGCAGCAAGCTGTCCTACAAGACCCGCTTCGCGCTGGCGGTGAAGGCCTTCACCCACACCGCGCGCTACGACTCGGCCATCTCCAACTACCTGACCTCGCTGGTCGGCAACGACAGCGGCGACATCTCCCGCCAAGCCTACCCGGAGCGCCTGCAGCTGGCCTTCGACAAGGTGCAGGACCTGCGCTACGGCGAGAACCCGCACCAGACGGCGGCCTTCTACAAGGAACCGGGCGCGGCCGAAGGCGGCGTCGCCGGCTACACCCAGCTGCAGGGCAAGGAGCTGTCCTACAACAACATCGCCGACGCGGATGCTGCCTGGGAGTGCGTCAAGGCTTTCGACACCACTGCGTGCGTCATCATCAAGCACGCCAACCCGTGTGGCGTGGCGCTGGGCGCAACCCCGCTGGAGGCCTACAAAAAGGCCTTCTCCACCGATCCCACCTCCGCCTTCGGCGGCATCATCGCCTTCAACTGCGAAGTGGATCGCGCCGCCATCGAAGCCATTTCCGCCCAGTTCCTGGAAGTGCTGATCGCCCCCTCCTACACCGCCGACGCACTGGAACTGGTGCGCGCCAAGCAGAACGTGCGCGTGCTCACCTGCCCGCTGGGCAAGCCCGCCGGTGCGCTGGACTACAAGCGCGTGGGTGGCGGCCTGCTGGTGCAGAGCGCCGACGAGGCCCGTATCCAGCTCGCCGACCTCAAGGTGGTGACCAAGCGCGCCCCCACCCCGGCCGAACTGCAGGACATGCTGTTCGCCTGGCGGGTGGCCAAGTACGTCAAGTCCAACGCCATCGTCTATTGCAAGGACGGCATGACGATCGGCGTCGGCGCCGGGCAAATGAGCCGCGTCGATTCCGCCCGCATCGCCAAGATCAAGGCCGAGAACGCCGGCCTGCAGATCGGCGGCTGCGTGGTCGCCTCGGATGCCTTCTTCCCCTTCCGCGACGGCCTGGACGTGCTCGCCCAGGCCGGCGCCACCGCGGTGATCCAGCCCGGCGGCTCGATGCGCGACGCCGAGGTGATCGCCGCCGCCGACGAGCAGAACATCGCCATGGTAGTCACCGGCTATCGCCATTTCCGTCACTGATGGAATGCAGGGCCGGCCTCGCCGCCGGCCCGCCCCTGCTAGAGAAGAAGCAACACTGATCCGGAGCAACCCATGAAAGTCCTCGTCATCGGCTCGGGCGGACGCGAACACGCACTGGCCTGGAAGCTTGCCCAGTCGCCCAAGGTCACCCGCGTGCTGGTCGCCCCCGGCAACCCCGGCACCGCGCGCGAGCCCAAGCTGCAGAACGTGGCCGTCACCGCCATCGAGGAACTCGTCGCCCTGGCCCGCAGCGAGCAGGTCGGCTTCACCGTGGTCGGCCCGGAAGCGCCACTGGCCGCCGGCGTGGTCGATGCCTTCCGCGCCGCCGGTCTGCCCATCTTCGGGCCGATCCGCCAGGCCGCCCAGCTGGAGAGCTCCAAGGACTTCGCCAAACAGTTCCTGGTCCGCCACAACATCCCGACGGCCAAGTACCAGACCTTCTCCGACGCTGGCCAGGCGCATGCCTACATCGACGCCGAGGGCGCGCCCATCGTCATCAAGGCCGACGGCCTGGCCGCCGGCAAGGGCGTGGTGGTGGCGATGACGCTGGAAGAGGCTCACGCCGCCATCGACATGATGCTGCTGGACAACAAGATGGGCGACGCCGGTGCGCGGGTGGTCATCGAGGAATTCATGCAGGGCGAGGAGGCCAGCTTCATCGTCATGGCGGACGGCAGGCATGCCCTGCCGCTGGCCACCAGCCAGGACCACAAGCGCCTCAAGGATGGTGACCAGGGCCCCAACACCGGCGGCATGGGCGCCTACTCGCCGGCCCCGGTGGTCACGCCGGAGGTGCATGCCCGGGTGATGCGCGAGATCATCCAGCCGACGCTGGCCGGCATGGCCGCCGAAGGCCTGCCTTACACCGGCTTCCTCTACGCCGGCCTGATGATAGACGGCGAAGGCAAGCCCCGCGTGGTGGAGTTCAACTGCCGCATGGGCGACCCGGAAACCCAGCCCATCATGATGCGGCTGAAGACCGATCTCGCCGACCTGGTGGAGGCCGCCATCGCCGGCAAGCTGGACCAGGTCGAAGCGGAATGGGACCGCCGCGTCGCACTGGGCGTGGTCGTCGCCGCTGAGGGCTATCCCGACAGCCCGCGCAAGGGCGACCTCATCGACGGCCTGGACAAGGCCGGCACCGAAGACGCCCATGTGTTCCACGCCGGCACCGCCGAACGCGACGGCCAGGTCGTCACCGCCGGCGGCCGCGTGCTGTGCGTCACTGCGCTGGGCGAAAACGTGCGTCAGGCGCAGAAGCAGGCCTACGAGCTGCTGAGCCGCATCGGCTTCGCCGGCATGCAGTACCGCCGCGATATCGGCCACCGCGCAATGGATCGCTAACCGCAGCCCAGGCATCACAGGCCGCTGCCCGGCTCACCCTGCCGGCAGCGGCTTTTTCTTTTCCCACGGCTCTTCTGCCGTCGCTTCCGGAGGCTGCGCATGGATCTCGACCTCGGCACCATCAAGGACTACTTCACCGGCCTGCAGGGCCGCATCGTCAGCGCACTGGAAGCTTTCGACGGCCAGCCCTTCCGCAGCGACGCCTGGGAGCGCCCCGGCGGCGGTGGCGGCCTGACCCGCGTCATCGAGGGCGGCGACTTCTTCGAGCGCGGCGGCGTCAATTTTTCCCATGTGATGGGCGCCGGCATGCCGGCCTCCGCCACCGCCCACCGGCCGGAACTGGCCGGCCGCCGCTTCGAGGCGATGGGCGTCTCGCTGGTGCTGCATCCGCGCAATCCCTACTGCCCCACGGTGCACATGAACGTGCGCTGCTTCGTCGCCCTGGCCGACGGCAAGGCGCCGGTGTGGTGGTTCGGCGGCGGCATGGACCTCACGCCCTACTACGCCTTTGAAGAAGACGTGCGCCACTTCCACGCCGCCTGCAAGGCGGCGGTGCTGCCCTTCGGCGGCGAAACCGAATACCGCCGGCTCAAGGAATGGTGCGACGACTACTTCTTCCTCAAGCACCGCAACGAAGCCCGCGGCGTCGGCGGCCTGTTCTTCGACGACCTCGGCGCCGACGGCAGCACGCCTTTCGACAGCGCCTTCGGCCTAACCCGCTCGGTGGGCGATGCCTTCATCGATGCCTACCTGCCCATCGCCAGTCGCCGCCGCGAACTGCCCTGGGGCGAGCGCGAGCGCGACTTCCAGGCCTACCGCCGCGGCCGCTACGTGGAATTCAACCTGGTGTTCGACCGCGGCACCCTGTTCGGCCTGCAGTCCGGCGGCCGCACCGAATCCATCCTGATGTCCATGCCGCCGGAAGTTAAGTGGCGCTACGACTGGCGTCCGGAACCGGGCAGCGCCGAGGCGCGGCTGCAGGAGGAATTCCTGGTGCCGCGCGACTGGGCCTGAGTGGAGACGGAATGAAAAAAGGGGCGATCGGATCGCCCCTTTTTCCTTGTTGCCGCTTCTGCCTCAGCCAGCCACCCGAACCGCCGCCGCGCGATAGTGGCGCTGCGCTTCTTCCGGCCGCTCCAGCTGTTCCAGCAGGCTGGCCAGCGCCAGGTGGGTATCTATGGTCGGCGCCAGGCTGAGCGAAGCCTCCAGGTAACTCTGCGCCTTGCCCCACAGTTGGGCGCCCATGCACAGCCGCCCCAGCGAGAACAACAGGCCGGCGTCCCGCGGCTGGCGCTTCAACCAGCCCTCGCCCTTGGCCAGGCAGGCGACCGGATCGCCCTCGCCATCGCCGCAGTGGGCGTACAGACGGGCCAGCCCGCTGTCCCACTCCTCGTCCAGCAGGCGCTCCAGCGTGCGCCGCGCCGCCGGGCCTTCCCCGGCCGCGGCCAGCAGCGGCATGGCGCGCTCGACCAGACGGCGATCCTGCAATTCATCCGCCGGGATCTCCAGCCAATACGCCGCCAGCGCGGCGCGGTCGGCCGCCAGCTCCTTCAGCCGTTCCACATGGGCGCGGCGGATCAGCGGCGCGGCCTGCTCGTCGGACAAGGCCTTGTGCTTGTGCAGTTGGCGGGTCAGGCGCAGCGCTTCATCCCAGCGCTCCAGTGCGGACGCCACCCGCAGCGCCAGCCGCAGCGCGGCGATGTGGCGATGGCCGGCCAGCTTGAGCATCTCCAGGCGCTCCGCCGCTTCTTCGAAGCGCCGCCCTTCCACCGCCAGCTCGGCTTCGGTCATCAGCCGCGCCACCCGCGCTTCCTCGCCGCTGTCGGCGGCATGGCCGATCCAGATGCGGTAGCGAGTGTCGTCGCGCATCGCATGCGCGGCGCGCGCCGCCACCAGCGCGGCCATGGCCGGGCTTTCACCGGAAGAGAACGCGTTGGAGGCAAACTTCAGCGCCTGGGAGAAACGGCCCTCGAACAAGGTGCGCAGCGCTTCGCGCAGCGCGCGGCCCGCCTTCTCGCGCCGGCGGCGCTCACGCCACTGCACAACCCGGCGCGGCAGCCCCATGGTGCGGCTGATGAGCCGCAACACCGCATAAGCCAGCAGAAAGCCGAGCAGCAGGAGCACGATCAGCAGGTTCAGCGACAGCTGGGCACGCCACGGCGGCAGCACCACCAGCACATAACCGTCGTTGAAACCGGCCGCCATGGCCAGACCCACAGCCAGCGCAAAAATGCCGATAAGCCAGATCAGGGCACGCATGGGCCGTACCTCAGCGCTGCGGCGCCGCAGCGCCGTTGCCCTGGCCATTCGCCGGGCGCGCGGCCTCTGCAGCCGGCGGGCGCAGATCGCCGGCCCGCGCCTGCAGCACGCGCAGCGCGGCGAAGCTCTCGTTCAGGCTGAGGCGCTGCACCGACACCGGCACAACCTCCAGCACGCGCAGCTCTTCGATCGCCTCCTTGACCCGCGGGTCGCGCAGGTCGAAGAAGCGCTCCATCCAGTTGCGCGCCTGGGCAAGGTCGGCTGCATAGGTGCGGCCATCCCGCGCCAGCAGCGCCAGACGGGCGGTCAGCAGGCGGATCTTCAGGTTCTCGCGCAGGAAAGTGCTCTGCGCCGGCGCCAGCAGCACCGGCTCGGTCTGGTCGAGGCGTTCGACACGCACCAGGTCGCGCAGCTCGTGCCAGACGTCGCGCGCCAGTTCGCCGACGAAGGCCAGCACCGCCGCGGCCTTGCTGTCCCCACTTTCCACCGGCGCAGCAGCCTGGTTTTCCTGGCTGACTGCCGCTTCGCCTGCGAAGGCCAGCGGCAGCGCGTCAGCGCGTTCCAGCAGACGCTCCAACCGCAGGGCGACGCCCGGCACATCCACATCGGGCTGCCGTTTCAGCTGTTCGATGTCGTTGGACAGGGCACGGCGCAGCGGTGCCAGCTGGCCACGGTCGCTGGCCGCCAGGCGGGCCTCGGCGCCCTGCAGGGCGATCAGCGCGGCTTCCAGGTTGCCGGCAAGCTGCAGCTGCTGGGCGGCGATGGAGATCGCCTGCTCCACTTCGGCCACCACCCGGTCCTCGCGGGAACGGGAGAACTCCTGGTACAGCGCCTCCAGCGCGGCAGCCTGACCTTCGCTTGCCTCCACCTTGGATTCCAGCGCACCCAGCTTGCCCTGCAGGGTGGCGAGGGCTTCCTGCTGCTGCCGGTTCAGGGCGCGCACCTCGGTCGCCGCGGTATCGCTCTCGGCCAGCCGGCGCGCCAGCTCCTCGCGTGCCTGGGTATTACGCTGACGGGTGTCCCAAGCCTGCCAGCCTGCCACCGCGGCAGCGATGAGCGCGATCACGGCAAGCAGGAGGGCCCAGCCGCCGGCACCACTGCGGGACGGCTCGGACGTCGCGGCTGGGGCAGGCCTGGGGGGCTGGGAAGACACCGCATCGCCGGGCGATGCGGGCTGGGGGAGTGCGGGGGTTTCGTCGTTCATGCTGAGAGTTTAACCCGGATGTACAGTGATTTTTCCCGTGCGGCGAGCTCGGATACCGCCGCACGGCGCCCTCGGCAGGGCAGGCGGCAATCAGCCCCGCTGCCCGGAGAACGGCGTGGGACGGCCCTGCACATGCCGCTGGAATATTAACGTCATCAGCCCGCCGCATCCCGCAGCAATGCGGCCAAAACACCGTCATCGCCAGCGTCGCAGCAGATGACGCGCCTGAAGCCGGCCGCCTCGGCCGCCGCCGCGATACGGGCGTGAGGAGCAATCACGCAGACACCGGCCAGCACCGCCAGACCTTGTTCACCGACCATGGTCACGAAGTTGCCCACACCCTCGCTGCTGGTCAACACCAGGGCGTGGAGGCGGCCATCGGCGGCATCGGCGATCAAGGACGCCGGACTGCACTGCGGAACGCGGCGCCGGTAGCAGCTTACGTAATCGACCGCCGCGCCCCGCGCAAGCAGGGTTTCCCCGAGCAGGTCGCGGCCGCCGTCACCGCGGAAGATCACCACTCGCCGGCCGCGCACCGCCGCTTCGGCAAAGGCGGGCAGGCTGAGCACCGCCTCGCTGTCGAAACCTTGGTCGGGGGCGACCACATTCCGGAAGCCGCGCCGGGCCAACGCCCCCTCGCTGCCCTTGCCCACCGTTGCCACCACGGTATGCGCCGGCCACGCGCGGCGCGGCAGGATGAAGTCCAGTGCATGGGCAACCGCGTTCGGGCTGACGAAGAAGGCAAGGTCATAATCCTGCAGGCTCGCCGTTGCCGCTTGCAGGCCGGCGGCATCTTCAAGCGCAGCGATCTCGATGACCGGGAACCGGATCGCCTCGCCGCCCAACCGGGCAATGGCTTCGCACAGCGACTCCGCCTGCCCGGTCGGGCGGGTGACGACGACGCGGCGCCCGCTCAGCGGCAGGTCCTGAAGACGCGTCGAGTCCATCTCCATGATCCGGGCTGCGGCAAATGCGGACGCTGCTAGCCCAGGCTGGCCAGCAACGCCTCCGCGCCCTGCTCCCGCAGCGAGGCAGCCAGGGCCGCGCCCAGCGCCTCGGCATCCGCCGGCGCGCCGCACTGCTCCGCGCGCAGGATCTCGCTGCCGTCCGGCCGGGCGACAAACCCGCGCAGCCACAACTGGCCGTCCCTCACTTCGGCGTAGGCGCCCAGTGGCACCTCGCAACTGCCCGCCAGCGCCCGCGCCACCGCGCGCTCCGCACGCACGCAGGCCGAGGTGTCGGCATCATTGAGCGGCGCCAGCCATTGCAGCAGTTCCTGCCGGCCGGCGAGGCATTCGATGCCCAGCGCGCCCTGGCCAGCCGCCGGTAGCGAGGTCTCCGCCGGCAACACCCCGCGGATACGGGAACCGAGCCCCAGCCGCGTCAAGCCGGCAGCGGCGAGGATGATCGCGTCGTACTGGCCTTCGTCCAGCTTGCGCAGCCGGGTATCCAGGTTGCCGCGCAGACTGGTGACGCCGAGGAAGGGGTAGTGAGCGTGCAGCTGCGACTCACGTCGCAGCGAGGAGGTGCCCACCACCGTACCCGGCGGCATGTCGGCCAGGCTCTCGTAGCGGTTGGAAACGAAGGCATCCAGCGGCACTTCCCGCTCGGAGATGCAGGCCAGGGTGAAGGCCTCGCCCATCTCCATCGGCACGTCCTTCATCGAATGCACCGCGATGTCGGCGCGGCCATCCAGCAGCGCGGTTTCCAACTCCTTCACGAACAGACCCTTGCCGCCCACCTTGGCCAGCGGACGGTCCAGAATCTGGTCGCCACGGGTGGTCATGCCCAGCAATTCGACCTGGCAGGAGGGATACAATGCCTCGAGTCTGGCCTTGACGTGCTCCGCCTGCCACAAGGCAAGGCGACTTTCGCGGGTAGCGATGACGATACGCTCGGGCGCGGCGGAAGTGGAACCGGATTGGGCAACGCTCACGATAAGGAACTCATGCGGGATAGGAATCTGGCGCCGGGCCTCACAACCACGGTCTTGAAGCAGACCGCCCGACCCGGCGTTACGGTGGCATCAGGGTTCGCACCAATAGTGCGGAAGCTGGCGTGGATTCTAGCATGCGTGCCCGCTGCCCTCGCCGCGGCGCCCAGCCTGCCACCCGCCACCGACTTCAGCCGCGACGCCGCTGCCCTGCATGCCGAAGGCCGGGTTCTGGTCGTGCTGTACAGCCGTTCGGATTGCCACTGGTGCGAACAGGCCAGGGCTTACCTGGCACCCATGGATGAAGAGGCGGCCACGCGGGGGCTAGCCCGGTATCGCCAGATAGACATCGACTCGGGCCGCCCGCTCACCGCATTCGATGGCCGCAGCACCACCCACCGCGCCTTCGCCGCGCAACGGGAGGTGCGCCTCGCCCCCACGGTTGCGTTCTACGCCCCGGACGGCAGCCTGCTCGGAGAGAACATCGTGGGCATGCGCCTGCCGGATTTTTATGGCCAGTACCTGGCCGACGCCCTACACGCCGCCGCGGCCCGCCTGCGCCGGACCGAACACTGACCCTCCTCCCTTCCTCCTCCCGCTCTCGCCCAAACCCATGACCCAGGACAAGGACGCGCCGCTGCGCGAAGACATCAGACTGCTCGGCCGCCTGCTCGGCGACACCGTGCGTGACCAGCAAGGCGACGCCAGCTTCGAGTTGGTGGAACGCATCCGCCAGAATTCGGTGCGCTTCCGTCGCGACGACGACCACGCCGCGCGCAAGGAGCTCGAAGGCACGCTGGACGCCCTTTCGCGCGAGCAGACCATCCAGGTCGTGCGCGCCTTCAGTTACTTCTCCCACCTCGCCAACATCGCCGAGGACCAGCACCACATCCGTCGCAGCCGCGCCCACCTGATCGCAGGCTCCGCGCCACGCGAAGGCAGCCTGGCGCACGCGCTGGCCCTGGCTTTCGCCGACGGCAAGACCACGCCGGCCGCCCTCGCCGGCTTTCTCGGCGAAGCCCTGATCTCGCCGGTGCTCACTGCGCATCCCACGGAGGTTCAGCGCAAGAGCATCCTCAACTGCCAGACAGTGATCGCCCGTCTGCTGGACGAGCGCGATCGCAAGCAGCTCACGCCGGAAGAAAGCGAGGCCAACGGCGAGGCCCTGCGCCGCGCGGTGCTCACCCTGTGGCAGACCCGGATGCTGCGGCCGGCCAAGCTGTCGGTGGTGGACGAGGTGAACAACGGCCTCTCCTATTTCGAGACCACTTTCCTGCACGAACTCCCCCGCCTCTACGCCAACCTGGAAGACCGCCTGGCCGCGGCCGACCCGACGCTGGGCAAGCAGGAGTTGCCCGCCTTCCTGCAGGTCGGTAACTGGATAGGTGGCGACCGCGACGGCAACCCCTTCGTCACCGCCGACATCCTGGAGCAGGCGCAGGCCATGCAAGCCAGCGTCGCCCTCCGCCATTACCTGGACGAGTTGCACACGCTGGGCTCCCAGCTGTCGCTCGCTCTCGGCCTGGTCAGCGCCTCCGACGCCCTGCTGGCGCTGGCCCAGGGATCGCCGGACAGCTCGCCGCACCGCAGCGACGAACCCTATCGCCTGGCCCTCGCCGGCATCCACGCCCGCGTCGCCGCCACCCATCGCGCGCTGATCGGCACCGAGCCCATCGGCCACGCCGCCGACCACGCCCAACCGTACGACAGCGCCCAGGCGCTGCTGGAGGACCTCGACGTCATCCACCGCTCGCTGGTCGCCAACGGCTCCGCCACCCTGGCGCGCGGCCGCCTGCGCCACCTCCGCTGCGCGGTGCGGGTGTTCGGCTTCCACCTTGCGCCCATCGACCTGCGGCAGAACTCCGATGTGCACGAGCGCACCGTCGCCGAACTGCTGGAAGTCGCCCGCCCCGGCAGCGCCTACCTGAGCCTGGACGAAACCGCCCGCTGCGCCATGCTGCTGGAAGAGCTGGCCACCCCGCGGCCACTCGCCTCGCCGCATGTGCACTACAGCGAGGAAACGGAATCCGAGCTGGAGATCTTTCGCGCCGCCCGCGAAGCCCACCGCCGCTACGGCCGCAACGCCATCCGCAACTGCATCATTTCCAAGACCGACGACGTCTCCGATCTGCTGGAACTCGCCCTGCTGCTGAAGGAAGCCGGACTGCTGCGGCCGCATGAATCCGCGCTGGACGTGAATCTGGTACCGCTGTTCGAAACCATAGGCGACCTCGAGAACGCCGCCAGCGTCATGGAGCGCCTGTTCTCGCTGCCGCTCTACCGCAAGCTGCTGGAAGCGGCCGGTAACACCCAGGAAGTGATGCTGGGCTACTCCGACAGCAACAAGGACGGCGGCTTCCTCACCTCCGGCTGGGCGTTGTACAAGGCCGAGGGCGAACTGGTGGACGTGTTCGCCCGCCACGGCGTGCGCATGCGCCTCTTCCATGGCCGCGGCGGCTCCGTCGGCCGCGGCGGCGGCCCCAGCTACCAGGCCATCCTGGCGCAACCGGACGGCGCGGTGCAGGGCCAGATCCGGCTGACCGAGCAGGGCGAAGTGATCGCCGCCAAGTACGGCAACCCGGAAGTCGGCCACCGCAACCTGGAAGTGCTGGTTGCCGCCACGCTGGAAGCCAGTCGGCGCCCAGGAAGCGCCGCCCCCACACCGCCGGAATTCCTGGATACGATGCAGGCGCTGTCGGATGCCGCCTTCGCCGCTTACCGCGGTTTGGTTTATGAAACCGAGGGCTTCGAACAGTACTTCTGGGAATCCACCGTGATCGCCGAGATCGCCGGCCTCAACATCGGCTCCCGCCCGGCCTCGCGCAAGAAAGGCACCAGCATCGAAGACCTGCGTGCCATTCCCTGGGTGTTCTCCTGGTCCCAGTGCCGGCTGATGCTGCCGGGCTGGTTCGGCTTCGGTTCAGCGGTGAAACGGTACCTCGCCTCCAACCCCAAGGACGGCCTCGCCCGCCTACAGGCGATGCACAAGGACTGGTCCTTCTTCACCACCCTGCTGTCCAACATGGACATGGTGCTGTCCAAGACCGACCTCGCCATCGCCTCCCGCTATGCCGAACTGGTCAAGGATGCCGAACTGCGCGAGACAATCTTCAACCGCATCCGCAGCGAATGGCAGGACACGGTGGACGCCCTGCTCGCCATCACCCGCCAGCAGGAACTGCTGGCCGACAATCCGCTGCTGAAGCGCTCCATCCGCAACCGCTTCCCCTACCTGGACCCGCTCAACCACGTCCAGGTGGAACTGCTGCGGCGCCACCGCGAACAAGGCGACGACGAGCGCCTGCGCGTCGGCATCCACATCTCGATCAACGGGATCGCCGCCGGCCTGCGCAACAGCGGCTGAAGCCCCACCCAGGCCAATGAAAAGGCCCGGCCGCGGTTCTTGCACCGCGGCCGGGCCTTTTTCCCTTTTCCCGCGGCTACCGCAGGCCTGCCGTCGTCAGAGGGCGCCTCAAAGACCCAACGCCTGCCGCACCACAGGCCACTGCCGCCGGCTGACCGGCAAGCGCTCCGGCAACCCCGCCAGCAACACCTCCCAATGCGCCTCGCCTTCGGTATCGCCCACCCTCTCCACCCCCTGGATCGCGGCGCGGGCCACCAGGCAGTTTCGGTGTATGCGCAGGAAGCGGTCGCAGAACTCCTGCTCGATCTGCACCAGCGATTCATCTAGCACGAACTCCCGCTCCACCGTCTTCGCCGTCACATACTTCAGTTCCGCCTTCAGGTAGCGCACATCCTCCACCGGCAGCAGCAGGATGCGGCCGCGCTCGCTGACGCCGAAGTGTCGCCGTTCACCGGACGCGGCGGAGGAGGCCGGCTCGGCCTGCTGGGGACGCAGCCCGCGCACCTTGCCCAGCGCCGCTGCCAGGCGCTCGGCGCGGACCGGCTTCACCAGGTAGTCAGTCGCCGCCAATTCGAAGGCCTGTACCGCGTACTGGTCATACGCCGTCGTGAATACCACCACCGGCGCCTGCGGCAGGCGGCCTAGTTCCCGCGCCAGTTCCACGCCGTCCATCACCGGCATGCGGATGTCGGCAAGTACCACATCCACGCCGCCGGCCTCGACCAGGCGCAAGGCCTCCACGCCATTGGCCGCCATGCCGGCAACGACATTGGGCTGGACTGCGGCGATGTCGCCGAGCAGGTCGCGAAGGCGCGAGCGCGCCGGCGCTTCGTCGTCGACGATCAGGACACGCAGCGGAAGATCGCTCATGGGGTAACGCTCCTGAAGGGTAGATGCAAACGGACGCGATAGCGCCCTTCACCGCTTTGTATATGCAATCCGGCTTCAATGTCGAAAAAGAGTGTTAGCCGCTCGCGGATATTGTCCAGCGCCATCTGGTTGCCGGCGCGCTGGCGGGCAGTGTCCGACAAGGGGTTGTCCACCTCGAGCCGCAACTCCTTGCCCCTGCGCTGTACGCGCACCACGATCTCAGCCTCCTCCTCGCAAGGCTCGATACCGTGATAAACCGCGTTCTCCAGCAAGGGCTGCAGCAGGAGCGGCAGCACCAGCGCCTGCTCGGGGCAAAGGCCATCCGCCGAAGGCGGGTCGATCTCCCAGCGCACGCTCAGGCGCTCCCCCAGACGCAAGCGCTCCAGGTCCAGATAACGCTCGCATAACGACAGTTCTTCCGCCAGCGGAACAAGTTCCCGGTTGTCCCTCATCAGTACGCGGAACAAGTCCGCCAACTCCTCCAGCGCGCGCTCCGCCCGGCGCGGATCGGAACGGATCACGCCGAGCACGCCGTTGATGCTGTTGAACAGGAAGTGGGGGCGTATGCGCGCGGTGAGCGCCAGCAGGCGGGCCTCGGTCAGCGCAGGGGAATACAGGCGATGGCGGTAATCGAAATAGAGCAGCGCGACTACCGCGGCCCCGGCGGCCCATGCCAGCTCCTGCCCGGGGAAGCCGCCGTAGGCGGAGAGCAGGGGCCATGCCAGCAGCACTGCCCCCTGCGACGCAGCCAGCACGATGACGGGCGCCCAGCGCGGCCCGGCGATCTGTATGGCCGGCCCCAGTGCGTAGAGCAACAGTACCGCCAGGAACAGCGGCGGCTCCACATAGCCGGCCATCACGACCAAGCGATCTGCCAGCACCTCCGCCACCATCTCACCCCGCAGCAGCACGGTGAGCAAAGCGAGCAGATTGACCAGCAGCAACACACGCAGGATGACGCCGAGATTACGGAAATCCGGCACCGTGGGCACGGCAGGCGAGCGTGGCTTTTGCTTTATACTTTCCATGGCTTACGCGAGGCGACGACACGCCCGCAGCGACATCGCACGACCGGCCGGACGGTTCCGCCCCGGCCCTCCTCTCCTCAGTACGGACATTATGACAGATACCACCTCGTCGCCCGACAACGCCGCGCAGCCGGGCAAAGCCTGGTCCGGCCGCTTCTCGGAGCCGGTTTCCGACCTCGTCAAACGTTACACCGCCTCAGTCAACTTCGATCAGCGCATGGCCCGCCAGGATATCCGCGGCTCCCTCGCCCATGCCCGCATGCTGGCACGCCAGGGCATCATCGCCGCGGCCGACCTCGCCGACATCGAACGCGGCATGAATCAGATCCTGGGCGAGATCGAGCGTGGCGAGTTCGCCTGGAACCTGGACGACGAGGATGTGCACCTCAACATCGAGAAGCGCCTCACTGCGCTGGTCGGCGATGCCGGCAAGCGCCTGCACACCGGCCGCAGCCGCAACGACCAAGTCGCCACCGATATCCGCCTGTGGCTGCGCGACGCCATCGACACCATCCTTGCCCTGATCGGGGAATTCCAGCGCCAGTTGCTGGACGTCGCCGAAGCAAACGCTGCCACGCCCATGCCCGGCTTCACCCACCTGCAGGTAGCCCAGCCGGTCACCTTCGGCCACCACCTGATGGCCTACTACGAGATGAGCCGGCGCGACGCCGAACGCTTCGCCGACTGCCGCAAGCGCGTGAACCGCCTGCCGCTGGGCAGCGCCGCGCTGGCCGGCACCAGCTACCCGATAGACCGCGAATCGGTCGCCGCCGAGTTGGGCTTCGACGAGGTCTGCTACAACTCGCTGGACGCGGTCAGCGACCGCGATTTCGCCATCGAATTCTGTGCCGCCTCGGCGCTGCTGATGACGCACCTCTCACGCCTGTCCGAAGAGCTCATCCTGTGGATGAGCCCACGCGTCGGCTTCATCGACCTCGCCGACCGCTTCTGCACCGGCTCCAGCATCATGCCGCAGAAGAAAAACCCGGACGTTCCCGAACTCGTCCGCGGCAAGACCGGCCGGGTGAACGGCAGCCTGATCTCCCTGCTCACGCTGATGAAGGGGCAGCCCCTGGCCTACAACAAGGACAACCAGGAGGATAAGGAGCCGCTGTTCGATACCGCCGACACGGTCATCGACACCCTGCGCATCTACGCCGACATGATCACCGGCATCCGGGTGAAGGCGGACGCCATGCTGGGCGCCCTGTCCCAGGGCTACGCCACCGCCACAGATCTGGCCGATTACCTGGTCAAGAAGGGCCTGCCCTTCCGCGACGCCCATGAAGCCGTCGCCCTGGCGGTGCGCGCCGCCGAGCGCCGCGGCTGCGACCTGCCGCAGTTCAGTGCGGCTGAGCTGAAAGCGGCCATGGCCGAAGTGCCAGGCGCCGCCGACCGCCTGGACGAAGACGTGTTCGCGGTGCTCACGGTGGAAGGCTCGCTCGCCTCGCGCAAGCACATCGGCGGCACCGCCCCGGCACAGGTCCGCGCCGCGGTGGCACGGGCACGCGCCCAACTCGGCTGACACGCCTATGGCGGTGGAGCGCATCGGCAAGTACGAGATCCGCCGCCTGCTGGGCGAAGGGGCAACCAGCGCCGTCTTCCTAGCCTGGGACCCCTTCAACCAGCGTGATGTCGCGGTCAAGCGCCTTTACCCCGAAGTCCTGCGCGACCAGGACCGCGGCAGGCTCTATCGCCACCTGCTGCTCAACGAGGCCGCGCTCGCCGGCAAACTGACCCACCCGCACATCGTCGATATCTACGATGCAGTCATCAGCGACGAAGAAGCCTATGTGGTCATGGAATACGTGCCCGGCGGCACGCTGGAAGCACTGACCTCCCCCGGCTCGCTGCCCGCCTTCGACCGGCTGATCGAAATCGTCTTCAAATGCACCCGCGCGCTGGACTATGCCTTCCACCGCGGCGTCACCCACCGGGACATCAAGCCCGCCAATATCCTGCTGGCCGATGCGGCCGGCACCGACATCCGCGTCACCGACTTCGGCGCCGCCCTGCACACCGCCAGCGACACCACGCAGATATCGGGCATCGGTTCACCGGCCTATATGTCGCCGCAACAGGTCCGGGAGATGCCGCTGGACCATCGCACCGACATCTACTCGCTGGGCGTGGTGATGTACCAGTTGCTGACCGGCCACCTGCCCTTCGAATCGGACAACAACTACAGCCTGCTCTACCGCATCGCCCATGAGATTCCTCCGCCCCCCTCCGAGTACCGGCCGGAGGTACCCGAAGCCCTGGACACCATCGTGCGCCGGGCGATGGAAAAAGAGATCGAGAACCGCTACCAGACCTGGGCCGAGTTCTCCCACGATCTCGCCCTGGCCTTCCGTAACCGCAGCGTCGCCAGCGATCACCACGCCATTCCAGAGGCGGAAAAATTCCAGACACTGCGCGGCATGCCGTTCTTCCGCGAGTTTGCCGACGCGGAGATCTGGGAAGTCATCGGCCTGTCGCAGTGGAGCCGGGTGCAACCCGGTACCGTGGTGATCAAGGAAGGCGAGGCGGGCGACCACTTCTGCTTCCTAGCCGAAGGCGAAGCGAGAGTACGCAAACGCGGCCGCTTGCTGAATGTGCTGACGGCAGGCGAGTGCTTCGGCGAGATGGCGCTGTTTTCCGCCGGCGGAGGCGTGCGCTCCGCCTCGGTCGATGCCACTACGGAGTGTGCGGTCGTCACCATTCGCGGCCGCGCCCTGCAACGAGCCTCGGACACCTGTCGCATGCACTTCTACAAGGCCTTCCTCGAGGTGCTGTCCACCCGCCTCTCGCTGGCCAGTTCCCGGATTGCCAATCTGTGAGCATCGAGGACTTGCTTCCCGCCATTGCGGAAGCCCTCCATCAGGCCGGCGGCCAACGTGTCCAACTGATTTCGGCGACACCTGCCGGCGGGAGCACTCCAGCGCTGGACGTGAGGGGCAAAGGCGTGAGGCTCTTTGTCAAACTGGCCGACATCACCGCAGCCGACCGCCTGGAGGCCGAAGCCGATGGCCTTGCCGCCCTTGCAGCCGTTGGTACCTTCCGCATTCCCGCGGTCCTGGCCCAAGGACACGCCGGTGATCACGCCTTCCTGGTGCTGGAGTACCTCTCTCTGCACCCATTGGCCTCGGCAGAAGAGGGCGAACGTTTCGCCCAGGCCTTGTCTGCCCTTCATGCGACCACCGGCGAGCGCTATGGCTGGCACCGCAGCAACTACCTTGGGCCCACCCGTCAGCCCAACGACGAGCAGGACAACTGGGTGCTCTTCCTGAGTCGACACCGCCTTGCCCCGCTACTGGCGCAGGCAGGCAAAGCCGGCTACAGCCAGGAAATAGAACGCCCCGGCCTCCGTCTACTCGAGCGCTTGCCCGCCCTCTTCCTGGACTACCGGCCAGCGCCATCGCTACTGCATGGCGACCTCTGGCACGGCAATGCCGCGATCACGGTGGACGGAATGCCAGCCCTTTTCGACCCCGCCTGTCACTACGGTGACCGGGAGGCAGAGCTAGCCATGGCGGAACTGTTCGGCGGCTTCCCGAGCGCCTTCTACGCCACCTATCGTCGCCTAGCGCCGCTGTCCGCGGAGTACGAACTCAGGAAGCTGGCCTACCAACTCCACCACCTCCTCAACCATTTGCATATCTTCGGAAAAGCCTACGCAGGTCAGGTTCAACGGCTGCTGGCCCAATTGCTAAGGGAGCTGTCCTGAACGGCAATAAAGCCATCATCCCAGGAAACCCTGTCCCTTTTGCTGCTATCCTCTCCGCCCCCGGTGTCGAGTGTTTTTACACTCCAAATATCTGGCCATCTCAAAAAAATAAAACCCTTTTAAATTCATTGCCTTAAAAACACCAAGAAAACGGGCGCACTTTTTGCTCCAACTTGGTGCAATAGACCGACCGTGGCAATCTGCACAGTCCATCGGTGCCGACAACCGCTACGATGCGCGTCAAAATGAACATTTTTGCAGGCCTGACACCATGACCGAGCACGAGCAACACCTGGAAGCCAAGCAGTCTCCTCAGGATTTGCGCCGTCGCCTTCTGAAGGCGGGGGCCGCCTCAGCTCCAGTGATCATGAGCTTGTCAGCAAAGTCGGCGCTGGCTCAGGGCACCTGCGTTTCCCCCTCCGCTTTCGCCTCCGTCCGTGCCAATGCGCTGACCAGCAACGCCCCGGAAACCTTGAGCGAGTGCCACTCCCATGGTTACTGGAAAACCCACTCCTGGCCTTTCGGCGCAAGCCAAAACACCCTCTTCTCCAGCGTGTTCGCCCAACCCGGCGGCCCGGCAGGCAAGATCAACAAGGCAGCGATTTCTTTTAGTGCCCTCACCCTCTCCCAGGCGCTGAACCTGCAGGGCGGTGCGGGTGAGAGCATTACCACCGACTACACCCGGGACATCGTCAGCGCCTACCTGGACGCCCTGGCGGGCAACCTAAAGATAGGCACCGGCACCGCGGACACCGTCGCCATCCTTCAAGACATGTGGCAACTCGCCATCGTGACTGGCACGTGGTCTACGCCTTGGGGCGGCACCTGGGGCCGGACGGATGCCCGCGCCTATCTGGATGTTCTGGTCGGCAGCAGCAACCTTTGATTCCGGGCCCCTGACTCCAGGCCCCTGACTCCAGGCCCCTGATTCCCAGACTGCCCTTGTCGAGCTATCACTGCAATCCAAACGCCTTTATCGTTCGCTTTTTCGAAGAAGACGCGGTGCTCTTTCACAAAGCGAACGGCTCAACCCATCATCTTCCGCCTCTAGCAAGCTATCTGCTCGGGGAACTGCTGCGCAGCCCCGCTTCTTACGAGGCATTGACTGGCGCGCTCCTTGACGATGATGAGGATCGTGGCATATTAAGCAGCCAGATAGACGAAACGCTGGACGACCTATGCCGGCTCGGATTGATCAGCCGACACCCCTGAATCTCCCCTCCACGCCGCTCTCCTCACTGACCGAAGCCCAGGTCCGGGAGCGACTCGAGAACGGCGGCCTGGCACTTCTGACCCCACCTTTCCGCTTCCGGATACGATCGAACGTGGCCGGGCTCGCGGCCACCTTGCGCACGCTGTATGCCGACTTCCCGTTGGGGCAGGAGCAGGGCTTCGACGATTTCACCGTCTCACTGCAGAAAACCCGCCCGTTCCGCCCCAAAGTCCATTTCGAAAGCGATGGCGGCCAACCGTTTGAGCCCCTGCCTCTGTCGCAGGCTTTCCCTATGCTGGAATGGGGCTTCAACTGGTGCATCTCCTCCCATTGCCACAATTACATGATCACCCACGCAGCGGTGATCGAACAAAACGGCTGCACCATCATCCTGCCGGCTCCGCCTGGATCCGGGAAGAGCACCTTATGCGCCTTACTTGTCGGTCATGGCTGGCGCCTGCTTTCTGATGAACTGGCCCTGCTGGATCCGCGCACCGGCCTGCTGACTCCCATCCCGCGTCCGATCAGTCTCAAGAACGCCTCCATCGAGTTGATCCGGCAACGCTACCCGGCGCTGCAACTCGGCTCGCTCGTGAGGGACACCATCAAAGGCACGGTCGGGCATTTTCAGCCGCCGTCAGATAGTGTGGCCAGAAGCGGAGAACCGGGAACGCCTACTCACGTCGTATTTCCACGCTATCGCAGCGGCGCTTCAACTTTGCTCGTGCCACTAGCCCGCGGTGCGGCCTTCATACGGCTGGCACAGAACACCTTCAATTACGATCTGCTGGGACAAACCGGCTTCGAGGCCCTGGGCAAACTGATCGCAAACGTGACCGCATACGACTTCGAATATCAGGATGCCGACGATGCTATCGCCCGCTTCGATTCGCTGGCGAGAGGGGTGTGATGGAGCAGTCGTTGATCGTGGCCGCCCTCACAACGCAGCCGCCAACGGCAGAGCGGAGTCCGGTGGAATGGACCCAGTTGCTACGTCAGGCGCGCATCCTCAACGTGCTGCCTCAACTCGCACGGCGGTACGAGCACGTCACCGGAGTACCACTCGAGGTTGCACGCCACTTCGAATCCGCCCGCCGGATAGCCGAGAGGCTGGCACTGGATGTTCACCGCGAGGCGAGGCGCATCTCCACCGCCCTCCAGCCACTGGACATTCCGGTGGTCTTCCTCAAAGGCGGCGCCTACGTTCTGCGCGATCTGGCCGCAGCACATGGTAGGGTATTCTCGGACCTCGACCTGATGGTCCCCAGGGACGCTGTCGCTGCCGCCGAAGACCGCCTGATCCGGGCCGGCTGGGTGAGTTCCCATCACGACGCCTACGATCAGCGTTATTACCGCCAATGGATGCATGAAATCCCGCCACTACGGCATCTGCACCGCGGCACGATAGTCGACTTGCACCACACCATAACCCCGCCAACATCCCGCTTTCCGGTTCAAGGGGAGAAGCTGCTGGCCACAGCGTACAGCCTGAGCCTGGCTTCCTTTCCGAATGGCCATACGCTGGGAAACACCGACATGGTGCTGCACGCCGCGGTCCATCGTTTCATGGAAGGCGAATGGGCCAACGGATTTCGGGACCTGCTGGACTTGCACCGCCTGCTGGAGGAGTTCGGCAAGGATGCAGACTTTGGCACGGCACTCCTTGCCAGAAGCCAGGAACTCGGCCTGGAAATGCCGCTACGGCAGACCTTGCACCAGCTCAAGCGCATTTTCGCCACGCCCTTACCCCCGGCATTGGAAATTGCCACGCGACCGGGCCCCGTCCGGCCGGGAGAACGCTTGACGGCCATGTTGCTGAGCGAAGCATTGACTCCCCAGGGGCCAGACTCGAAGCCGCCAGAGCGACGGCGAGCCGCAGCGCTGCTCTATTTGCGAGCACACTGGCTAAGGATGCCGCCCCATCTGCTGGCAGCCCATCTATTGCGCAAGGCCTTGCGCCCTACGCACGAAAGCACCGCCTGAACGGCAAAGTTTCGATGGCGCATCAGGAAATAGAGCGCCGGGGCTCAGCTCTCCGGCGCTCCAGGCTCAGTTCTGGGCTGTGCCGACGCCGGCATCAGCCAGCATCTGTTGCAGTTCGCCATTCTGGTACATCTCGCGCAGGATATCCGCGCCGCCGACGAACTCACCACCGATGTAGAGTTGCGGAATCGTCGGCCAGTTGGAGAACTCCTTGATGCCCTGACGAATCGCATCATCGGCAAGCACGTTTACCGCGAAAACCTGGCTAACGCCACAGGCTTTCAGGATCTGGACCGCAGTGGCGGAAAAGCCGCACTGGGGCATTTGCGGCACGCCCTTCATGTAGAGAACGACCGGGTTGGAAGAAACCTGCTCGCGGATGACGTCCTGGATATCCATGCTCTTGCGCCCTGCAAAAAGTTGAGTGAAACAGTCGGAAAAGACTACGCTCTGCCCGCCTGAGCGTCAATGTTGGGGCAGGGAAAGCAATTTCAAGCCCTGCCCAGCCAACGCCCGCCCGAAACCCGCTCTATCCCGGCGAGATCCTTCCACGACGTGATAGCGGCGAACCCTGCATCAGCAAGCAAACTGCGTACCGACATCGCCTGGTCGTAACCGTGCTCCAGGAAAAGCCAGCCGCCCGGATCAAGATGATGCGGCGCTCCGGCGACGATCTCTGCGAGATCGTCCAGCCCAGCAGGCCCCGCCGCCAGCGCAGTCCGAGGCTCGAAGCGCAGATCGCCTTCTTCAAGATGCGGATCAGCTGCTGCAATGTAAGGGGGGTTCGCGACAATCAGTTGGAAACGCTCCTCGCCCAGCCCCGAAAACCAGTCGCTCTGAACGAAGGAGACGCTCGCCCCAAGCTTGGCAGCGTTGGCCATAGCCACCCACAGCGCCTCACGGGAACGATCCAGCGCGGTGACGTCCGCAGCCTCCAACTCGAGTGCCAGCGTCACCGCCAAGGCACCGCTTCCGGTGCCCATGTCCAGCAATCTCAGCCTCGGCTCCCCCGAGAAGTGAGCCAAGGCAAGTTCCACCAGCAGTTCGGTATCCGGACGGGGAATCAGCACGGCAGGCGTCACCATGAAGTTCCGACCGAAAAACTCGCGCTCGCCGACCAGATAAGCCACCGGTTCTCCAGCGACCCGGCGCTCGACCAGGGCACGATAGTCCTCCCATTCCCTGGCCGACAGGCGCTGCTCCGGCCAACCGGCCAAGCGCGCCGCAGTACACTTCAGCACATGGCGCAACAGCACACGGGCATCCATCAGATCTGCCCGCTCCCGAGCCCAAGCAAGGGCTCCCGCTATATCCGGATGAACTCCCGTGTCCGCCACAGCTCACTCCTCGGCTAGCGCCGCCAGCAACTCGGCCTGGTGTTCGAGCACGAGGGCTGCGATGAGTTCGTCCAGTTCGCCGTCCATCACTGCGTCCAGCTTGTAGAGCGTGAGATTGATGCGGTGATCCGTAACCCGCCCCTGCGGAAAATTGTAGGTGCGGATGCGCTCCGAGCGGTCGCCGCTACCGATCAGGCTCTTGCGGGTTGCCGCCTCTGCGCTCTGGCGCTCTCGCAACTCAGCGTCCTGCAACCGGGCGGCCAGCACGGCCATCGCCTGCGCCTTGTTACGATGCTGGGAGCGATCGTCCTGGCACTCGACGACCAAGCCAGTAGGCAGGTGGGTGATGCGCACAGCGGAGTCAGTCTTGTTGATGTGCTGACCGCCGGCCCCCGAGGCGCGGAAGGTGTCGATCCGCAAGTCGGCGGGATTGATCTCCACCTCGGCTACCGCGTCGGCTTCGGGCATCACGGCGACGGTACACGCCGAAGTATGAATGCGCCCCTGGGTTTCGGTAACCGGGATGCGCTGCACCCTGTGGCCGCCGGACTCGAACTTCAGCTGCGAGTAGGCTCCCGCCCCCACCAGACGGGCGATAACCTCCTTGTAACCGCCAAGGTCCGACTCGCTGGCCGATACGATTTCCACCTTCCAACGCTGGCGCTCGGCGTAGCGGGTGTACATGCGCAGCAGATCTGCGGCGAACAGGGCGGCTTCATCTCCACCAGTGCCCGCGCGGATTTCGAGGAAGAGATTGCGCTCGTCGTTGGGGTCTCTCGGCAGCAGGGCTCGCTGCAGATCCTGCTCGAGGGTATCGATGCGGGTCTGCGCAGCCCGGAGCTCCGCATCGGCGAACTCGTGCATTTCCGGGTCACCGAGCAACTCACGGGCTGTCTCGCCATCGGCCTCCGCCTGTCGATAAGCGGCATAGAGCTCGACCACCGGCTCGATCTCCGAGCGCTCCCGGGACAGATCGCGGAAAGCATTCATGTCACGGGCAGCATCTTCGGAAGCCAAGGCCCGGTCGAGTTCCTGCAGGCGGGCACTCAGATATTCGAGCTTGTCGCGGATGCTCTGCTTCATGGCGTCTCAATAATGAAAAAACGCGGGCGCCGCACGGCGCCCGCGATATCCGACTGGCCGCCTACTGATGACGGGAGAGGTTGAACAGGCGCTGAACCAGCAGTCCGGCCTCGGACTGCTCTTCGCCATCAACTTGATTGAGGTAGCGGGTAGGGCCGTGCATGAGCTTGTTGGCCAGCCCATGGGAGAGGCTCTCCAACACCTGCCGGGGATCGTCGCCGCGAGCCAGCAAACGCATTGCCCGCTCCAACTCGGCCTGACGCAGCGCTTCCGCATGCTGCCGCAATGCCCGGATGGTGGGCACCGCGTCACGGGCATGCATCCAGTGAAGGAATCCATCGACACGGCTGTCGATGATCTGTTCTGCTTCCAGCACCGCCTGCTGGCGTGATTCAAGCCCGGCATCCACAACCTGCGCAAGATCGTCGACGGTATAGAGAAACACGTCATCCAGGCCACTGACTTCCGGTTCGATATCGCGGGGTACGGCCAGATCCACCATCACCATCGGGCGGTGCCGACGCGCCTTCACCGCCCGCTCCACCATACCCAATCCGACAATGGGCAAAGGCGCAGCGGTACAGGAGACCACCACATCAAAACGGGAGAGCATCTCTCCCACCAGATCCAGGCGCATGGTCTGGGCGCCGAAACGTGCCGCCAGCGTCTGCCCCCGGGCCTCGGTACGATTCGCGATGGTGATCGACCTAGGTCCCGCTCCAGCGAAATGCGCGGCACAGAGTTCTATCATCTCTCCGGCACCGATGAACAGCACATGCTGGTCAGCGACCCGCTCAAAAATGCGCTCGGTCAAATGCACCGCGGCAGCAGCCATGGAAACGATATTGGCGCCGATCGCCGTCGTGGAGCGCACTTCCTTGGCAACCGCAAAGGTGTTCTGGAACAGCTTGTGCATCAAGGTGCCCAGCGTTCCAGCCTCCTCGGCCCGACGGGCCGCCTCCTTCACCTGCCCGAGAATCTGCGGCTCGCCCAGCACCATTGAATCCAGACCACTTGCCACCCGGAACATATGCCTGATCGCATCGCGCTGCGGATAGGCATACAGATAGGGAGAGACCTCGTTGAGATTCAGGCTGTGAAAGGTGGCCAGCCAGTCGGCCGCATGCTGGGCCTGCTCGGCGGCGAAATAGACTTCAGTGCGATTGCAGGTAGAGAGAATCGCCGCCTCTCGCACCAGATCACTGCGGGTAAGATCGTGCAGCGCACGATCCAGCAGTTCGGGCTGAAACGCCACGCGTTCGCGTATTGCGAGCGGCGCAGTATGGTGATTCAGACCGAGAGCATAAAGTTGCATGCGTTGAAACGGGCAAGCGGATTGAGCGGGATTATAGCACCGCGCCTCTTCCCCAAAGTTTGAGCAAAATCAGCGGCTTCTGGGCAGAGCTACGTGAACGGAAAAAGCGGACCGACTGTTACATCGGTCCGCTTTTCTATTCTTGGTGGCCAGTCGCGGAATCGAACCACGGACACGCGGATTTTCAAGGCATAAATAGCCTTTATCCGCTGCGCAGCTACACGCAACAGGTCGTAAAATCAAGCACTTGGTCGCACTGGACCGCAGTCAAGCGCAGACGTTTTCCGTTGGCCCAGGCAGAAAAACAGCAGAAACCAGCGGTGGCAGGAGTATGCCACGACGCCTAAGCCCAATGCAAACCAAGAACGGCATAGAGCGCGCTAATGAGCACTCCCGGTTTGACATGGCCATCTTTCCACCCGGTGAAATACATCGCACGCGCTCGCCGCATGAAAAAGAGCCTCCAGGGAGGCTCTCGATCGATCATGCTCTTTCAGGCTGCTAGAAGCCGTCGCGCCGGCGGGCGTGCCAGGCGCGATTCGCCGTCCCTGGCCTTGACGGCGAGTCCGTCGCCTTCACCACCGGCGCACCTCCGACAGATCGATGATGTCCGAGCGCAAGGGGACGCCCGGAGACCGAACATCGCGCGACCATACCTTCACCTCCCGCATGCCCTTTTCCTTCTGTCGGGCACGGTAGGCCCGCTGCCGCTCGGCAGCCGACGCGTGCTTGGCCGGTCTGCCCCGCCGCGCGGGAGGGGCCTCGTCTGAACGGCAGGGAGTTGGGCTAGCGGTTTTCGTTGAGTCGTTCATTTTCGTTACTCCATCAGGGGGTGGAGTGAACGTATAGGCGGTGGGTCAGACGATGACGCCCATGCCGTCATAAAGACCAGCACCCAAGGCGCCCGTTGCCACCTACTCGCCGCTTGGCCGCAGGAGTAGCCGTTTTAGGGGGTCATCCCGCTGCGTTTCGTCACACCGTGACGCCTTAAAAGTCAGATCGTGATGAAATTCGACGCGCGTGCTTTCGTCAGTCCGTGACGAAACACCCCCAAAAATTATATTTACATAAATACGAAACTGGGACTTTCGTCACGCCGTCGTATCAGCCGAGACGTCGGGCGTCACCCGTGACGAAAAGCGCCCTCCAAAAACGCCAAGACGTCGAATGCCGGACGTCATTTCTGTCGCCCACCCAAGACTGCGGCCGGTCACCGTACACCAAGCCGCGACACCTCCGCGAACTTCACCCCCGCGTCGATGCGGCCCCTGATGTGCGTGGGGCCGTCACTTGAGGCCTGACCCGCCCTGCCCTTACGCCGCGAGTGGAACCCAAAAGCGCACCTGGCCGCATTCATCCCCCATTGATTGCACCTATACACCTGCATCATCACTTACAGGTACGCCTTATGGCCCACGCACTTACATCGAACGACAGCACCGACATTACTCCAACGCCATCACGCAACACTCAGGAACTCGCCAAGTTGCTCGACAAAGCCACCCTCTGCGAGCGCCTGAACATCTCGCCCAGGACAATCGAAAACATGGTGAAGGACGGTACCTTCCCGCCCCCGGTGAGGGTCGGGAAGCACGTCTACTGGAGTGAGGTTGCCATCCAAACTTGGCAGCGCCGGCTCTTCGCAGCCCAAGAAGCCTGGACGGGTCATTGATGCCCTGTGGCCTTGCGACTGCCATCCCGTCCGGCAGCCTGAACTGATCGGGCAACCGGCCGTTGTCATGCCTCTAACAGGGGTAAAACGCTCAGCACATAGCCAAGCCCCAAGAAATGACCATAGCCTGCTCGGCCCCCATTTCCGCTGCGCCTCCGCCCCATACCCCACTCCAACGCGGCGGCGACAGCCTCGGGTAGCAGCCCCTGACCTGCACCAATTCTTCGGACCACAAATTACTTGAGAAAAACGAGAGGAGTCCCCTCCACCAAGAGGATGAGCTCGCCTACGCCCCTGAGCCCCTTGCCAGTTTGCCGGGTGAACCAGGATCTTCGCGCCATCGGGAAAGTGATATTCCGCGATCCTGCACGAATGGGCTACAGCTTCCCGAGGTCAGTTGATCATAGAGCGACAAGGCTTTCAGTCCGAGACGGGCAGGAACCCTTCGCCTCTCATCTGGGCGCTTCACCCGAGAGCCCGCTTGTCGATGTCTGGTCACCGCAGATCACGCTCAGTACAGCCAGATCCGGAACGTCCCGACTACTGGCGCAAGCGCCCTTCTCTCAACACATGGTCGAAGGTAAAGACATGCGCGGCGGGCGCCTCCTCGCAGCGCCCCATCAAGGCCCACGCATGCCGAAGCCCGCCCGACCTCGCGATAACCCTGCCACCACATAACGGACACGTCGCGGTGTAGCGAACGGCCTTGATCGACTTGTCGGCGAACCGCGGCGGGCAGCGCCACTCGATCAGCCGATCATCATCTAAGGACTGCATCCACCACGGCGCAAGTGCAATACGCCAGCTATGGAGCATCAGGAGGTGTCCGAGGGTGCTCCAGAAGCCATACGCGAATACGCCGGCGCCAATCGCTGCGTAGGCGCTATCGGCGAGCGAGCGCTTTCCGACCATCGTCAACGCCACGAGCATGATCGATAGCGCGACGATGAGAAGGCCGCCGATGAACAAGACCTGAAGAACGCGACGACGCCACCCGAAAAGCCGGAAGCCCGCGGCAAAGGCTCGCGCCAACCATGACGCATCCTCGACATCCTCGCAGATGTATTCCACCTGGGCGATGGATGCGGGCGCCGGATCAGCACGACGGTCGTCCTCGGGAGCCGCGTCCCTGACCTCATGATCCTGATGGGACGCACCGTTCTCCTGCTGCACAGATACCCACTTCAACCGATAACGCGTCGGATTACCCTGCCCACCACCTTCAATGCGGTCAAGCGCGGGCACCGTATCGCAGCCCTTCTTCGCAAAAGCCTGCCGGATGCCCTCGCACTTGCGAGGCCACGTTTCACTGGCAAGTCGCTGCCAGTGCTCACGCACCTTGCCAGCAATTGTTTCGCGCGAATCGGCAGCCCCCCATTTGCGCCTAAGGATCCGCCCCATCTCATCGGCGACATCCCACGGATCGAATCCCACCTCGCTGTCCTGGTGCGACCGAGCAGCCAAATCTGACAGTGCACGCAACAAGACGACGTCGAGGCGCCCCGCCTCGCGCCAACCGGCCGCCAGCGCACCAAGAAATTCTGCTTTTTCTTCAATTCCTTGCAACTCTCACACCCCCCTTTGAACCCCGTTTGCGGGGTGTTCCAGAGTCTCTGCCTACGCGGTAATTCAATTCGTCAATGTCATCAACGAAGGAGCAATCAAGATGGAAGCCGGAAGTCTGCTGCAATCATTTGCCATTGCCAAGAACGGGCGCATCGTCTCTGTGGAAGAGGTCGAGCGGGGCCAAGCGTGTGAATGCACGTGCCCGTGCTGCCACGGTTCGCTGATCGCCCGCCAGGGTGACGTACGCGTCTGGCACTTTGCTCACGCCACAGGTACCGACTGCGAAGGCGGGGCCGAAAGCGCCCTCCACCTGGCCGCGAAGGCCGTCATCGAGCACGCCGGCGGCATCATGCTCCCCGGCATGTCGGTCAAGCGAACCCATACCTTAGCGGATGGGCGGCGCGCCACGGCGGACGTGTCGCGCCCCGATACGTGGGTCGATTTCGACGAAGTGCAAACCGAAGTCGATCTTGGCACAGTGATTCCCGATGTGATCGGCAGAACAGCCGATGCCGCCTATCTCATCGAGGTCGGGGTGACGCGCTTCGTCGATTCAGAAAAGCTCGCGATCCTGCAGGACTTGGGTTCGCCTGCCATCGAAATCGACCTGCGCAAGTTTGACCGCGAAGCATGGACATGGGCGACGCTCGAGGACGCCGTCGCACAGGGCGTGGAAGGCAAGCGTTGGCTCGTGTATCCCGACAGAGGTGATTTAGAGGCGCTAGCTATCGAAAAAGCCCGTCTGATCGCGATGGCACAGCCGGAACCGCTACAAACTCAACCACAGCCATCTCTGAAAGCACACCCGAGTCCCGCAAGAACGCGGTACAGGGTTCAGGGCCGAATCGTAGACCTGATTGATTTTCCGTTCGGTGTCGCGCTATGGTCACCGTACGACGCGCACTTCAATGAAGTCATCAAGGGCTGGAGCCGCGCCTATGGCGGTCGCTACCAACCGAATCACCGCAACTGGCTGTTTCCGACCGCGGCCAAGTCGTTTCTGACCGCCGAGATCGCGAAGCGCCAGTGACCTGTCGGACGGCTGCCTCCTGGCACGATGCGCACATTGCCCTGCGGGCATGCAGTCAAAACCCGCTGGGCAACCGTTGCCACCACCGTATCGCCCCTGATGCCGACTTTCCTCGACAGCGCCGCCAGAACTAGAAGAATTGGCGAAGAGTCGTCCCGCACGAAGCCCCACCTTCTGCCCGAAACGCCAACGACCGTCGGTCGGCCGACGCGAACAGCCGGTGACCTGTCCAGTCGATGTCGAAGCGCACGGGACTGTAGACGCTATACAGGGCATCATCCCCTTCAACGCTCCCCTTTGCGATGAGGACAGAGAACGAGAGCAAGACCTGAGGCTATAGCTACATGACGCAACAGGGGCCATCCGAGATGGCCCGTGACTACCCTGACCGACCTGATTCTTCCAAGACTTCCCCGCCGCCCTTATTGCACCGACAATCCTAGCCAAGGCCTCATCATCCGCGGCCCGGATGTAGCCACCACGAAGAGCCACTTGCAGCTCAACCCCTCGGCGCTTCGCCACTGGCTCCTGTTCGACATAGATGCGCCCCTTGCCGCACTGACCTGGGAGCGCGTAAACCTACCGCCGCCCAACTGGGTTGCCGTCAATCCGGAGAACTCCCACGCCCATTGCGGTTACCTGCTCGAAGTGCCGGTCATCACCAGCCCTGGGTGCCACGAAAAGCCTTTGCGCTATGCTGCAGCCATCGAAAACGCGTACTGCCGCAAGCTGCGGGCTGACCCTGGCTACGCCGGCCTGATCTGCAAGAATCCCCTACATGAGCGCTGGCGAACCTGGTTCATTCACGACCATGCCTATTCGCTCGACGAGCTCACTGAATGGGTGTCGCTCGCAAAGCCCTCCCGCGCAGTGGAGCCGCACATCGGGCTCGGACGCAACGTCACGCTCTTCGACACCCTACGCAACTGGGCCTACCGCATGGCACTCATATACAAGAGCGCCAATGCGACCCAGGACCTCTGGTTCCGGGCGCTGCTGCACGAGGCCGAAGGCATCAACAGTCGCTTCCCTACGCCTCTTTCGTTCCCCGAAGTACGGACCTTGACGAAGTCCGTCGCAAAATGGACTTGGCGGGTCTTTACTCAACACGCCTTCAGCGAGATACAGCGCGCACGGGCCCAGAGGCGCTGGAGCGAAGCCGACGCCAATTCGGTTGAGAAAGCGAAGCCGTGGGAGCAACTCGGTATCTCTCGCCGCACTTATTACTACCGCAAGAAAGCGGGACTGCTGCTTCCAGATGATTGCACTGATGCCATATCAGATAACAGCGGGGACCGGACGCGAGAGCGACGCAACCACTCACCACATCCGAGTGCAAAGCCCATCTATCACCGCTCTCATCTGAATCGGTGAGACGATACTCAAGAGGGCCCGGGGTGCTCAGCGCACATCGAACACGCGTGACGAGCCTTGCGTGCCCGACAGCCTGCGCTCCTGAGCATTGCAGCGACAACCGGGTTGCCAGGCAAGTCGGCCCCCGTACTTTCCAAAGGGCATCTCACGCGTCACGAGGAGTTCGAGCAGTTCCGAGCTCACAGAAGATTCGTCCAGGCGCCACCCACCGGATGTTGTTCAATCGGGGCCGATTACGCTCCAGTCTCTTGCGAGGCCTCTCCCCGGAACACTTTAGCGCGATGCCACCTCAAGTACTTCCGGTGACAGTCGGTAAGCGAATCCGCTCGAGCCTCCACTTCGTCAATCCCAAGTAGCAACGATTGGCGGTCGCTCAGCTGCGGTGAGCGCAAGAGTTGGCCATTATCGGAGAAGGTCACTAAGCCCCTGTCGAACAGGGCGTCCAGATGCGGCGCAAGTAACAGTCCGTTGAACACGTCCAAACGCTCAGCATCACTCTCGCAGTCGGACCAAGGTTTGATGTGAGATGCGCGTAGCACCTCGACCACGTCCAAGCCTGTCACCGCACACCGTCCCCCCCAGTATTCAATCAGCGTTCGGCGGAAGATACCCTGGCCGATGCGCTGGACCACCTCGCGGACAGCTTCCGTACTACTCGGCGGATTCCGCGTCTTGGAGACGAAATCCCGCAGTCCCTCCTCATGCAGGACTCGAGAGATGGCGGCAGCCCGAAACAAAATGCCATGCAAGCGAGGGTAACCCTCAACCCCGTCAAATCGTATCGCCCAAGCACCCGACTCCGAAGACGATGCAATGCCAAACTCAACGCTGAGTCGCTGTCCTATCACCGCATCAAATAGGCCCAGGCGGTAGATGCCAGGTAGCTGAACGGCGACGCCAACCCATGCGGAAAAGGCCGTCGAGCGGAAGATGGTCCAGCCCCCCTGGTGCTCGGGCGTCAGGTCGAACCCTGCGTCGGCTGCCGCTTTTGCGACACGTGTCTGCTCAAGGGGCGGCCCTTCCGCGGCTTGCCGGGGTGCGCCCGCATACCAGCGAAGAATCGCTCGCAGCGCAGTCTCATCCGCAATGAAACAGGAAACCTGATTGGGTGCAGCAAGCTTGGAGTCCTGCTGCTTCTTGATTCGGGAGCCCTGGTAGGGCTCCGCGCATACCTCGATGCCGGAGATTTCCGGCAATTCGCAGCGTTCAAACAGCAGGCGCGTCTGCTTGGCCGGGTGGTAGCCCGAGGAGACATCGGTATTGCCCAGGACAAGTGCAAACTGCTTGCCAAGTGGCCCACCTACTGCAAAGAGCTGCGCCTTGCTTCGACTTCGTACATCGAATCTATGGATGCCCAACTCATTAGCCAGCGGACCGTCGATGACATTCAACGCTTCCTGGGCGGGAAATCCGAGGATGGCTGCCATCAAGCCTCCGCCCCAACCAACCTCTGGTAGCCCTGCTTGATGACCTGCGCAATCATCGGCCGCCGGGCAACCAGGAAGCTCTGGTAGTCCATCTCCTGCCACCCCTCTGGCAAGGCGTGCCAATGCATCATGGCCTTCAGCTCATCCGGGGTGAACCGAGCCGCATACTTGGGCCAGTACTCCTTGGGCGGGATGTCGGAGATGGCAATGTTGTCATCCCATTCCACGAGCGCATAGTTGGCAATTTGGTTGGTATCGCGCAGCTCCTTGACGCCAATCTTGTGCAGGTAACGCTTCGGAAAGAGGTGGTGACGCTCCAGCGGCTTCTTATTGCCGATAGCCGGCGGGTCGAGAAGGTCTGCGACCTTGCCTTTGGAAAACAGCGCTTTTGCCTCGCACAGGACCAGCGCAGCGTAGTAGGCAAACAGACTGGGACCACGGCTTGCGGAGGTAGATAGCTCAAGCGGCAAGGTCTTCGCCCAGTAGTCGTCGGTGAGCGTTGCCAGTTCCACGTCCCTCAAGGCTTTCACGAAGGCGGCGGGGTCGTTGCCTTCAGGCAGCAGTTTGAGGTCTGTCTCGTAACGGGTTTCCGGCGAGCTCGTGTAACGCCCAGTCAGCAGAGACATAAACAGCCATCGGGCGACCGCCTGCTTGAGGACAAACGATTGCACACCAAACTCGGTGCGACCAAGGAGATAGAGCTGATACGCGAAGATGAGCGCCCCCTCCGAACTCACATAGCGCAGGTGCCGATAGCCCGCCGCCTTCACCACGTTCAGAAAATCCGCCCAGTGGGTGAGGTTCAGCACCTTCGACTGAGCCACCTTCAAGCGCTCGAACTGCTCTGCACGTCGCAGCGGGCAGAACTCGCCGGTGCGCAAATCCTTACCGCGCAGAATCGAATAAACGTGTTCAAGCCGGCCGCGCCGGAAGGCCACCCCAACATCGACCCGTAGCAATTGGTCCGGCTCGGGTTGAAAGATGGGATTCAGTGGACTGGCCCCGTTTCCAGCAAGCGGCTTGCGTGTCGCCACGCTGAAGCGCTCAAGGTCTGTGCGCCCTTCGTCCCAATGCACCGACATCAGCGTGAGGATGAAGTCCGACTGGTTGAGCTTTTTGCCCTCGCTGTTGATACGCACGAAAACGTCGGCCACCTGCTCTTCGTTGGCGGCCTGGGTGAGCTCCAGGGCGACAAAGGGGAAGCCGTTCAAACCCACCAAGCGACCGATGGCATCGGCCACCCGCTCCTCCTCTTCGTCGCTCAGCGTACCCCCGCTCGCTTCGCGTGCGTCCCGAAGACGCTTTACGTATTCGTTGATGGTCTTGTGCGAGGGCCGCGCAAACACTTCGGAGATATCAGCGATGAACTCCGGCTGCTTCTCGGTGGTGGCATCCGGCACTGCAAACTCGCCTTTCAAGGGATTGAACGCAATCCGGATGTACTCGTGCTCGAAGTTGTCTCGCAGGACAGGTTCCCTCATCACCACCGCGTACAGCGAGGTCAGGCGCTGCTGGCCGTCGACGATGAGCAGCGACGGAGACTTCTGCTTCTGGTCCTGGCCGATGCCCTTGGTACCGACCTCCTCCGCCCCCGTCTGCCAGAACAGGAAGTACCCGACCGGATAGCCCTTGTACATTGAGTCGAATAGGTCACGCACCTTTGCATTCGGCCACACGAACGGACGCTGAATGTCCGGCAAGCCGATGACGCCAAGCTTGATTTCGTTCAGTAGCACGCCGAGCGTGTAGTTCACCTCCTTGAAGAGACGTTCGTTCATCAGCGGCCCCCCCGTCTTCCAAAGACACCATCTACGCCCTTATCCGGGCCCGTGTATCCCTTCTCAAGCAGCGAGATGCCCTCCTGAAACAGCTGGTCGATATACTGTTTCTTGCGAATGACGACGCCGTATTCGTCGCGTGGCTTGTCCCGCGGGTCTCCCCTAAAGGACAACCAATTGAAGCTTGTCGTTACAGCAAAACTATCGTCGGACACCAAGGTCTTCCGATGAGTGTTTCCAACGTAGACGAACCGAAAATTTCGGTGTTTCTGCGAGAGCCTCTCCAAATCCCGCTGCGCTTGCTGCGTGATTGCCGGTTTCGATTGCGCAGCATTACCCCGCGCGCGCGCCTCGCCATCGTCAATTCCATAGCCGATGTAGACATCTACCCCTTTGCGCAGGAGCGCCTCGAGAGAAGCAATGAACTCCCAATTAACTACCTGGTGCCGAATCCACGGAGAAATGATGAGAAGCCGTTTCTGCGACGACAGAAGTGCTTTCTTCAATAGACCGGGGTGCTCATGACAAAGCACGGACTGCAGTGTCTCCAAGGGCGGCATCGTTACTGTTTTGCCAGCATCGGCATCGCTGTCGGTTTCAGAAACAGCAGCAACGCACGTATCAGTTCCTACGACATTTTCAGCGCCGTCTTCTGACTCAGGGGGCTGTACCGCAAGGAGTTCCGAACCAACGAGCTCTGGCCCACCGACAGCACGGAAGCTCGTTTCATGCTCAAGGGCAGGTCCGTCCTCACGCCAGAAGGCAACGGCAATTTCGCTTCGCTGCGCTTGGTTCCGATAGAAGAGCATTACGCAGGACATAAAGTGCAACTCTCGCCGCTCGACGCGTCGTATGGCAAGCAACTCCCCCTTGCCCTCAACTCCCGCTCGCTGCTGCTGCAACACCCGGTCAAAATCCTGGAGCGGGATGTCCTCGACCTCGGGACGCTTCGCGCTGCCGGCAGGCACTTCGAAATAGCCGAATTCACGCATTTCGCGGGGCTTGTTCAGCTGCTCCGGTGACACAAACAACAACTTCCGCGTCAGGGCATCGAAACACACGCGGACTGTTCGCTCCTGAGGTCGTGTGGTCGCTAAGTCTCCCAGAGTCAATCGCCCCTTTGAAGAGAGGGTTACCTTCGCCCTCTCTTCCCCGACAGCTCTCGAGTAGTTGATGAGTTCGGATGTGTTCAACCCGGCAAGAACCGGTGTTAAGACGTTCGCGGATAAACCCAAGAACGCAAGAATGTCCTCAGGGTTGTGCAACCCAGCCTGCACTGCCCGCAGGACAGCCTCCTCGATGGGACCGAGCTTCTTGCGCTCCAACGTGACAATCCGCAGGGCCAATACGTAGACTGGAAGACCAGCTTCCTTGAATGTTGCCAATTCATACCCCGGCCGAGCATGAGCGGCCTGCTCAAGAATTCTTTCGAGGCTCATGGCTGCAACTCCTCAAGCGCGCAAGTCTCCGGATTTCTTCGGATGTAGTCGATGACCCCCTTCAACGGGTTTACGACACCGGGCACCGTCTGGCAGTAGTGGTGGTCACCGACAATCGCAAGCAGTTCTTTACCCCTCGACAAGGCCACGTTGATGCGCTCCATCTCGCGTAGAAAGCCGAGACCCTTCTCCTCGGAGCGGGTCACCGAGAAGACCACCATGTCCGCCTCCCTCCCCTGGAATGCGTCCACGACGTTGACAAAGATTTCAGAGAAGCTGGACCAGTCGTGCTTCTTTGTCTGAACCGCAGTCTGCAGTCTCACTCGCTGCTCCCCATATCCGGTTAGGACTGCCACGCTAATCCGCTTTCCCTTTCCGCGCCCCTTCTGCATGAAGAAGTCGACTCGATTTAGGAGAGTGATGACAAATTCAACCTCCACGTCGTTTACGTAAGAGGTCCCAATTCGCCGTGAGGCACGGTTGGATTTCCTGCTTGTCGAGAACCAAGTTAGCGCTCGCGGCAACACTCCGGCGAGCGCTGGGTCGGGGTCACGATGAACACTCCGCAGTTCGCCACCATAGAAGCACTCCGAGACCAAATCTCCGACAGCAGGCAGCATGCGATGCTGGGTGGTGAGAGTCTTGTGCAGAGCTGGAGGTAGCCCCTCTCGAAGGTGGTTGAACAACGTTGCCTTTTGGTCCTCAACCTTCAAGTCAAAGCGTTCAAGCAGCCCCTGAGTTCTAAGGTCTGGGTCCTGGAACGGGGAAAGCTGTCGGCTGTCTCCAACCAAGACGGTACGTCGCGCCCGAGACATTGGTACGAGTGCCTCCGTAGGCGTCGCAATGGACGCCTCGTCGACAATGCACAGGTCGTAGATGATGTCGTTGCGGCCTGGAACGCTCATTACCCCAAGACAGGTTCCGGCGACCACTTGGGACGATGCAATTACCGCAGCCCTGAAATCCCTACTCCGTCCGAATCGTGCTTCCCAGTCCGCATGTGCCAACAGGAGCGCCTTCAACTGCGTGCCGGACGGGGTTCCGTCGGAATACGCCTCGGCCCATCCGCGAAGGTCCTCCGCCGAGCACTCTGAGAATTCCTTGAGTTCCTCTTTCGTGTCGACGTGACCGGCGAGGTCCTTCACGGACTCCTTCAACGCTCGCTCGAGCTCGTCTCTCTCGCGCACCAAGCCCTGATAGTGGTCATCCAATTCAGCACGTGCATCAGAATCCAGCGTCTTACGATGGTCGTCAGCCATTTGCGGTTCAATTGAGCGAAGGCTGTCATCGACCTCCTCAAGCCGAGTCTTTAGAACAGCATGCCGCTCCAGTGCCATCGCCTTCCGGACCTCCTTCAGACTCAGTCCGTGGTCCGTGGCCCATCGCTCGATAAACGCTCGACCCGAGGCGAGGGCTGCTTTTCTGAGTTCGGGCAGCTTGGCATCCAGCAGGAAGCTTCTAGTGCTTTCGGCAATACGCTCATCACCATCCTGCCCGATGCGAACGGCACCGACAGTACCACCAGACTGCTTGAGGATTCTCTCCAGCGAGTTGTCCAGAGCGACATGCGTCTGTGACGTAAGGAGAACCCGTGAATTGGGCGCGGCCCGAAGGGTCTGCAGGACAAGTTCGGTGATAAATGTTGTCTTGCCGGTTCCGGGAGGCCCCTCAACGAGCATCAGCGGCGGTCCTGCCAAGGCCGCCAATATGGCCCCTTTCTTGTCCTCGTCGACGTTCTTCTGGAAGAGTTCCACTTCGACAAGAGGTGGCACCTCGACCTGCTCTGGATTGACAATGATGCGGCCAAGGTCCGGATTGACGGAGCGCCCGTAGCGGACTGCCTCAAGAGCCGACTTCTGCTTGTCCAACGCGGAATCCGTCTTTGTTGTATCCGTCTCGACCGTACCTTGATTGGGGATTGATGCGAGGTCGACAGTGTTGCGCTCACCAGGCCGAATCAGGACTGCCGATTCGGTAGCTGAGATGACGCTCCCTTTGAACGTACCAATCTCGCCAAGGTCGATGAGAACGTCTTGCTCGACCAGCGCCCCGGAATCGCTGCCTTGCCTGGGGGTCAAGCAGAGAAACTCCCCCTTGGCCTCACGCCGCACGAAAGGGACCCTCGCTTTGCGTTGCTTCTCCAGTTCGGTCTTGGCGCTGAGAAGATTTAGCCACGTCTTGTACAGCGCCTGCTCGCGCTGCTCCAGCCTTCGCAACTTCTGGTCACCAGCGAACACCGCCAGCCGGTCCAGCAGCGCATCGATAGCCTCAGCTGAATGCTGCCCCGCCACTCCGGTCAAGGCAAATCGCAAAGCAGGTTCGCAAGCGAAAGTGCGTCGCCTCTCGATGTCTGAGGGCGGAAAGTCCAAGGCGTCGACAATCCGCAACCTAGTTCCGGCCTCATCTCGCACGACCGTGTAGCCGTACTTGTTACCGTAGAGCCGCAGGCTTCGCCCGGGACGCTCCGTTGTCGGCGGAATGTCTTCTCCTCGCGCCTCTTCCAAGTCTCGCTCTACGAACTGTTCCGCCAAGTCCCCCTTGATTCCCAAATCGTGCTCAACAATGCCCCGCACACGTTGCGTCACGCTCAGCAACACTACGGGCAGCTCTGCCGTCACAGCGACAGGGGCCGCTCGCTCCAGTTCCGCCATGAGGACAATCGCATTAGTCGGCCTTGACTCAGGTGAATCCAGAGCCAAGCATCTGCGGAGCACCTTTCGCACCGGCTCGTCGATGGTCGCTCTCTCCAAGGCCGACAGCAACTCGGAGTGTGAAGCCGGTGCTTCTCGGCTGAGAACAACGGTGCTCAGAGCAGCGAAGCCGAACACGTCTCGGCTATAGCTGTAACTCCCGTCATCGAGCTCCGGCGGTGCAAATGGTGCCGACGCGAACTGAGCCAGGGTGACACCCGGCGCCAAGAAGTCCCTGATTTTCGAGATGCCGAAGTCGCATAGCTTGACCACACCCTCGTCAGTTACTAGCACGTTGGAGGGTTTGATATCTCGATGGACCGTGGAGCGCGAATGCGCGAACACAAGGGCATCGAGTACCCCCTTTCCGATGGCTTGGTAATACGCAGCCCAATCGGCGAACTCCCGGGATTCACATAAAGACCTAAGGTCCTGCTCGACCCACTCCATAACAACAAAGTGGGCCTCATTATCGTCGTCCCGCCCCGAGTCCAGTATGCGAACGATATTCGGGTGTCTCAGGTCGGACAGCGCTTGTACTTCGCGGCGAAACGACTCCTCAATGACCTCGTCGGTTCCTTCGCCGGTGCGGAACACCTTGAGGGCCACGGTCTCCCCTGTTTCCGCGTCGGTGGCCCGGTATACCGAGGCCAGCCCGCCGCTCCTAGGATTGCCGCGAGTGATGTATCGCGCGTCGGCAAAAGACAATCGCTTCGCCTCCTTACGCTCCGCAACGGTTCCCATCGTCAGTCTGTCACCACCGCGCATGTTGCCTCACCCTCCCGTATTCCGTAGTTGCAGCCTTCTTCTTGAGTTTCCTGACCCGACCAGTCGAGTCGTTATCGCTTTTCATTGTCCGCGTTCAGCAGAACCCTCGGCTGCACGTCTCCGCTCAATCAGCAATGACGTCAGCACGCTGTAACGAAGCAGAAGCCACCACGCGTATAAGACTTCCGTGCCAAATAGTCCTGAGTCATCCAGCAGGCCGTGGGCCACCTCATTGCGCAGATTCGTACCGAGCGGGTCGACAAAAAGGTCCTGGAGTTCGAAGATGCCGGCCTCTCCAAACGCCCTCAAAGCTTCGGGCGTTTCGAGCAATGCCCCAAGAGGTCGCTCCGGCTGAAGCCCACCCGGCTCAAGCATCGACGTCGCTCCGCCTCCGGACTCCACTACGTGGCGCACCATCGCTTCGAACTGAGGCGGAACCAGATGTCCAGCCACAAGCATGTCACCCTGAAATCCCGCCACCAGAGCTCGTGAGACGCTTTCCAGGTGACCCGGAGGAATCCAGGGACTGTGCTGAATCAGCGCGACCACATCCTGCCGGTCAGGCGCGTGCTCCGCGAGGAGTTCGGCGCGCGCTGGATTCAGCTTTGCCTGTACCGTGAGGCCTCGAGCAAGTCGCGCACATTGGAACAAACGCCACCGGAGGCCGGCATCGTTCGTATCGGCCGCTCCTGGCTCAAGTCCAGGCGCTCGCGCGACGACACGCCCTCGCGAATTCAGCACATCGCTTTGGAAAAGGCTCCCCAAGACGGCTACCCGGGCCTGTTCGTGAACTTGTTGCTTGAGTTGCTCCAAAGCTGGTGGGCGCGCCAGTTCGCACAGACAAATGACCGCCTCACGCAACGTTTTGCCGCGAACCGCTGCAATGGAACGGTTCACCAACTCCGTAGCATCAATGCTGGTCGAGAGAGGTTTCAGCTCAGCAACTGCCTCCGCTTGAAACACCAAAAGGCGCTCATGAAGCTCGGCTGCCCGCGCCTTTCCACCCGGTGCCTGCCGCATCGCTTCCACCGCGTCCGACAAGACCGCAGCTGCGACCATAGCACCTCGTCCGGACTGACTCCTTGCAGACTCCGCCTCCTTGACCAGCGCTTCTGCCGAATCGCGAAGTGCGGCCGCCTCCGCGTCCACATCGCCGACTGAACGGTAACATTCGGCGGCGACCTGATAATGGTCACGCGCGCGCCAGAAGTCGCCAGCCCTCTCCGCGGCCGTCGCTGCACAACCTGTGTACTTAGCGAACCGGCGGTAATCCCCATACCGAAACTCTAGTAGCAATCGGATGAGGCGAAGTGAGAGGTACAGCGGGTCTTCGCCCCGATGTCGCGACACCATCGCATCAATCTCACCAAGTACGCGACCCTTTAGGGTCGTTCCTCCCCTGCCCAAGCTCGCTGAGAGGCGGAGGGCACGTTCAGCACGCTCAACACACGGCGGCCAGTGCTCCGGATGTTCCAGTCGACGAGCAGTCTCCAGATAGGCTTCGACCGCGCCCTGTGCTGCGACGAATGACTTCCCCTGCACCCAGAGCAGGTCCAGAAAGCGCGCTCGCAACTCGGCGTCGCGAAGAGACAACATCCAGTCTTGCAGCCTCAAGAGTTCTGGCCTTGGGAAGTCGGACGGTAAGGCGCTTCGGCGGTCGTCGATGACGAACATTGGACCGAACGGGTCAGATGGCTGGTCGGGACGCAGCATCATCGTAACGACCAGGCCGGCGAACCGTAGGCACTCGCGCTGGGCCGGAGTCCACCGTTCATTGTCTCTTTCAACGCGCGAGAGCTCGTCGCCGTACGCCATGCATTCGCGCTCCTCAACACCCGCAAGTAAGTGGTCGAAGTCCAGCGATTGGAGTGCTTCTTCGGTGACGAAGCTCCAGTTAAGTGGCATCGTCCATCTCCGAGGTTTCGACCCTGTCCCATGCTTCGAGCACCAGCCGCCGCGTGCGGTACTCGCCAAACTCCCGCATCTCGTTGTTCTTGAGCACGCGGAAGGTCTCACTGGGGTAGTCCTCGCCCATCACGTCGGCGGGGTCGAGGATGTAGCGCAGTTCGTCGCGGCTCAGGCCGTAGAGGCGGGCGTAGTAGGCATCCAGTTCAGCACGCAGTTGGGCGCGGCGTTCCGGGTTCCAGGGGAAGGGTTCGCCGTCGTAGCCGAGGTCTGCAGCCCAAGGTTTGAGGTCGCAGGCGGTGTAGGTCAGTTCGAGGACACGGGGGACGATGAAGGCGAGGTCGGCGTCGGTGTAGCGGTCGGGGGGGAGGTTCGGCAACTGCTTCTTCACGTGATACTTCAGATGCGTCCCGCCGACCTTCTGCCGGGCAACATAGTCATGCACCAGTGAGCACTGGTCGGCTAGCAGGCATGCCGCCTTTGGCCCATGTTTGGGGTCGGGAAACATCAGCAGCAGCGTGTCGCCCGTCGCCACTCTCGGCACCACCGACGCAATCACCGTTCGCTCATCCGTCGAGCGGCAGATGTCCCGCCAGCCCATCATCCAGCCCCGCTCCCAACCCTTGTCGCGCAGCCGGGCCTCGACCTCGGCGGCTTCGACCCAGTAGCGCGGGGTAACGCTGAAGGCCGGGTCCTGCTTCTGGTCGGGGGAGACATCGCCACTGCCGTCGGCCGAATAGGTAGCCCAGCGATGGTCGAACTGGTGAATCATCTTGGCTTCATAGAGCGGCAGACGGCTGGGGGCCGGGGCGTCAAAGAACAGGCCGCTGTCGTTGGCCATGTCCATTTGTCGCATAAAGCGGATGCCCCAGGGATTGACCTCGGGCGGGCCTTCGGCGATGAGCACCGGCGCGGCGCGGTAGAGTTTTTTGGTTAGCGCCGCATCCCGTTCGCTGCGGAACACCGGGCAGGTCAGGGTGTTGGGGTTGATGAGGCGGAATTCGTCCGGAGTCAGCGTGAAACGGCGGCGCAGGTCGGCCAGCTGGTGGGTCTGAGCGGCGAAGCAGACGAACTCGGCGGCCTCGGCACGGCCCAGGGTCAGCAGGCAGAACTTGTAGCTGCGATGAACCGATGGAAAGACAGCCTCCCGGTTCTCGATGTCGTACAGGCTGGCGAGCCTTCCCGCCTGCGTCAGCCCGGCAAAGAACGCCTTGGTACTGTCATCGGTGGCGATGCCAGTGGGCACGATGAAACCCGCCCGGCCCGCTTCGGCCATCAACTGCGCGAAGCTCTCGGCAAACAACGCATAGGTATTCACATCACCCACGCCGGTGAGCGGATAACGCCCGGCATCGTGGGCGAACAGGCTGGCGGCCTCGGCATTGCGCCGCGCGGCGAGGAACTCCGCATACAGCGACTGCTCCGCACCATTGGGCGGCACCAGCCCCTGGGCGGCTTCCACCTCAGGGTACAGGGTGTGCAGCAACATGCCCTCGGCCAGCAGCCCGATGCGCCGGCCGCGCTCGGCCTTGTGCTGCGCCTCGGCGACCAGCGGGCTGCGGGTGGCGAAGAACTCTTCCTCCTGCAGCTTGATGCGCTCCCACGGCGGGTTTCCCAGCAGCACATCGAAGCCGCCCCTGGCCTTGACCTGAGGAAACGCCTGCCACCAGTGGAAGGCTTGCGCGGCCTGGGCGGCAGCATGGGCCGACTCGTCGATGCCGGGGCGCGGGTTGTCACCGTTCAGCACCAGCCATAGGTCCTGGCTGGTGGGCACGCGGGCTTCCGTTTCCGCCGTCTTGGGCAGCACGAAGGCGGCGACGAAGAGGTCCGCCGCCAGCCGGGCTTTGGAGGCGGCAATGTTCGCTTCCAGCGCGGCATGGGCGGCGCGCTTGGCTTGCAGGGCTTCCAGGGTGTCGTCCGGCAGGGCCTCGAAGGCGGCGGCATCGATGTTTTCGCCCAGGTCCAGGCTCAGCATCTGGCGAGATTTTTCCCTGGCCTTGGCGATGCCTTTCGCCGCGTCGCGGTTGGCCTTCTTGATGCGTTTGACCACCTCCTTGTCGTCACCGGACAGCGCATTGAAGGCCTTGTCCGGGATACCGTCCTGCAGGATGGCTTCATCCAGCACGCCGAGCAGGGCGTCGCCGCAGCGCAGGTGGGCGTCGAGGAAGGTGAGCGGCCGGTCGGGGGTATAGGCTTCCAGCCACAGGGCGGTGCGGGCCAGTTCCACCGCCATGGGGTTCTTGTCCACACCATAGATGCAGTGGGCCACCACGTCGCGCAGGGCATGGCGGAAGTCCTGCTGGCTGGGGTTGCCTTCCGGGGCGCGCAGCAGGGCGACTTCATCGGCGATACGGCGGGCGGCTGCGAGCAGGAAATGGCCGGAGCCGCAGGCCGGGTCGCAGGCGGTGAGTGCCAGCAGGGCCTGAACCGGCGCCTGCGGGTTTTCGGCCAGGGTGCGGGCGATGACCGGTTCCAGCGCGCTCTTGATGAGTTCCTGCACCAGGCTGTCCGGGGTGTAGTAAGAGCCGGTGAGCTTGCGGGCGTTGCCTTTGGTGCTGCCCTCCTCCTCGTCGCCGACGAAGCCGAAACGGCGTGCGCCGCCGGTGAAGGTGACCTCGGGCACCAGCTCCAGCAGGCTCTCATAGACGCTGCCGAGTTCTTCGGAATCCATGTCGCGGTAGTTCACCCGCGAGAGCGCCGCGCCATCGCGGAAGAAGCAGAGGCTGAAGAGGGCCGAGAGCAGGGCTTGGTTTTCCAGGCGGCCGGTATCCAGGTCCGGGCACTGGGCTGCATCAAAAAGGCCGCCGAGCGCGGGCAGGCCGAGCGCCGGCTGGCCCCGGCCCAGGCCGGCGAAGGTAATGGTGAGCACCTGCCACAGGTCAGCGTGACGATCATAGCTGCGGCGGCGGGCGGCGAGCTGACGCAGGCGGGTCAGGCTGTAGCCGGCCAGGTAGCGTTCGCGGGCTTCCGGGGTGGCGTCCGGGGCGAAGACGACTTCGCGGTCTTCGATGGTGGTGAGGAAGATGAAGCGGTAGATGAGGCGCAGCAGTTGCTCGAAGTAGGCTTGGGTGCTGATTTCACCGGCTTCGATGCGGCGGCGCAGCTCAGCGTTGTCCTTGTGGGCGAGGAAGCCCGTGCCGAGCGCGCGCAGGGCTTCGGTGACGCCCACCCGCAGGCGGTCGCGGGCGCGAATGCCGTCCTCCTGCGCGGTGTTGCGCCAGCGCTCCAGGGCGCAGTCGGCCGGCTCGGTACCGACTTTGCCGAAGCGGGAGGCATGGGCGAGCAGCCACAGTGCAGTGAAGTCCGGGTAGAGGCCCTCGTTGAAGATGGCTTCCAGGTCGGCCTCGATGTAGGCCGGACGGGTGAGGCTGGGGTTGTCGCGCAGAATGCGCAGCTTGAGGCCGTTGCTGACCACCGCCCACAGGCAGTCGCCGCTGGCGTTGAGGTATTCCTGTGCGAGCAGGAAGGGCGAGCGGCGGCGCACGCCATCGCCGTGGCGGGTACTAGGTTTGTCCAAGCCCTGGTCGTGGGCGGCGAAAACCAATGGCACCCTGCCTTCACCGGCGGCGAAGCCAATTGGGAAAATGCGCTCATCGAGGGTCACTTGCCCCACTGCACGCGAGTCAGCAAAGCCCAGCACTTGTCGGCAGAAAGGCTCAAGGAAATCGCGTGCTGTTACCGCGTGGCTATCCAGGTCGGCACGCACGCGCCGGACCGAGAAGTCCTGCCAGAGGTTCTGGGCAATCTTCCAGTAGCGCCCGATTTCGTCGCGCAGCTTGAGCCCGCGGGGGATGTCGTAGTCGGCCTCCGACTGCTCGGCGGCATCGAGGTGCGCAACCTTGTTGAGGAAGTCCGGTGCGAGCAAAGCGCCTTCAATGGACAGGGCAGCAAAGGCGAGTTCGTGGTTGTTACGGCGAGCCATCTTCTTGTCGATTCCTGTTTGCTGGCATCAGGCCGGGATGAGAACGAAGACACCCATGATGTCTACCGGCAAGCTGGGCGTGACGCGGTATTCACCGCGCGCATCGGACGCCACCCGCACACGGCGGTGGTCTTCGAGCAGTTGCTGGGCGCGGGCACGGGCGAGTGTTTCCAGCGTGGGTTGAAGCTCCGGCAATTGCGTCAGCGCGCGCTGGATGTGTTGGTCCCGCAGCGGCGGTGGCATGTTGCGGGCAGGCTCGGCCGCCATCAGCGAGCGGGCTGCTGTATCCGCAAGCGGGTTCGATTCGCTACCTGCCTCCAGCCCGACTGTGACGGTCTCCTCGCACAACAACAGGCGGGACTGACCCCGGTGGCTGACGGTGAGCTGGTGACGCAGGCGGACCAGCAGGACGGTGGTGCGCGTCTCAACGGCCTCGGTGAAGATGGCGCCCGCGCGGGCGACGGCATCGAGTGCGGTGTCGGCCTCGACTGATGCATCATCCAGCGCAGTTTCAAGCAGGAAGTCCGCGAGCACCGCGACGAGCGGATGGGTGCGCTGGATGAACTGCGTTCCCGGCGCCGGCGGCTGATGGAAGTCGATGCGCAGCGTACCCGAGAGTCCCTCGCCTTCCAGGCGCTCGCGCACTGCCAAGGGCAGGCTGGAGGCGTGGAGTTTCCAATGCGACACACCGGCCTTGCTGGTTTCTTCCATCGGGGCGCCGAGCTGCTGTGCGGCCCGTTTGACGAAGCGCGCCACGTCGGCCTCGCCACCGAGTACGGCCAGCGTCTTCTGCCATTCGGGCAGCACATCCTCGGGCTTGAGGCGGCGCTGAGCGAACAGGGTGCGGTTCTTGGCAGCCTTTTCGCGCGCCGATGTCCACGCGGTGTCGATGGAATGCTCTGGGTCGCCGAAGTCGAGCCCCAGTTGCGGCATGCGGGTAGTCGTCGTGCCCTTGCGCAGCAGCACCGCGCCGACCAGGGCCTGGGTGAGTTTGCCCTCATCGTCGGGCATGGGCACCAGCACGCCAAGTTCCTTGCGGATGCTCTCAGCCTTGCGCAGGATGACCTGCAGCACGGCACCATCGACCGGGTTGTCCTGACCGTAGAGCATGGTGGTGCGCACTTCGCGCGCCTTCTGGCCGAAGCGGTCTACACGGCCTTCTCGCTGCTCGTGGCGGGTAGGGTTCCACGACAGGTCGTAGTGCACTACGGCGGTGAAGAGGTTCTGCAGGTTGATGCCTTCGGACAGGCAGTCGGTCGCGACCAGGATGCGCTGTTCGGCTTCACCCATTGCTTCGACGGTCGCTTCCCGTTCGGCGGGTGCAAACTGGCCTGTCACCGGTGTTACCTGATGGCTGCGGAACACAGTGCGCAGATGCTCAGCCACGTAATGCGCCGTGGCGATGTAGCGGCAGAACACCACCGGCTGGAACCCGGATTCGGTGAGCTCCTTGAGGTGGTCAATGAGTTTCTTGAGCTTGGGGTCCTTGGATGGACCGGCCAGCCCCTCGGCACGCTCAATCAACTCGGTAAGCCGGGCGCCGTCTTCGGTGCGGGCACCCGGTTCGATGTCCTGGGTGGAGAGGTCGTCCTCAACACCATCGAGCACCCGCTCGCGGCCCTGCTCTTCTGCCTCCTCCAGCGTGAGTTCGACGGCCGAGGCGTCTGTGTCCTCAGTCGGCCCTGTACCCTGCAGCCGTGTCCGCAAGGCGTTGACGGCGGCTGCTGGCGAAGAGGAGATGCAGCGCAGCAGGGCGAGCGCGGCCCACCAGCTCATGCGTTGCTGCAGGAGCCCCTTGCCCTCGGCGCGCTCGACCAGGTCGCGGGCGTAGTCGAGCACTTCGTCGAACAGCCGCCCCCACTCGCCGGTGAGCTTGTAGGTGATTTCAGCCGAGAAGCGCTCGGGAAAGACGTTGCGGTCATTCCACTCCTCGATGTCCGGGCGGCGGCGCTGTACGAAATGGTTAGCGAGTTGCTCACGCAACGGACGACGGGCGTCCGAAGGGATGTCCTTCAGTTCGCGGAACGCCGGATGGAGCAGCCCAAGCAGGTTGTAGAAGGCCTCTTCGTCGCCTGAGTGCGGGGTCGCAGTGAGCAGCACCATGTGGCGCGACGTGTCGTCAGCCAGCCCCTTCAACAGGGTGTAGCGCTTCTGCTTGCCCTGGCCGCTGAAGGTGCAGGTATGCGCTTCATCGACAATCACGCACTCCGGGCAGGCGCGTTGAAACTCGTCCCGGCGCCGGTCGGACTTGATGTAGTCCAGGCTGACCACGGTAAAGGGATAGGCCTCGAACACCGACTGGTTCGCTGGCAAGCCGCGCTCCAGGCGATTGGCGGTGGTGTTGCGAACCACAACCGCATTGATGTGGAAGCGCTCCTTAAGCTCGCGCTGCCATTGCTCGCACAGGTGCGGTGGGCAAAGCACGGCCATGCGATTGATTTCGCCACGGTCGAGCAACTCACGAACGATGAGCGCCGCTTCGATGGTCTTGCCGATACCCACGTCATCCGCAATCAGCAGGCGTACCACTTCCTGCTTGAGCGCCATCAGCAAGGGGACGAGCTGGTAAGCGCGTGGCTCAACGGCGATGTTGCCAAAGCTGCGGAAAGGGCCGGCGCCGGTGCGCAGCTTGAGCTGTAGTGCATCGCGCAAGAGTTGGCCAGCGGCGAAGTTCGAGGCCTGCTCAGCCGTGGGCCAGGGGAATGTAGCCGGCCCTACCGGCCCGGGTTCGATGGGCAAGTAGATAAGGGTAGCGTCGTCGTCGGTGGCGCCGAGTGGACGAAGATGGAGTGTGTCGCCTGAGGACTGCGGCAGGACAATCCACTCACGGCCGCGGGCAGAGACGAGGGAGCCCGGTTGAAAAGAAGCTTGAACCGTCATGGTCAGGTGTTTCCAGTTCCGAACAGGCCAGCATGGGTCTTGAAGACCTCAGGCCAGCGGTGGGTGTCTTTGGGGAAGCGAACAACGTAGTAACCGACGGCTTCCAGACATGCGTTGATGACGGCGTCGCGCTCGGCCTGAACTTCGGCCTCATGATGCGGCCCGTCGATGAAGACGGCCGCCTTCCAGTCCTCGTAGAAGTAATCCGCCGACGCCTGACAGCGCTCGATGGTGTGCTGCCCCTTGTCGGGCAACCGATAGCCATGCTCACGGACATAGTTCAGCCACGACAGCTCGAGAGAACTTCCGGAAACGCGTTCCAACTCACCGAGCTGCGCCTCGGCCGTACGACCGAAACTGCCAGCCTCGCCCCTCGCGTGCGACAGCTGACACAGGATGTCGAGTACCTTGCCCTCGTTGTCGGCATCCTGCCGGTCAATGTTCACGTGGTCGGGCTGGTTGTAGTAGGAGAGCAAGCAGCGGTAGCAGCCCGCCTCGCAGATGGGCTTGCCGTCGGCGTCGAGCTCTTCGACCAATTGCGCTCGGGTCCAGACGCCCGAATCAGGGCGGCGGAAGTGCATGATGGCGAGTGCTTCGCCAGCGACCCTGGCCAGGGCTTCAGGCTCAGTCGCCAGGCGGGTCAGCACCCCTGCGCCACCTTCGGCAGATTCGTAGAACAGGATGGAACGGCGCAGGTCGGCCTTCGGCAGGGGTTCTGCCATCAACTCGCTCTCTTCGAGCTGATAGACCGCTTCGATGCCGCGCTTGAGGGCGTACTGCAGCGTCGCCATGGTCTTAACGTCGAGCTCTTCGAGCGGGCGCACGATGAGTACGTTACGGCGGTCCTCCACGTAGGGGACGATGCGCTGCGGTGGGGTCTTATCGGGTGGGGTGTCGGCTTCGGCCTCGCCAGACTCTTCCGCACCACCGACCCAATGCCCGGTCACCGGGTTAATCATGAAACCGAGGAGGCTTTTTTCCTTGCGACGCCGCCAGCCAAGATTCATTCGCCACACGGTCGCGGCGGGACCGTACTGGAGCTCGAGCACCGGCGTGTCGCCTTCCTTCATAACTGCGTGCATGACCTGAAGGCGTCCGTCCTGTTCGCCGAACTGGATGGTGGTCTGCATCTCGTAGCCCTGGCGGGTACGCTCTTCCTCGTTGGCGGTAATGCGCTCGGCACGTTTGGTCGAGACGTTCTCGATGCGGTAGAGGTTCTGCACCGCAACGGAGTCGGCCAACGGAGCGTTGCACGAAACGCAACGGTCGGCATCACGCTGGTTGCGGAAGTGGCCGTAGCCGCATGCTGGACAGATGCGCGCTACTTCGGTGCTGAGCTTGGCACCAACCGAGACCTGGTCTTCCGCGCCGACCGAGAGCATGGCGCGCACGACGCGGTACTGGCTGCCCTCGTGGTAGATGAGGCTGTAAGGACCGAACTCGGACAGGGCCAAGAAGCGCGGGCGCGAGAGAAAGTTCTCGCGGCCAATCTTGCCTTTGCGCGCCGGGATGTAAGCCATCAACGGCAGGCGTGGGAAGTTATAGCCTGGCAGGAAGCCCTGACTCGCCAGATAACGGTAAGTGTAGAAGTCGGAGTTGGCAGAGCCCGATTCTTGCAGAAGCAGGGTCTGCTGGCGGAAGGCTTCATCGTGGCGCTGCTTAGCATCCCGCCGGTCGCGCTCGCTCGCCGCAGGGTTATTCATCACCTTCTGGTTGATTTCCATCTGCCGCTTAGTGGCGGCAAAGAGGTCGCGCCAGCGGTCGAGCGCCCGGTCAAACGACAGGAAGGCGCGACGGAACACCTCATCGGCGAAGGTCGGCGTATGCCAGGGGGCTTTCTCTTCAGTGAGCTCATCGTTAAGCATGGCCAGCACACGCAGTCCGCGCTCGTGCGCGCGCTTTTGTGGCGCGTCCGCATCCATCTGCTGCTGGTAGTCGTCGGTCAGCGGTGCGGCGGGGTCGTTCATGTCAAGCAATCCACGCACGCTGTTGTCGAGCTTCTTGCCGGTTTCGGCCAGCCAGATGGCGTGCAGGTGGCTCTGGATGAGTTCGCGGTTGGCAAGGTCGAGCGTGGGCGGGTTGACCTGGCCGTGGACCATGCGCACCGGGTCACGGAAAAAATACTGGTCATGCGGCGACTGAGCGGCGCAATAGGTGATGACCAGCGCAGGCTGGCCCGCGCGCCCTGCCCGGCCGCTGCGCTGCGCGTAGTTGGCCGGCGTGGGCGGGACATTTCGCATGTATACGGTGTTGAGCGAGGAGATATCGACGCCCAGTTCCATGGTCGGCGAACAGAACAGCACCGGCAGCCATTCCAGCGGCTTGTTGTTCGCGGCCTGCCAGTCGTCGCGGTCCTTCTGGGTGAAGCGGAAGCGAGCCTCGCGCTCCAGCCGTTCGTCCTGCTCGACCTGGGCAGTGTGTTCGCGCGCCTCGAAATCGAAAAGACGATGCACAGGGTCCGCGAGCATGCCCGCGATATTGCCGTACAGGCTCCGGAAGAAGGCGTTGTCATCCGCGCTCTTCTTGCTCTTGCCCTCACCAAGCGTCCATAAAAGACCCGTGCCGTTGAGCTGGTAGCCGGTGATTCCGAATTCGGTCTCTTCCGACACCACCAGGCCATAGGACTTGGCCGCCTTGAGCAGCGCCCTGATGACCTCCTCGCACTGCTCATCCCTGAGCTTGGCGGTGTGTGGATTGTCGCTCTCGTCTGCTTCGCGCCAGTTGCTAGGGCGCTTCAACTCTCGCCCAAGCTTGGAGCGGGCACTGCCGGAGACGAGATACTCGACGTTCCTACGGTCTTCATCGCGCGGCTTTGCGCCGACGATGAACCAGTTCGAAGAGATGGGGTTTTCGTCCTCGGAGAAGCCCCAGGGTTCGCGAAGGTTGGCGTAGCTGGAGGTCTTGAGGCGGTCCAGCTCGCTGCGGTCAAGGTAGCGCGACGCAAGACACAACCCCTGGCGCATGGCATCGAAAAGCATGACCAGGAGCCGCTTTCGGACTTCGGGCGACGCCGCCTGCAAGGCAATCGGGGCTTCTGACCATTCACCAGTGTCAGCCGCGAGGTTATCGAGGTCCTGATATTCAATGTGGACCAAGCCAAGCTGTTCGAGATTGGGGTTGTTGTAGCGCCAACCACGGCGCAAGTCGAAATAAACCCTATAGCCAAGAATGGCACGCATGATGTCCTGCACCTGGCGCCGGGCGTTGCCCTTGATTTCGGGCTCTTGCATGTACTCGGCGCGCACACCGGAGTCGTCGCGGTCGAAGCCGAGTGACTTGAAAACGGCCTCCGCGACTTCGCCCTCGGTCAGGCTACCGCCTGCCTTCTGAACCGCTGCGAAAAGTGCGGCACGCTGCAGGAGCACCTGCAGGAAGTCGTTGAAGTGGCCGACCTGCAGCGCAGCATCCTGCCGATTGTCCGTGAAGCCCAAGACTTTCTTGGCTTCTTCCTTGAGCTGGTCGTCTTCCTCGTAGAGGTAACGCAACGCCGACAGCGTAAGCATCGTGGTCGCTGAGCTTCGTCCCTCGCCTGACAGGCCAGTCAACCGCAGCGATTCCTTGCCCGCAGTCGGATGTACCACTCCGCAGCGCAGGCAGAAGCCGAAATTGCCGGGGATGTACCAACCGGTCGTCCCGTCGCTGGTATGCCGGCCTTCTGCATCGACGCGGACGTGATGGGGCTGACGCTTCTTGTAGTTGGAGCGCAGCTTCAAGTCGCCGTCTTTTTTGGGCTCCAGCCAGGTTTCGGGATAGCGGTCGAGCGTGTCATTCCAGACGCCCGTGGTGTCCGGCATGAAGTAGCCATTCTTGACGTCCTCGTCCTCGTGGCTGCGTTCCTCGATGCTACGCGGGTTGAACACCCGACCGCCCGAGTTATTCTCGTCCCAGACCGGGATGTACTCCTGCCCGCACTCACGACAGAAGTGCAGTGCGAAGAGCCTACGTGCACGGTCACCGGGGACAAACTGACTACCTTCCAGAGTGAGGTAGCGCCGCCCGGCAGGTTCGAGGGTGCCATAGACCTTGCTGCCACCCGAGATGAACTGATGGAGCTTGAAGGCGAAAAGGCTGCGCCCGCCCTCCGAGGGCGGCTTGTCAGTTGTACGGTATGCGAGCAGCAGGAAGTCCGCCAACACCTTTCTGGCCTGCTCGACATCAACACCGGCATCCGCCGCCAGCTGGTCGGCGGCAGCGTCCAGGGTGATAGGACGGGCGCGACGCCATTTTCCTTCGTCGCGGGTCAACCCCAACGTGAGCTCCACCCAGACGGCAAGCGGGTTTTGGGCGAGCGCCGTATAGGAGGCTGACTCGGGGACACCAGCACGGATGGCTTCAGCAAGTTGCGACCGTACATGCTCGACCAGCAACTGCTCCGTCGTGACCCGCTGCAAAGTTTCGGTGATGACACTTGCGGCCGTGATGCGGGTGCCGAACAAGCGACTGGCAACCTCGGCCACTTTCTCGTTCTTTGCTTGTTCGGTGCCTTCGGTGGCCATCGTCGCCGAGGTGCCGATGCACTGCAGTTTATCGGCAAGCGCCTCGCGCACCCGACGCACCAGCAGTGCGACATCCGCCCCTTGGCGACCACGATAGGTGTGCAACTCATCCAGCACAAGGAAGCGCAGGCCCTGAGCGTTGCGAATGAGCGCCTTGTCCTTGTCGTCCTGCCGCGTCATGAGCAGTTCGAGCATCATGAAGTTGGTGAGGAGGATGTCCGGCGGGTTCGCGGCCAACCGCTGGCGCTCCTCGTCGTTTTCTTGGCCGGTGTAGCGACCGTAGGTCACGGGCGGATGGTCACCATAGTCGCCCAAAAACTTGCCAAGCTCCTCAAGCTGGCTATTCGCGAGCGCGTTCATTGGGTAGATGACGATGGCCCGGGTGCGAGGCGTCGGGTCGGCTGCCTTAGCCTTGAGGATGGCGTCTACGACCGGGATGAAGTAGGCCAGCGACTTGCCCGAACCGGTACCCGTGGTCAGGACATAGCTCTCGCCGCTCTGGGCAAAGCCGATGGCCTCCTCTTGGTGTTTGAAGAGGGTAAGCGAGACGCCCATGCTCGAAGCCGACTTGCCAGCGCGGAAGATGCGTCCGCACTCCGGGTACAGCGCACCCGCGGCTACCAGAGCTTCAACGGTACCGCCCACCTTGAAGTTGGGATTGACCTGGACCAAGGGCGCAGGCCAGTAGCGCCCCGAGTTGTAGGCGTCATCAACGAAGGCTTTGATGTCCTCGGCGTGGATACGGGTAAAGCTACGTGTAAACGCAGCGTAGTCACGAACCAACTTTCCACGAAATTCAAACACATCCATTTGGCTTACCCATCGCTTTTCACCACGGCCCAAAAACATCCTCGTGGCGGGCCGTGCTTCCTCAAAAACGGCCTCACCGTTGTGTTGTGATTCTACTTTCTGAGCTCGAGTAAATGCCGATCAAAAGCACTGCGTACAAGGCTTCTCGTAACGTCAACCCCGCAAAATTCATATGACAGCGCCTCAAAGTTGTCCAAGGAGCCACACTCCCGGCGCCGAGGCCGTGCGAATACAGACCTTACAGCTGACCTCGCTCAGTGACGAACGTGCTCTGCGAGCTTTTATTTGAGACATCACGGCTCCGTCCCGTAGTGGAGCAACGTCAAGACAAAGGAGCTTGACTCACTCCGTTACGACAACGCCTTCTGCCCTGAGGACGCCATCTGCGCGATGGCCCTGGCCGACTCACTCGCGAACAGCCGGAATCTGGTGAAGATCTCCTAGCCTAGAAATGCCAGTACTACAGAGGGGAGTGGGCCAAGATCCTCCTGCACTGGCGTGCTGATGGCAACGCTGAGCACGGCAATTACGGCGGCGTTGGGATGCAAGCACCTCCCACATCGCTGCTTACCAACTTCATTCAGTCCAGTGCTGCCAGTCGCCGCCACAGATTTTCTTGATCAGCAACGGGTTCATCGTCCCCATCGCGCGCTATACGCCCTTACAACCCTGGCCCGCGATAACGCTACTCAGCCCTCCTGCCTTCCAAGCAGGGGAGTGAAAAATGAAAGGAAATTATTATGGATTCAGCAACTTGGAAAACTCACGTTATTCCGTCGTTACTGGCGATAACGTCATCGAGGTCACACAGTTCAGCAGCGTGTTTGCGGGCTCCAACTCACCGGAGCTCTTCATGGCATTTCCTTACCTCGACCTCGTCAACAAACTGAAGCAGAGCTTCTCCGTCGCCGACAATCCGACCGCCTCGGCAGTCCAGCAATACCGCAACCACCTGAGTACCCTGAATGGATACCTGGCGTTCTGCGGAAAAACCATCGAGTCGAACGTCGGCACGGAACTGGCCGGAAGCTTCGACGCCAAGGTCCGGGACTATCTCGAAAGCATCACCGTAGCGCCCCGGACACGCCGCGACCGAAGGCTGCACCTTCAGGCAATTCAGAAGCTCTACCAAGCCTCGCTCACTGCTCGTGACACACCGCCACCCAGCAAGCATTGCAGCCTCGGGGCTACGCTCCGGCTGCGTATCGCGGAAACCGGCGTTGCTCCCAAGACTTTGGCAAAGCAAGCGGGGGTAGATCCGACCACCCTGTGGCGCTGGCTGAAAGGCGCCACACCGCGTGCCGACACGCTGCCCGCTTTACGACGGCTGGAGGTAAGGCTCGGCCTTACCCGCGATGCCCTAGTGAACCTCATAGAGAAGCCCATCAATGAGCAGGAGACGGCTGTGGCGTTGCCTTCTCACCGCCTGCGGATGGCAGAACGTCCAAAGCACAATCTGCCGCTTCCCGAATCCGCCTTGGGTGTCTCCTTCCTGCAAGAATGGCGCGCACTCTTCGACTACAAGATCAGCGATTTCCCAACCCTCGAGCGTCAACCTCGTGGCCATTGGCGCCTCATACCACAGACCGTCGCTTCGTCCGTAAGTCCCTTGGCCCAGCGCGGGACGATGGTCTGTCCAACCGCCAGCATGTTCATGCAACGCATACGCACCTTTCTTGGGGTTCTGACCAACCTGCCCCCGGAGAACGGGGGCATCACGTGGTATGAACCGCCGCCACAAACGCTAGCCTGGTGTGCCCATCCCCAGGCGCTTGAGTGCTTCCTGCAATGGATAACAAGTCAATCCGACGGCATTCGACACAACGGACAGAAGGTGTTTGCCCGCGCAGTCTCCAGCCTGCTCCGCCCTCAGACCGGGTTCTTGTGGCAGCAGGCCGCCGTTTACCGGGTGCGATTACCCGAGGGATTTCGGCCCGCAAGTGACGATGCCTGGCGGGAAATGTGTGCGAAGAGCCATAAATTCCTGCGCGACTATATCCGCAGTGCAACCAGTGTCAGTCGCAACCCCGCAGAGCCCATTGCGAACCTTCTGAACTCGCCTAATCCACTCAAGCCGATTCGGGACGCGATCGTTCGCATCGACACAGATGCCGCCAACTCTCCCCCTGGAAGCATCAGCGAAGCCAGACATAAGCGGAACGCACTTGTCCTCGCACTCTTGCTGTCCAACCCGATGCGAGTGCGAACCCTCGCCTCACTCACCTGGATGCCAGACGGCCACGGCACGGTCCGCGGAAGTCCTACAGAAGGTTGGCGTATCCAACTGCAGCCAGTGCACCTGAAAACCGGCAACAGCAAGCAGTCCCGGGGATATTCGGTCAAAGTTGCGGATTGGGTCAAACCAATGATGGACGAGTACATTGAGGAGTACCGGGAGACCTTGCTGGCAGGTAAGGCCAGTACTTACCTGCTGGTCGGTGACGAGGACGGCGGAATCTGGGAAGGATTGAGCCGAACAGTGCGGCATCTGACGCGACGCTACATCCCTGGCTCGCCTGGCTTCGGTCCGCATGCCATGCGCCACCTCGTCGCCACGGACTGGCTTCGCAAACACCCTGGAGACTTCCTCACGGTGGCCGAACTGCTGAACGACAATTTGACGACCGTGCTGGAGAACTACGCCCACCTGCGCCGAGACGACTCGTTCTCGCGCTACGAGGCTTATCTCGACACACTGAAATGAGCCTTTCCGACCCTGTGCCTGAACGCGGCAGCACTGCGTAGCCCGCGTTATGAGGTGACCCTACGTTCTAGGTGGCGGTGAGCGCGCGCAGCCGAGACTCACAACTTGTCACGTAATGCAGCCTGGAGAACACGACTGAGTCCTCCAGGCTGCATTCCAACGAATCCGACATCCCGCGCGCGAGAATTGAACAATTTTCAGACAAAAATCTGTCGAATAATACAAACAACAGACACATCATCAGGGCTTGAACGTGACAATCAAGCATAAAACCGACATCTCGCTGCCAGAGATCCTTCTCACCGGTGAAGGGAACCCCACCGCAGACCGTCAGGTTCTTCGGCTTCTCGCCGAGGGGCGACTGCTGAAGCTGTACCAGGGGGTCTACACCAGCAATCTGACCAGCCCCCCGGAAACGATCGTACTGCGCCACTGGGCGAAGATTGCGAGCCACCTTTTGCCCGGTGGGGTCCTCAGCTATCGGAGCGGGCATGACGCGAAGCCGGTTGAGGGGCGCCTCTACGTGACGCGTGGCAATCGACCGCGAACCCTGGAGCTGCCCGGCCTCGCCATCAAGATCATTCCGGGACAAGGCGCGGTGGAAGGCGATACACCCTACAAGCGCCTGTTCCTCGCCAGCCAACCTCGCTGGTTGCTGGAGAACTTGGCGACGGGCCGTGGTGTGAGCGAGCGCGTGCTTCCCCAGGACGTGCTCGAGGCGGCGCTCGACAAGATGCTCTCGATCCGCGGGGAGGATCGGTTCAATCAACTCCGGGATGCCTGTCGCACGCGGGCTGACACCCTGGGTCGAGAAAAAGAGTTCAAGCGACTGGACGCCATCATGGGCGCCCTGCTGGAAGCCGACGAGAACAAGAAACGATATGGCAAGCAAGTGCTGGCACGTGCCGCCGGTCGCTCCTCTGACCCGGACCGCCTCGCCCTGTTCGACACGCTATTCAGCCGGCTGCGCTCGGAGGCCTTGCCGGAAGTGGCCGCCACGGCGGAAGCTGGCGTCGCGCGCGAGAACTTCTCGTTCTTCGAAGCCTACTTCTCGAACTACATCGAAGGCACCACGTTTCTGGTCAGCGAAGCCGAAGAAATCGTCTTCGAAGGCCGGCTCCCCCCGAACCGGCTGGAAGACGCCCACGACCTTCTGGGGACCTTCCAGAGCGCGATGCATCCGCCATGGCGCAATCAGCCCGCGAACACGGCGGACGACTTCCTGCACTGGCTCAAGAGTGTCAATGCGCTGGTCATGCAGTCCCGACCGGACAAGCACCCAGGAGAGTGGAAAAGCCATAACAACCAGGCAGGAGCGACGCCATTCGTGGCCCCCGAACGCGTGCAGGGCACGCTGCGGGAGGGGTTCGAGCGGATTCAGGCGTTGGAAGCCCCGCTCGCCCGTGCCCTGATGACCATGTTCGTCGTCTCCGAGGTGCATCCCTTCCTGGACGGGAATGGGAGAACGGCACGCTTGGCCATGAACTGTGTCCTGAGCGCTGCAGGCCGGTCCCGCATCATCGTACCGACGGTTTCTCGCGAGGATTACCTGCTGTCGCTGAGGCGCCTGTCGGGCCACGCCGACGCCACGCCTTACCTCCGCACGATGGTCCGCCTCCATAACTGGACGGCAGCGTTCGACTACACCCAACCACGACACCTGCTCTACGAAGCGTTCAAGCGGAGTAATGCCTTCGAGACGGACTTACGAAACTTCCGGTTGGTGTTTCCAGAGCCCAACGCAAGAAGCGCATGAATCGATGGTCGAGCGCCTTCATGGCCGCAGGGCAGACTGACGGGTTCGCTTTCGCAGCCAGACATGGAAGAAGCCCGGGAAGGCATAGGCTCTCCCGGGCTTCTCTTGTTTCCTGCGCTAAGTTCCTGCGCTAGAGCCTTGCGTCAGCGTTCCGTTGGGCAGCGTCCGCCCCGCCTTGAACACCGCATTGCGATCCCGCTTGCCGCCCGCGATAACCACAACCAGTTGCTGGCCCCGCATCTCATAGACCAGTCGGTGCCCACCCCTGCGGAGCGCAATTTCATAGCGATCCGGATGCCCCCCGAGCGTTGCTGCCGGCACGGGCAGCTTTTTCAGACGCTCGACCAGCAGCCTCTTGAACTGCGCCCGGACGCTGCCGTCGAGTTCTCGCCACTCGGCCAGGGCCTCATCGATGAATCCAAGCTCATAGTTCATCGAGCGTCTCCCGGGTAACGCGCTGGCTGGCACGCATATCGGCAAGGAGATTGAGCTCCAGGTCCTTCAAGCGATCCATCAACGCTACGTAGGCCTTTGCGGGAACACAATAGAACACCGGCGCGCTGCGATTCAGAATTGCAACGGGCATGCCCGCCCCCGCTGCAACCGTACCCATGGGGTTGCGCTTCAGTTCGGAGACGGTCGCAGTGGTTTCCGCCAGAATCAGGTGAGCCATCTCGGCCTCCAGGACGCGCTAAAAGGGGAGTGCTTACTCAGCATGACTGCGTCGCCGGGCACGGGCACAAAGCCGTATCCGATGAGCGCATCACGCACTGGCCCGTGCAGCTCATCGACGATCAGAGCCTCGCCACAGAGCAACCCACACAGCTTGAGGTAGGCCCGGAACCAGCCGCACCGGCGATAACGCGGCGGGACGTAGACGTCCGTAATCACCAACACGTCCTTGAAGATGCCAACGCCTGGCACCGGCAACTCGGGCTCGTACTCGAGCGACACCCGAAAGCCGTGATGGCGAAGATGCACAGCACGGGATGCTGGCGCTTCCGAGGCGCCCAGGATGAACTCAACCGTCTTCAGTTCGACCGAAGGTACATGCGCACCGCCTGCCATCATGCGGCCCTCCTACGGAAGTCGACCGGGATGATGGTGCCCGAGCGAGCGCCAGCCGCCGGCCTGGGTGCCGAAGTGATCTCCGCCACACGGGCGCCTCCCAAGCCCTCGGCGCCGACAGGCGCTTCCGGCTCCAGACTGCGAGGCCCCTTGGGTGTTTCAAGCGAGGCGTGTGCTCGCGCCTCGAGCGCCGCGTCCATCGCTGCCGTCACCCCCATTTCGTAGCCGGCCGCCGTGTGCGCCACGGGCAATGGCTCCTTGTGCATCATCGTCGCGACCTGCGTCGCCTGGATGTTCACGTACCGCATCGCCATCTGGGCCGTCTTGTGACCCGTGATGACCATCAGCACCGGCAGATTGCCCTCGAACTCAAGCGCAAAGCGGGTCGCCGAGGTGTGCCGCAAGTCATGCAGCCCGACGTCCGTCAAACCCGCCTTTCTGCAGGACACCGCCCAGGCTTTCTTGACCGCCTCGTAGGTCGTCGGAAACACCTTGTCGTCGGGCAGCGGAGGCGTGGGCGCATACTTCTTCAGTTGCGACAGGACGTGCAGGGCACCCGGCCCCAGAGGCACCTTACGACCGCCGGCTTTCGCATCCTGCAGCGTGAGCACACGCTGCCGCCAGTCGATGTCGCCCCAACGCAGGTGCACCAGCGGTTCGCACGAGCGCATGGCGGTCTCGAGCATCAGACAGGCGAGCGGTGCCGCGTAAGGGTTGGGATAGGCCGCCAGGTGCACGGAGACCTTCTGCCACTCTTCGTTTGTGACGACACGGTCGCGCCCCGCCTCGACCGCGGGCATATCAAGTTCGGCACCGGCAGGATTCCCCCCCAGCCGTCGCCATTTCCACACGGCGCTGGCGTGCTTGAACAACCGGCGCAGCTCGGAACGCTCGAGGTGAATGGTCGCCGACTTCTTCCCCTCTGCACGTAACGCGTTGATGAGGGCCTGGACGTGGTGCGTCGTCACATCGGCCATCATCGTGCCGGCCAGCTGTTTGCGGGCCCGATCGCTCTGCGCGCTCTCCTTGCCCAAGCGATGCCGGTGCGCGGTCAGCGACGCCGGGATGACCCGTACGGGCTCTTCAACGAAGGTGACGTCCCAATAGACACGCTTGCCCTCTTTCACAAGCGTCACCGGGGCGAGCTCGATGACGGGCAGCCTGAGCGCCCGCAGGTAGCGATTGATGCGCCGAACGTCCTGACTGGCACCCTTGAGGTACGGCAGGCGCTCCCTCGCATAATCCGAGAACGCCACCCCCACGCTGGTGCGATGCGCGCCGCGTCCGGACTGGGCGGGCGCAGCGCAGCGCTCGGCCTTGAGCGCATCCATCGCACGCGCAGCCTCGGTCTTGCTCTTGAAACCGGATCGGTACAGGGCTTCGCCCCGGATCCGTATCCGGAAGGCCCAGCCGACGCCTTCCTGGAAAGGCTTAGCCATGGCATCCGCCTTTCGAGGCGAGTGCCTCGGAAGGGGTCATGAAAAGGGCTATGAACAGATACATGAGCAACTCCACGAAGGTTGGAGTTGCGTATAGGTGCACACGGTGGGGATGAACCGTCGACATGCGCTGCAAGTGCGCACTGGGGCGCATGCAAACGCCATCGGCCACCGGCCCGTTTGACAGAAAAACGTCAGAACGAGGCACAAAAAGCACTTAGCCCAGCTTTATGGGCTGGGCTAAGTGCTTGATAATTCTTGGTGGCCAGTCGCGGAATCGAACCACGGACACGCGGATTTTCAATCCGCTGCTCTACCAACTGAGCTAACTGGCCTAAGGAGCGCGCATTATAGCGAATCGGCTGCTGGAGTCAAACATTTCATCACCAGCGCGCCCCATTTCTTCTTAGTGGCTGGACGCAGCAGCGGCGCCGATGCCGGTCTCGGAACGCACCTTCTGCGCCAAGTAGCCGGCACGATCCTCAGCAGCACGTTCGCTGCGATCCAGGATCGAGAACAGCCAGATGCCCACGAAACCTACCGCCATGGAGAACAGCGCCGGCGACGTATAGGGGAACAGCGCGGAACCCTTGGGGTTGCCGAGCGTCGCTTCCCATACCGACGGGGAAACGATGGTCAGGCCCACCGCGGTGATCAAGCCGAGGAAGCCGCCCCAGCATGCGCCACGGGTGGTGCAATCCTTCCACAGCACGGACATGAACAGCACCGGGAAGTTGGCGGATGCAGCGATGGCAAAGGCCAGCGAAACCATGAAGGCGATGTTCTGCTTCTCGAAGGCAATGCCAAGCACAACCGCAACGACGCCCAGCGCGATGGTGGTCATCCGAGACACACGCAGTTCCGAAGCCGAATCCGCATTTCCCTTCTTGAACACCGTGGCGTAGAGATCGTGCGACACCGCGGAAGCACCCGACAATGTCAGGCCAGCCACCACCGCTAGGATGGTAGCGAAGGCAACCGCAGACATGAAGCCGAGGAATACGTTGCCGCCCACCGCGTTCGCCAAGTGAATCGCTGCCATATTGTTGCCGCCGATCAAACCGTTGGCATCCAGGAACTGCGGGTTGGTGGAAACGAACACGATGGCGCCGAAGCCGATGATGAAGGTCAGGATGTAGAAGTAGCCGATCCAGGTGGTCGCCCAGAACACCGACTTACGTGCTTCCTTGGCATCCGGCACGGTGAAGAAGCGCATCAGGATGTGGGGCAGCCCCGCCGTACCGAACATCAGCGCCATGCCGAAGGAGATGGCGGAGATCGGATCTTTGATGAAGGACCCTGGTCCCATTATCGCCTGGGCAATCACCCCGGCCTCCTCCGGCGACTTGCCGGCAGCCAGCGCGGCATCGGCCTTAACCTTCACCGAAGCGGCGAAAAGTTGTTCAGGAGAGAAGCCATAGTTCCACATGACGATGAAGGCCATGAAGGAAGCCCCACCGAGCAGCAGGCAAGCCTTGATGATCTGCACCCAGGTGGTGGCAGTCATACCGCCGAACAGCACGTAGACCATCATCAGCACACCGACGATGACCACCGCCATCCAGTATTCCAGGCCGAACAACAGCTTGATCAACTGACCGGCACCCACCATCTGCGCAATCAGGTAGAAGGCGACCACGACCAGCGTGCCTGAGGCCGCAAAGGCGCGGATCGGGGTCTGCTTGAAGCGGTAGGCCGCCACGTCGGCAAAGGTGAACTTGCCCAGGTTGCGCAGGCGCTCGGCCATCAGGAAGGTGATGACCGGCCAGCCGACCAGGAAGCCGATGGAGTAAATCAGGCCGTCGTAGCCACTGGCCATGACCGCGGCGGAAATACCCAAGAAGGAGGCCGCGGACATGTAGTCACCGGCAATTGCCAGACCGTTCTGGAAGCCGGTGATGCCACCGCCGGCGGTATAGAAATCAGCCGCAGACTTCGTCTTGGCCGCCGCCCATTTGGTAATCCATAGAGTGAAAAGCACAAAGGCGGCGAACATGGTGATGGCGGTCCAGTTCGTCGCCTGCTTCACCGTTTCGCCAATATCGCCACCAGCAGCAAACGCGCCTGCCGACAGCGCGGCCAGCGCGAGGCCGCCAGCAACTCTCAGGTTACGACCGCTCATTTGCCGCTCTCCTTGACGATTTCCTGGGTCAGCGAGTCGAACTCGGAGTTCGCACGCCGCACATAGAGCCCGGTAATGATCACGGTGAAGAGGATCACCCCAAGGCCCACCGGGATGCCGTAGGTCATGACCCCGGCTCCCAGGCGCTCCGCGAAGAGTTCCTTGTCGAAGGCGATGATGGCGATGTAGCCGTAATAGACGACCATCATGATGGCCGTGAGCGTCCAACCGTAGCGCGAGCGCGTACCGACGAGCTGCTGGTACTTCGGGTTGGCTGCAATCTTTGCTGCCAGATTCTCTTGCATGTCTCCCTCCTTGTTTTGCTATGGACAGCCGGGACGAAGCCCCCCGGGTCGCATCAGCAAAATATTCCCGAAGCCTTACGACCTGCTTACGGGGAGAAGAGCGAATGCAAAAAAAGGTGGAGCAGGCGACCGTTTGTCAAAAAAATTAATTGAATTTTCGCAATCAATTAACTTATGGAACTCGGGATCTAGCCCAGCGGAAAGTAGGTGCTCTGCAAGGCAGGCGGCGCAGTTTGGTGCTGGCCGCGTGGAAAAACCACCCTGGCCATGGTGCCCGCACCTGCCGGATTAGGGTTGAGGGTTACAGAAGCCCTATGCAACTCGGCGATCTCCCGCACGATGGGCAAGCCGAGGCCGGATCCGTCCGCCCCGCTGCCCAACACCCTGTAGAAGCGCTCGAATACCCGCTCCCGGTCTGCCTCCGGAATACCGATGCCACTGTCCTCGACTTCCAGGATGGGCGCCCCAGCCAGTCTGGTCCGCGCGGTGACGCTGCCGCCCCGCGGCGTATATTTGATGGCGTTATCGACCAGGTTCTTGATCATCTCCCGCAGCAGCACCAAGTTGCCGTCCACCTGCAGGGGCCGCCCTGCCCCTTCGACCCCAAGGTCTATGCCCTTCTCCAGCGCCCGCGGAAAAAGATCCTGAGCCACCTCCCGGACCACCGCATTCAGGTCCACCGGCTCCACAGCGTAGAGCTTCTCGAAACTGGCTTCCGCCCGGGCAAGCGACAGCAACTGGCTAATCAGGTGGCTGGCGCGGTCGGTGCTCTCGGCAATGCGGGCGAGAGACTCGCGCAACTGCTCCGGATCACTCTCCCTCAAGGCCAGGTCCGTCTGCATCTTTAGTCCGGTCAGCGGGGTCCGCATCTGATGAGCCGCATCCGCGATGAAGCGCTGCTGGGCGTGGAGGTTCTCTTCCAGCCGCGCCATCATGTCGTTGAAGGCGACGATCAACGGCCGGACCTCCTCCGGTACGCTGGCCGGGGGAACTGGCGACAGATCGGTAGGGCGGCGGCGGCGGATCAAGCTCTGCAGCCGGTTCAGCGGCGCAATACCGCGGCTCAGGCCGACCCATACCAGCACCACCGCCAACGGGATGATGGCGAATTGGGGCAGCAGCACGCCGGTCACCACCCGCGACGCCAGATCGGAGCGCTTGTTGCGAGTCTCCGCGACCTGTACCAGCGTCAGCGGACTGTCCGGCTCCAGTTCCGGCCGCAGATAGAGATAGGCGATGCGCACCTCCTCGCCGTGGATGACGTCATCCCGGAACAACACCTCTTCCGCCAGTGGCCGTGGCGGCGCCTGCACCCAGGGAATCTCGCGATCCCCGGTAATCACCGCGCCGGCGCGATCGGCCACCTGGTAATAGACGGTGTCGTCCTGGTCGGCGCGGAAGAGCGCGCGCGGCGGCGCCGGGAAATGGACGGTGACAGCCCCACCCTCCATCGTGACCAGCCGCGCCAGCGAGCGAGCGCTGTCGGCGAGCGCTCTGTCATACGGCTGGTTGGCGATGTTGTCGGCAACGTTATGGGTGACGATGATGGAGATCGGCCACAGGAACAGCAGCGGCGCAAGCATCCAGTCCAGGATCTCGCCGAACAGGGAGTTCGGCTGGTAGCGCGCGCCCGGCGTTCTCGCCGGCTTTTCAGACCTTCGTCGCCGGGGGCGCATCCGGGTTTTCCAGGCAGTAACCGAGACCGCGTACGGTAACGATGCGCAGGCCGCTGTCTTCCAGCTTCTTGCGCAGCCGATGAACGTAGACCTCGATGGCGTTGCTGGAAACCTCCTCGCCCCAGCCGCAAAGGTGGTCCACCAGTTGATCCTTGCTTACCAGCCGGCCGACGCGCAGTGCGAAGACTTCCAGCAAACCGACCTCCCGCGCGGAGAAGTCCACCACCTGACCATTGATTTTCACCACCCGGTCCGCCTGGTCATAACTCAGCCGGCCGATCTCGATGCAACGCGGCTGGCCGGTGCCACGCCGGGTCAGCGCACGCACCCTGGCCTCCAGTTCCGGCAGCGCAAAGGGCTTGGTCAGATAATCGTCCGCCCCGGCATCCAGCCCGCGCACACGGTCTTCCACCCCATCCTGGGCAGTCAGGATCAGTACCGGGAGCGCCGACTTGCGCCCCCGCAACCGCTTCAGCACTTCAATGCCGGGCACGCGCGGCAGGCCAAGATCCAGGATCAGCAAATCGTAAGGCTGCGACGCCAGCGCAGCATCGGCATCGGCGCCGTCGCCCACATGGTCCACCGCATAGCCATTGCGCCGTAGCGTACGGCCAATGCCATCGGCAATCATCGCATCGTCTTCAGCCAGCAGAATGCGCATAGGATGTGGATGTAAGTTGCACGTAAGCGGCCAGCCCTAGAGTCGCAACCGCTGTTCTCCTTTTGCTCGGTCTTCGGGAACACGACGGCCTACGCCGACGGGTTCCGGGGAGTGTCCGGCTTCCGCAACGGACGCTCCCTGCCGCTTTTTTCCCTCTGCAGATCATGGATTATCCCACGCTTCCATTCCGTCGGCGTGCGCATCCATGCGCCGTAAACGGCAAACGGCCCCGCCATGGCGGGGCCGTTTCTGGTCTGGGAGACCGGACGGGTATTACATACCCATGTCCATGCCGCCCATACCACCCATGCCACCCATCGGCGGCATGGCCGGCTTGTCTTCAGCCAGTTCACCAACCATGCAGTCGGTGGTCAGCATCAGGCCGGCCACGGAAGCAGCGTTCTGCAGCGCGGTGCGGGTGACCTTGGTCGGATCCAGCACGCCCATCTCGACCATGTCGCCGTACTCGCCGGTCGCGGCGTTGTAGCCGAAGTTGCCCTTGCCTTCGACAACCTTGTTCACCACCACGGAAGGCTCGTCACCCGCGTTGGCGACGATTTCACGCAGCGGCTGCTCCATGGCGCGCAGCACGATCTTGATGCCGGCATCCTGGTCGTGGTTGTCGCCCTTCAGCCCGCCCAGGTTGGCGCGGGCACGCAGCAGCGCAACGCCGCCCCCCGGGACGATGCCTTCTTCCACCGCAGCGCGGGTGGCGTGCAGCGCATCTTCCACACGAGCCTTCTTTTCCTTCATCTCGACTTCAGTGGCGGCACCGACCTTGATCACCGCAACGCCGCCGGCCAGCTTGGCCACGCGCTCTTGCAGCTTTTCACGGTCGTAATCTGAAGTGGCTTCTTCGATCTGCACGCGGATCTGCTTCACACGAGCTTCGATGCGGGAAGCGTCGCCGGCGCCATCGATAACGATGGTGTTCTCCTTGCCGACTTCGATGCGCTTGGCCTGGCCCAGTTCGGCCAGGGTGGCCTTTTCCAGGTTCAGGCCGACTTCTTCGGCGATCACCTGGCCGCCGGTCAGTACGGCGATGTCTTCCAGCATGGCCTTGCGGCGGTCGCCGAAGCCCGGAGCCTTGACGGCGCAGGTCTTCAGGATGCCACGGATGTTGTTCACCACCAGGGTAGCCAGCGCTTCACCATCGACGTCTTCGGCGATGATCAGCAGCGGGCGGCCAGCCTTGGCGACTTGCTCCAGCACCGGCAGCAGATCGCGGATGTTGGAGATCTTCTTGTCGAACAGCAGGACGAACGGGTTTTCCAGAATGGCAACCTGCTTGTCCGGGTTGTTGATGAAGTAGGGCGACAGGTAGCCGCGGTCGAACTGCATGCCTTCGACCACATCCAGCTCGTTGCTCAGGCTCTTGCCGTCTTCAACGGTGATGACGCCTTCCTTGCCGACCTTGTCCATGGCGCTGGCGATGATGTCGCCGATGTCGCTGTCGGAGTTGGCGGAAATGGAGCCGACCTGAGCGATTTCCTTGTTGGTCGAGCAGGGCTTGGACAGCTTCTTCAGCTCGTCGATGGTGGCGATGACAGCCTTGTCGATGCCGCGCTTCAGGTCCATCGGGTTCATGCCGGCGGCCACATACTTCATGCCTTCGCGGACGATGGACTGGGCCAGCACGGTGGCGGTGGTGGTGCCGTCACCGGCGATGTCGGAAGTCTTGGAAGCGACTTCCTTGACCATCTGGGCGCCCATGTTCTCGAACTTGTCCTTCAGTTCGATTTCCTTGGCGACGGACACACCGTCCTTGGTCACGGTGGGGGCGCCGAAGGAACGCTCCAGCACCACGTTGCGGCCCTTCGGGCCCAGAGTCACCTTGACCGCGTTGGCCAGCACGTTGATGCCGGCAACCATGCGTTCGCGGGCGGAATCGCCAAACTTGACTTCTTTAGCAGCCATTCTTCAGAACTCCTTGAAATTCGATTGCGGATGAGGATGGGAGGGAGGCTCAGGCCTCGACCACGCCCATGATGTCTTCTTCGCGCATGACGAGCAGTTCTTCGCCATCGACCTTGACGGACTGGCCGGCGTACTTGCCGAACAGCACCTTGTCGCCAGCCTTGACGGCCATCGGGCGAACCTTGCCATCGTCCAGGATCTTGCCGTTACCGACGGCCAGCACTTCGCCCTGGTCAGGCTTTTCGCCAGCGGAGTCGGGGATCACGATACCGCTGGCGGTCTTGCGCTCGGCTTCCAGACGCTTGACGATCACGCGATCATGCAAGGGACGAATCTTCATCGAGTTTTCTCCTTCTTACGGATTCAACTTGCGCGGGCCAAACCCGCTGGGATGTTCTCAAGGTCCCCGGAGTTGCCCCGGGGTGCGTTAGCACTCACTGCCAACGAGTGCTAATAATAGGGACGCACTTGGGCGATTTCAAGAGCACAGCTTTGAATCGCTGCAAATCAGAAAAGCTCGATGTCGCCCTTACGCCGGCGTTGCGCCAACTCTTCGGCGTAGGCGCGCTCAGCACTCTCGATGCGGCGGGCGACGGCCAGCGAGCCGCCGCCCCGCCTACAGAACACATCGCCACTGGCGGGATCCACCACCACCTTGCGCGACCAAGGGCCGAGGAAATCCGAGGCGCGTAGCGGAATCCCCTCGCGCGCCAGCCACTCCCGGGCGAATTGGACATTGCGCTCGCCAATCGGCGAGCGGTCCAGCGAGGACACCACCGCCCCGCCGCCAAAGGCCTTGGCGAACAGCCGTGCCTTCTTCGCTCCTCGCGCCAGCATGCCGTTGAGCAGGGCCTCCATCGCATAGTCGCCGGCCAGCAGCGCGTCTTCTTCTGCACGTTCGGCCACACGATCGAAATGCGGCAGCATGAAATGGTTCATGCCGGCCAGGTGCAGATGGGGGTCGTAGAAGGCTACCGCCACACAGGAACCCAGCAGCGTGGCGATCGGCAGTTGCTGCTCGACGGCCCAGCCCCCCGGCAGAATGACGCGGGCGCGTCGTTCCAGTTCGCGGCCGGTGAGATTGGATTCGGTACTCATTGAAGGACGGCCAGAATGCACGCCAACGAAGATCGGCGATGCCCCGCCAGCATAGTCCAATCCCACCTTCAGAAAGCGATGGCGACACCGAAATGGAGGCGTAGTCGACGGTCTTGCTGCCCCCAGGCCAGGTCAACCGCCAGCGGCCCGGCCGGGCTACGCCAGCGCCCGCCCACCCCGTAGCCGGTGTGCAGGCGGAAAGACTCACGCGAATCAGCCGCGTCGCCGCTGTCCACGAAGAAGGCCGCCCCCCAGGCCGGGCGGAACCAGCGCACATATTCCGCACTTGCGATGCCGAGGTAGCGGCCACCGACGGTTGCATCCCCCTCGGACACGCCCAGGCTCTGGTACGCATAGCCACGCACGGACTGCGCGCCGCCGGCGCGGAAGAGGAAATCCTGCGGGATGCCCTCACGGGTCTTCGCCAGCGTGGCGCCGCCTTCCAGCCGCAGGATCAGGCTATCGGTCTCGCCCATCGGCCGGTAATGGACGTAACGGCTATAGAGGCGGACGAAATCCTGTTCGGCCAGCGCAATGCTGGAGCCCCCACCAACCTGGAATTCCAGCACGTTGCCGGCACGCGGGTCGAGCAGGTCATCCACTGCGCGCTGAACCCAGGTCCAATTCAGTGTCAGCGCATTCTGTGTGCTCTTCTCCGCACCATCCGGCTCCAGGATTTCGTGCTGCAGCCGCAAGGCCAGCTTGGTTTCGATGTCGCCCCGCACCGTGGTCCGCGCCACACCAACGGCGCGGTTCTCCAGCTTCAGGCCTTCGAGGTCGCTACGGTCGACCAGGGCGCCTATGCTGTCGCGGTGGCCTCCCTCGGGTGGCAGGAAGATGTCCGCATAGGCGGACTGGCGGCGCTGCTCCAGGCGTAGCCCGGAGGAGAGTTCCCAGCCGCGCCGCCACAGGTTCACGTCACGATAGGTCGTCTCGACGCGGTAGCCGGTATTGCTGGAGAAGCCGGCACCAAACCCCAGTCTGCGCGACCTCGCTTCGACCACCTGCACATTCACCGGCACCGCGGCGGCTTTGGCCGCATCCCGTTCCACGTCTACGACCACCGAGGCGAACTGCGGCGCATTCTGCAGCGTGCGCTGCAAGGTCAGCAGCGCGCTACGGTCATACTCGTCGCCAACCTCCAGGCCACTGAAGCGGGCGACGAAGTCTCCCGGCAGCGCCTGCAGACCACTGACTTCGAGGGGGCCGAGGAAGAACGGCGGGCCGCTGTCTACGGTCACGCTCAAATCCACCGTGGCCGCCTCGGCATCCACCGTCGCCCGGCTCTGCACCACCCGCGCCGCGGCATAGCGACGGGCGCCCACCTCGTCCATCAGCGCCTGCTTCGCGCCGTCCCAGTCGCCCTGGCGGAAAGGCTTACCGGCCGGCAAGCGCCAGCCCTTGCGCAGTTCTGCGACCCGCGCTGTACGCTCCGGAGCCCCGTCGGCGAGTTCGCCTTCGAAGGACAGGGTGACGTTACGTACCGTCGTTCGCGGCCCCGGCGTTACAAGCAGGCGCCAGCGCTCGCGCTCCTGCTGGTCGATGTCGATCTCCGGCGAAAAATAACCTTCGGTCGCCAGCAGATCGGTGACTTCCCGCTGCGTTCGGCGGATCAACGCCCTGCGATCCGGCCCCGCTGCCGGCAGCACCTTCTCGTCTTGCTTGAGGAGACGCACATGCTGCATCAACAAGGCGCGCAGTTCGCTCGGCGCCTCCAGCACGACGTCGAAGGCCGCCGCCTCGCCTGGCATGAGCGCCGCGCCACACAGCAGCGCCAGGAGGCTGTTGCGCGCACCGTGCAGGAAAGCGGGTCTGTGCAAACCGCGTCAGCCTTCCTGGTGATAGGCGGTGACGCGCTCGACCTCCCGCTTCGAGCCAAGGATGACCGGTACCCGCTGGTGCAGCCTCTCGGGCTGCAATGCCATGATGCGCTCTCGGCCGGTAGTCGCCGCGCCGCCAGCCTGCTCCACCAGCATCGCCATCGGGTTCGCCTCGTACATCAGGCGCAGCTTGCCGCCCTTGTCACGGCACTTCTCGTCCATCGGATACATGAAAATGCCGCCGCGGGTGAGGATGCGATGCACGTCCGCCACCATGGACGCCACCCAGCGCATATTGAAGTCCTTGCCACGCGGGCCGGTCTTGCCTTGCTGCAGTTCTTCCACGTAACGCTGCACCGGCGGCTCCCAGAAACGCTGATTGGAAGCGTTGATCGCATATTCCTGCGTCTCTTCCGGGACGGTCATGAAAGGCGTGGTATAGACGAAGCTGCCCATTTCCCGATCCAGCGTGAAGCCATGCACGCCGCTGCCCACGGTCAACACCAGCAGGGTGGAGGGGCCATAAAGCGCGTACCCCGCAGCGGCCTGGCTCGTGCCGGGCTGCAGGAAGCTCTGTTCAGTGGCCTCACCAGCCTCCTTGTCATGGCGCAGTACCGAAAAAATGGTGCCTACCGAGACGTTCACATCGATGTTGGAGGAGCCGTCGAGCGGATCGAACAGCAGCAGATACCCCCCCTTGGGGTAGTCGAAGGGGATGTGATGTACTTCCTCCACTTCTTCCGAGGCCATCGCAGCCAAGTGGCCACCCCATTCGTTCGCCTGCAACAGGATCTCGTTGGCGATCACATCCAGCTTCTTCTGCGCCTCGCCCTGAACGTTGTCGGTGCCCGCCTCGCCAAGGATGCCGGCCAGCGCCCCCTTGGACACATTCACGCTGATGGCCTTCACCGCGCGGGCCACGACCTCGATCAGCAAGCGAAGGTCGGCGGTGATGCGGCCGGCGCGCTGCTGCTCGATCAAAAACTGGGTGAGGGTGACTCGACGCATGAAACAGCTCCCTGGAGTGATTGGATGGCGGAGCTGCGGATTATCCCGCTTCCTGCACGACGGCGCACCACTCCGAAACAGCCGGTATCAGGACCGTGCCACGCCCATTACCCCCGAAGCCGATCCAGCGCTTATCATCCCCCCTCCGGTGGAACTACTACTTACCGCTAGTACTCGTACCGGAGCCTCCGCGGACAAGATACCCTTTCTATGCATGTGATGGTCCTCGGCGCCGGTGTCACCGGCGTCACTACCGCCTGGTTTCTCCACAAGGCGGGCTTCGAAGTCACCCTCGTTGATCGCCAAGCGGAAGCCGGGCTCGAAACCAGCTTCGCCAACGGCGGACAGATCTCGGTAAGCCACCCGGAACCCTGGGCCAACCCCTCAGCGCCCCTGCTCGCCCTGCGCTGGCTGGGCCGCGAGGACGCGCCGCTGCTGTTCCGCCCCCATGCGCGCATGGCGCAATGGCGCTGGGCACTCTCCTTCCTGCACGAGTGCCTGCCCTGGCGCAGCCGCCGCAACACCCGCGCCATCGCCTCCCTGGCCATCTCCAGCGCAAACCATCTGCGGGCACTGCGGACAGAAACCGGTATCACTTACGACCAATTGCAGCGCGGCATCCTGCATCTCTTTTTCTCGGCGGAAGAGTTCCGCCAGGTGCCTGCCCGCGTTGCCGAACTGAATCACTTGGGTATCACAGCCCGCGCGTGCAGGGCCGACGAGTGCTTCGAGGTAGAACCGGCGCTGCAGCGCCTGGCGGGCCGGCTGGCGGGCGGCATCTACGCACCCGACGACGAATCCGGCGATGCCTTTCGATTTACCCAGGCTCTGGCGGCGCACTTGCGCGACGTGGGCGTCCGCTTCCACTACGGCACGACGATAGAGCGACTGGATCGCAGCGGCGAACGGATTAGCGGAATCGAGGTGCGGGACTCAGCTGGCCGCACGGGCACCCTCTCCGCGCAGGCCTATGTGCTCTGCCTCGGAAGTTTCAGCCCGGCCCTCGTGGCGCCGCTGGGGCAGCGGCTACCCATCTATCCGGTGAAGGGCTACTCGGTCACTGCGCCTATCGTCGATGAGGATCTTGCGCCCGGGGTCAGCCTCACTGACGAATCCCGCCGCATTGTCTGCTCGCGCCTCGGCGACCGCCTGCGCATTGCCGGCACGGCCGAGCTGAATGGCTTCGACGCCAGCGTAAGGCCGGAGCGCGGCCGCGCCATCCTCGATTGGGTGAACGACAGGCTGCCAGGCGCCATCGACCCCGCCCAGGCTCAACTCTGGGCCGGTCTGCGCCCGGCTACCCCGGGCAACATCCCGCTCATCGGCAAGGGCTGGGGCAAGAACCTCTGGTACAACACCGGCCACGGCACCCTGGGCTGGACGCTCTCCTGCGGTTCGGCCGCCGCGCTGGCGGAGTTGATGCAGGGCAGGCGCCCTGCGCCGGACTTTCCCTTCCGCCCAGGCGCCTGACTGTCCGCGCCAATGCGGCCTCAAGCGGCCGCGCTCTCCTTGGAAGCAGCCCCACCGCAGGTGCAAGAAGCTGGCCCACAGCCTCCGGGCGCGATCCCCCCGCCCTCCTTCTCCACGTCGAAGCCAATGCTCTGCAGGTGGAAAGCCAGCGCGGCATCCATTCCGCCTGCGTGATTCTCGAACCAGGGTGGCAATTCCTCCACCAGACGCGTCCCCAGCGCCTTATCGCCCTTCTCTACCCGCGCCCTCACCTCATGCATCACCGCCAGCACCCGATCGTGCTCGGCACGATGGCAGCCTGGGAAATCCACTTGCTCCATCCAGCGGTTCTCCTGGTCGAAATGGCCAATCGTGTGCTCGATGAAGGCGTCGAGCTTTTCCAGGAAAGTCTCCGGCGATGCCGAAGCCAGCGCGTTGTAGTACTCGACGAACTCGCGGTGGGTGTCGTCCATCCTGCCCAAGCCAAGCTCGAGTTGCTCGCTCCATTGCATCACCGGCATTTCTGTCTCCATGAATATCCGGAAGAGGGGTTTCGCGCTTATAGCCGACCGGCCCAGGCGTAGCCCTGATCCTGATCAATTCTGCGGATGGGAGTGAAACGAAACCGTCACCCCCATCCCCTAGATTGGCGGCATTGTCCAGCCTTGGCCGCCCATGAACATCCTGATGATCTCCGATGTGTACTTCCCGCGCATCAACGGGGTCAGCACCTCGATTGAAACCTTCCGCTGCGCCCTAGCCGAGCGCGGCGTCCGTTCCACCCTCATCGCCCCCGCCTATCCCGGCGCCGAACAGGACGATACGGGGTTGCTGCGCATCCCTTCCCGCTACATTCCCTTGGACCCGGAGGACAGGATGATGCGCAGCGGGGCCATACGCCTCCGTCATGCAGACCTGCAAGCGCGAAACTTCGACGCGGTGCACATCCACACCCCTTTCGTCGCCCATTACGCCGGCCTGGAAATCGCGCGCAAGCTCAACCTGCCTTGCCTCGCGACTTACCACACCTTCTTCGAGGAATACCTCTTCCATTACATTTCCGTGCTGCCGAGATCCTGGCTGCGCGCTCTCGCCCGCCGCTTCTCCCGCGGGCAGTGCAATGCGATGGACCGCGTGATCGTTCCATCGCGCGCCATGGCAGATGCGCTGGCCCATTACGGGGTCAGCCGACCGCTGCAAGTCCTGCCCACCGGCATCCCGGACGAACAGTTCCATGGCGGCGATGGCTGTTACTTCCGCAACCGCTACGGCATAGGCAAGGACAGGCAATTGCTGCTCTACGTCGGACGGGTCGCCCACGAGAAGAACATCGGTTTTCTGTTGGACATGGTGGATCAACTGCGCCACCGCAATCCTCGCGCCCTGCTGCTCGTTACCGGCGAGGGGCCGGCGCTGCCCGGCCTGCAGGCGGAAACGGAACGCAGGAACCTAGGCCCCCATGTGCGCTTCCTCGGCTACCTGGACAGAGGCAGCGAGCTTCACGACTGCTACCGCGCCGCAGATCTCTTCGTCTTCGCTTCGCGCACGGAAACCCAGGGCTTGGTGCTACTTGAGGCAATGGCGCTGGGTACTCCGGTAGTCGCCCTCGCGGACATGGGCACGCGCGACATCCTGAGCGGCGAACGCGGATGCCGCATCGCCCCTCCCGACGCCAGCCTCTTTGCTGACCTTGTCGGCGGACTGCTCAGCGACGGCCCCACCCTGCAACGACTGGGCGAAGAAGCACGGGAGACCGCATTGCAATGGAGAGCGGAAGAAATGGCGGCCCGGCTGGAAGGCGTCTATGCGAGCACCATCGCCAGCCACCTTCCCGCCCGCAGCCTACGCCCAGCGTAAAACCGTCGGCAAGAGGCTTACTTCACGACCTTGAGATGGCCACCACGCGGCGGCGGCTTGTCATCGTTGCCGCCGCGATCGGCATCGGCCCCATCGTCCGGCAGCGCCTCCACCAGTTGCTCATCGGCACCGGCATTGGCTGAGATCTCCGCCTTCTCCAACTCGAAAGCCATGCCTTGGCCGTTCTCGCGGGCGTAGATCGCCACCACGTTGCCGACCGGCACCAGCAGGGAGTGCGCAACACCGTTGAAGCGCGCCTGAAACGAGATGAACTCGTTGTCCATCACGAGTTGATGCGTCGCATCAGCACCAACGTTCAGCACGATCTGGCCGTCGCGCGCATAACCTGGCGGAACGCGCGTGTGCTCGTCGACCATGGCGGCGATGTAAGGGGTGAACCCCTGGTCCACGCACCACTCGTAGATGGCACGGATCAAGTAGGGCTTGGTCGATACGGTCGTCATGGGAATCCTGTTGCCGGCACCGGCTGGCCTGAATCCAGGCCAGCCGGACCGCCGGGCACCGCATTAGCGGCGCATCACCTTCTCGGACGGCGTCAGGGCATCGATGAAGCCCTGCCGGCTGAAGATACGCTCGGCATACTTCGCCAGCGGCGCAGCCGCCTTCGGCAGTTCGATGCCATAGTGCTCCAGGCGCCACAGCAGCGGCGCGATGGCCACATCCAGCATCGAAAACTCTTCGCCCAGCATGAACTTCTGCTTGGTGAAGATGGGCGCGAGCTGGGTCAGGTGATCGCGCACGTGAGCGCGGTTCTTGTCCACCCCCTTCTGATTGGCTTCCAGCGCTTCGATATGGGAGAACAGCTCATGCTCGAAGGTATGCAGCAACTGGCGGGCGCGGGCGCGCATGATGGGATCAGGCGGCATCAACTGCGGATGCGGGAAGCGCTCGTCGATGTACTCGTTGATGATGTTGGACTCGTAAAGAACGAGATCACGGTCCACCAGTACCGGCACCCGGTTGTAGGGGTTGATGACGGCGATGTCTTCAGGTTTGTTGTAGAGATCGACATCGATCACTTCGAAATCCATGCCCTTCTCGTAGAGCACGATCCGGCAACGGTGACTGAAGGGATCGGTCGTGCCGGAATACAGGTTCATCATGTGTTACGACTCCCGATACAAAAGCAAAAGCGCACCACGCGGCAAAGCGCGTGGTGCGTCTGGGGAGGAAAGCGGTGCTAGGCCTTGATGCGGCCGCTCACCTGTTCGTTCAATGAACGTCCTTCCAGTAGTTCTTCTTCAAGGCGTAGGAGAGCACGAAGAGGCCGGCAAGGAAGATCAGCACTACGCCACCGATGGCCTTGCGCTTTTCCGCGACCGGCTCGCCCATCCAGACTAGGAAGGATACGAGATCAGCCACCGACTTGTCGAATTCCTCCGGCGACAGCTTGCCCGGCTTGGCAAGGCTCAGCTCGACCTTCTTGCCGTGTTCACCATCGGAGATCTTCGCCACCTGCTCGCCCTGAAGCTCCCACAGCACGTGGGGCATCCCCACGTTCTCGAACACCACGTTGTTCCAACCCGTCGGGCGGGCCGGATCGCGATAGAACTGGCGCAGGTAGGTGTAGAGCCAGTCGGCCCCGCTGCCGAACTCGGATGCACGCGAGCGGGCGATCAGCGACAGATCCGGAGGCGCAGCCCCGAACCAGGCCTTGCCATCTTCTCGATGCATCGAAATCTTCATCAGATCGCCGACCTTGTCGCCGGTGAACATCAGGTTGTCACGGATCATCTGCTCCGACAGGCCGATGTCCTGCAGCCGGTTGTAGCGCACGTAAGAAGCACCGTGGCAGTTCAGACAGTAATTGACGAACAGCTTGGCACCGTGTTGCAGGGCCGCCGGATCCTTGCTGACCGGCGCCTTGTCCAGGTGCAGCTCCGCCCCGGCGGCGAAGGCCAGCGCCGGAGCGAGCAGCAGGACGGCAGCAGCGCGCTTGATTAGCTTGATTACACGCGAGTTCATTTGAAAGTCACCCTTTCCGGTTCGGGTTTGCACTTGTCGAGCTTGCTGTACCACGGCATCAGCAGGAAGAAGGCGAAGTAGAGCACCGAGCAGATCTGCGACACCAAGGTACGACCGGCGGTCGGCGGCAGCACACCCAGGTAACCGAGGATGAAGAAGCAGACGAGGAAGATGGCAATCGCGCCCTTGAAGACCGGACCCTTGTAGCGGATCGACTTCACCGGGCTGCGGTCCAGCCAGGGCAGGAAGGCGATGATGACTACCGAAGCGCCCATCGCAACCACACCCCAGAACTTAGCATCGAGTCCGAACAGCGGGTAGGTCACTGCACGCAGGATCGAGTAGAAGGGCGTGAAGTACCACACCGGTGCAATATGCGGCGGAGTCTTCAGCGGATCGGCCGGAATGAAGTTGTTGAACTCAAGGAAGTAGCCACCGCCTTCAGGTGCGAAGAACACCACTGCGCTGAAGAAGAACAGGAAGCCGACGACGCCGACGATGTCCTTCACCGAGTAGTACGGGTGGAAAGGAATACCGTCCAGCGGAATGCCGTTCTCGTCTTTCTTCTTCTTGATTTCGACGCCATCCGGGTTGTTCGAGCCCACTTCGTGCAGCGCGAGGATGTGCGCCACGACCAGGCCGATCAGCACCAGCGGTACCGCGATCACGTGGAAGGAGAAGAAGCGGTTCAGCGTCGCGTCCGAGACCACATAGTCGCCGCGGATCACCAGGGACAGATCCGGACCGACCAGCGGAATGGCGGAGAACAGGTTCACGATCACCTGCGCGCCCCAGAAGGACATCTGGCCCCAGGGCAACAGATAGCCCATGAAGGCTTCGGCCATCAGCACCAGGAAGATCAGGGTACCGAAGATCCAGATCAGTTCGCGCGGCTTACGGTAGGAACCATAGAGCAGGCCACGGAACATGTGGAGGTAGACCACGATGAAAAAGGCCGAGGCGCCGGTGGAGTGCATGTAGCGGATCAGCCATCCGCCCGGCACGTCGCGCATGATGTACTCGACGCTGGCGAAGGCCACCGGCACACCGGCCGCGTTCAGCGAGGCATCCGGCTTGTAGTGCATCACCAGGAAGATCCCGGTGACGATCTGTATCACCAGCACCAGCAGCGCCAGCGAACCGAAGAAGTACCAGAAGTTGAAGTTCTTGGGCGCGTAGTACTCGGAGAGGTGCGCCTTCCAGTTGGACGTGAGCGGGAAGCGCTCGTCGATCCAATTCAGCAAAGCCTGTGATTTGGTCGTCATCGCTTAGGCCTTTCCGTCTTCACCGACGATGATGGTGGTGTCCGCGAGGTACTTGTGCGGCGGCACCTCGAGGTTGTCCGGGGCCGGCATGCTCTTGTACACACGGCCGGCCAGGTCGAACTGCGAACCATGGCAGGGGCACAGGAAACCGCCCACCCAGTCCGGACCCATGCCGCTTTCAGCACCCGCCTTGAACTTCTCCGAAGGCGAACAGCCGAGGTGCGTACAGATACCGACGGTGACGAGGTACTCAGGCTTGATCGAGCGGAACTTGTTCTTGGCGTACTCCGGCTGCTGAGGCTTCTGCGATTCCGGATCGCTCACCAGATCAGCCGTCTTGTCGAGGGATGCCAGCATTTCCGGCGTGCGGCGCAGGATCCACACCGGCTTGCCCCGCCACTCCACCGTCATCATCTCGCCCGGCGCGAGCTTACCCACATCCACCTCGACAGGCGCCCCGGCAGCCTTGGCACGCTCGGACGGCGTGAGGCTGGCAACGAACGGCACCGCCGTTGCTACCGCGGCGACTCCTCCCGCGGCGGACGTCGCCACCAGCAACTGCCGGCGGCTACTGTCCATTTTATGATCAACGCTCATGACCCTCTTCCCAGAAAGGAAAACGAAAGACCCGAATGCAAAAAACCTTTTGATTATAGCGGATTCACTTAGTCGGAGGAAAGCCAAAACCAGCGCCGACCAAGCGCCACAAGGCTTTCACCCCGATGACCTCAGAAATAATACGGAAATTCAAGCCCGGTTTTTATGCGATGCACAATCGGGCTGTTTTATACCGTTCGGCGCTCCACCAAGGCCTGGGCGATGGTGCCGGTATCGGTATGCTCCAGCTCACCGCCGACCGGGACACCGCGGGAGAGGCGGCTGATGCGCAGGCCGCGGGGAGAGAGCAGCGAGGCGACCGTATGGGCTGTTGCCTCTCCTTCGTTGGTGAAATTGGTCGCCAGGATGACCTCCTGGACGATGCCGTCGGTCGCCCGCGCGATCAGCTTGTCGAGCTTCAGTTCGCGCGGCCCGATCCCGTCCAGCGGCGAAAGACGCCCCATCAGCACGTAGTAGAGGCCATTGTAGGACTGCGTCTGCTCGATCATCGCCAGGTCGGCCGGCATCTCGACGATACAGAGCTGTGCTGGGTCGCGCCGGGGGTTGGCGCAGCGCTGGCATATCTCGGTCTCGCTGAAGGTGTTGCAGCGCCCGCAATGCTGCAGGACGTCCAGGGCATGCCCCAGCGCACCGGCCAACCGCGCCGCGCCTCGCTGGTCACGCTGCAGCAGGTGATAGGCCATGCGCTGCGCCGACTTCGGGCCCACGCCCGGCAGGCAACGCAGGGCTTCGATCAGCTCGTCGAGACTGGAAGGCTGCATGGACTCAGAACGGCAGCTTGAAGCCCGGCGGCAGGTTCAGGCCGGAGGTGAAGCCGGCCATCTTTTCCTGGGTGGTCGCCTCGACCTTGCGCACCGCGTCGTTCAAGGCCGCGGCCACCAGGTCCTCCAGCATTTCCTTGTCGTCCATCACCGAGTCATCGATGGCGACCCGGCGCACGTCGTACTTGCAGGTCATTACGACCTTGACCATGCCGGCACCGGACTGGCCTTCCACTTCGACGCTGGCCAGTTGGTCCTGCATCTTCTTCATGTTGTCCTGCATCTGCTGGGCCTGCTTCATCAGGCCCGCGATACCGCCTTTCATCATGATCTTTCTCCAAGAATTGAATTGAATACAGAGGTCCGCCAACGGCGGATCAGAGCGGCTTGACCGATTCCTCGACCAGGGTGGCATCGAAGCGTTCGATCAGCTCACGGACAAAAGGATCACTCTCGAGCGCGGCAACCGCGGAAGCATGGCGGGCACGACGCTCGATCTCGTCGCGCTGTGCCGGCGTCTCCCCTTCGATGGCGCCAATGTCGATGCGCAGCCGCATCGGCCTGCCCAGCACGGTGGAAAGCTGTTCTTGCAATCGGTCCACCGCGCCGCGATTCATCTCGAAAAGATGCTTATGCGTGCTGGACAGGCGTAGCGACAACACCTCGCCGTCGCAGGCCGCCCACTCGCAGTGCTGCCCCAGTTCGCGTACTAAACCGCCCACGCCCAGCGCCCGCAGCAGACTTCGCCAGTTCCGTGCCGCCAGCGCGGCCTCCGCAGCCGCAGAAGATGCGGGCGCATCTGCAGCGGAGTCGTCCCCGGCAGCCTCAACAGCCGCTGGAGATAGAGCGGCCGATGCGGCACGTTGAACCGCGGGGGTGGCAGCCGGAGCAGGAGCCGGATCGATGAAAACCGGTTCGTCGTCCATCCGGCCGGACGGCGCCATGTCGGCATCGTCCAGCATGGCCTCGGGCGGCAAAGCCTCCCAGGGCGGCACGTCGCTCTGGGGGCGGGGGGGCGCCTGGACTGCAGCCGGCGGATCCACTATGGCCGGCTTCGCTGCGGCGGGCTCCTTGACCACCTCTCCCCGGGTCGGTGGCGCTGCCGCGGCAGTTGCTGCCCGCAAGGCTTCATTCGCGGGCGCTGCCTGGACGGCCGTGCCGGAGGCCACCGCCGCGGCCGCCGCCGGCACTCCAGCAGGCAGAACAGGCGCCGGTCGCGCGAGCGCACCTCCCGCCGGGATCGCACGGGCAATACCTCCGCCGCCGCCTTCCGCAGCCGGGCTGCCCAGCGCCGGCGGCTGCTCCGGACGGAAGGCATGGAGCCGCAATAAGGTCATCGTGAAGCCGCTGTACTCGTCCGGCGCCAGGGCAAGCTCATCCCTGCCGTGGATGGCAATCTGATAGGCCAGTTGCAGATACTCGGCATCGAAGTGGGCGATATGCGGCGCCAGCCGCTGACGTTCCGCCTCGTCGTCAATCGCCGCCGGCGCAAATTGCGCCAGCGCCAGACGCGTAAGCAGCGAAGCCAGGGATTGCAGCGCCGCGTCGAAGGAGAGGCTGCGGGCCTCCATGCCGTCCGCCACGGCCAGCAAGCCGGGAACGTCGCCGGCGGCCAGCGCGTCCAGCACCGCATATAGATGATCGTCGCCCACCGTCCCCAGCATGTGGGTGACCTGCTCCTCCTCGACCTTGCCAGCGCCGTGGGCAATCGCCTGGTCCAGCAGCGACAGCGCATCCCGCATCGAGCCGCTGGCGGCCTTTGCTAGGTGGCGCAGCGCGCCCGCCTCGAAAGGCACCGCCTCCGCCTCCAGCACCCGGGTGAGATGCTCGACGATATGGCCCGGCGGCATCTGCTTCAGGTTGAACTGCAGGCAGCGCGACAGCACCGTCACCGGGATCTTCTGCGGGTCGGTGGTGGCCAGAATGAATTTCACATGCTCGGGCGGCTCTTCCAGCGTCTTGAGCATGGCGTTGAAGGCATGACCGGTGAGCATATGCACTTCATCGATCATGTACACCTTGTAACGCCCCTGCACCGGCGCATAGACGGCCTTGTCCAGCAGCGCCGCCATGTCCTCAACCCCGCGATTGGAGGCAGCGTCCATCTCCACGTAATCCGGGAAGCGGTCGGCATCTATCGCCCGGCAGGCGTCGCAGACACCACAGGGCTCGGCGGTGATTCCGGTCTCGCAATTAAGGGCCTTGGACAGGATGCGGCTGATGGTGGTCTTGCCCACCCCGCGGGTGCCGGTGAACAGATAGGCGTGATGCAGCCTGCCGGTGGCGAGCGCGTGGCTCAGGGCCCGGACGACATGCTCCTGGCCCACCAGCGTGCCGAAGGATTTGGGTCGCCACTTACGCGCAAGGACTTGATAACTCATGCGCGGATTCTAGCAGAGGCGCACCGCTTCCCTTTCCGTCCGCCAAATGCAGTTCATTGCTCAAACCAATTGCATTGATTCAATCAATCAATTAGCCCTATCAAACCCCAACATCTACGCTAGCCACATCGAGTGTTCGCCAAGCGCGACTGGAGACCGCCATGCAAACCCCTCCACCTTCCTTCACCGCCACGCTGATTGCTGTATTCGCCG
>NZ_WUEI01000109.1 GCF_012911025.1 Azoarcus sp. TTM-91 | reverse complement strand
GAGGCGGAGGCATGCCGGCGGGGGCGGCCGGCGCCTGCAGTTCGGCGCACTGGGACAGCAGCATCCAGCCGGCGAAGCCGTTGCGCCACACCTGGGTCTGGGCCGGGTCGATCTGGCCGGCCTGCATCATCTGCAGCACCTGGGCGGCGGGATAGGGACCGTATTGCTGACCGGCTACCGCCAGGTGGTAGGCATGCTGCACCACCGGCGGCGGCACGCCGGGGGCGCCGGGCAGCGGCGGCGGTGCCGCAGTGCCGAAGGCCGGCACCGGCGCGGCGCCGAAACCGCCGCTGGCAGCCGCGGCGGCCTGGCCGCCGAGCAGGGTGGCGATGGCGGCGGCGGACTGGGCGTCCTGCCGCATCACGAACTTCAGCCTCGGCTGGTTGGCGCTTTCGGGCGCACGCACTTCCCACTCGTAGGCGTCGGCGTCCGACTCGGCCACCGGGTCGGCCCACTGGCGCAGGATGCCCGGCTCGGTCAGGCGGAATTCGGCGCGCTCCAGTTCGGCGTCGCTGGCGCCCTTGCGCAGCGCGCGTTCGCGCAGTTCGCGGGCGGCCTCGGCGGCGATGGCGCTGGCGAAGCCGGTGCGCACCTGCTGGGCGCCGGTTTCGTCATCCACCAGCTGGGCGGTGTAGACGGCGGTGGCGTAGTAGCCGGCCAGTGCGGCCAGGGCGCAGCAGCGCGGGCCATCCAGATCGTCCAGCGCCTGCTGCACCCGGCCGATGATCTGCTCGCGGTAGGTGGCAGGCAGGCCGTTGAGGCGGAAGGCGCGCTCGTTGCCGATGCGGCGGACATCGCCGCGGGCGACGGCGAACTGGTACTGCCCCGGCGGCACCACCCGCTGGGTGCTGCGGCTGAGGATGCCGAGCATGACGGCCAGCAGGTAGTACTTGAAGTCGTCCGCCAGCCGGTTCAGCTCGTCGGTGCTGGGCGCCAGCGGGTGCGAGAAGCGGGTGGAGTCGATGTGGGTGTGGGTGGGGATGTTCTCGCTTTCCTTGCGGTAGCTGGTGCGCCAGGCTTCCAGGCCGCGCAGCACTGTCAGCGGAATGCCGGAGAGTTCGGCATAGCAGACGGCGCGACCGGGCACACCGGTTTCGACCACCGCGACCTGGTTGGCGGTGATGCCGGCGCCGGTGGGCACGCAGGTTTCCAGCTCGGCCTTGAACTTGCGCGAGAACTCGTCGGCGTGGGCAACGCCGATGAAGCATTTGTACTGGTCGCTGACCGGGGTGAAGTCGCGGCCGAGGTTGCCGTCCACCCAGGGCATGGCCCGCTGCAGCAGGTCGGAGAAGATGCGCAGGCGCTCGGCCGGCGAGCGCTGCTCCAGCGCTTCGATCAGCGGTTCGCCGGAGTCGCCGTTCTCGCTGCCGGCGATGTCCATCTGCCGCTCGGCCATGCGCACCACCTTGCGCAGCAGCGCCGGGCGGTCGTCCGGGTCGGTGAGCATGGGGAACAGGGCGCGCGAGCCGCCGAGATCCTTGAAGGCTTCGTCCGCCCATTCGCGCAGGGTGCCGGCGGAGGGCGTGGGCAGCGGCCGTTCGGCGGCTTCGATGGCGAGCAGGGTGGCGTGTTCGCTGCGCAGGTCCTGCCGCAGGATGGCGACGTCGCGCTCCAGCCGGGCCAGCATGTCGAGCACCGCGTTGCGGCCGTCCTGGAATTCGCCGACCAGGCCGTTCCATACCGGCGCGCCGCTGGCGTCCACGCCGGTCTTCTGCCCCAGCCAGCGCGACAATTCGCGCATCAGCGTGGCGGCTTCGCGCGCGGCCTTGGCGCGCAGGTGGAACTTGAGGCCGTTGGCGATTTCGGTGGCGAGCTGCTCCATCACCATCTGCGCCTGGCGCTCGCCGCCGCCGAGCAGACCGCCCAGCACGCCGCCGCGGGTTTCGGCGAGGTTGCTCATCAGGCGCTCGTACTCGTAGGTACGCACCGCCTCCTTGATCTCGTCGTAGCGGGCGGCGTTGAGGTCCAGCACCGCGCAGATGCCGGTCTCGGCGTTCTCCAGCCTGTCCTTGATCTGTTCGACCAGCGACAGCACGTACTCCAGGCCGCCGTATTCCTTGTTGTCCAGGTAGGCGAAGAGCTGCTGGGCGATGACTTCGCGCGTTTTCTCGAAGATTTCGCGGCGGCGGCGGGCGATGCGGTCTTCGGTGGTGTCGGCGCCGGAATCCTGGTCGCGCATGACGTCGCGCTCGAGCTGGCGCACCGTCTCGCGGATCTGGGTCGGCCATTCCTCGCGGGCGAAGCCGGTCTTGATGTCTTCCAGGCGGGCGTTGACGCGTTGCTGCACGCCGGCCACCAGCATGCCCTGGCGGTCCTGCAGCAGTTCCTCGACGACGAAGTAGTCCAGGAACTCGCCGCTGGAGCGCTTCAGCGCCACATCCTTGGAGGAGAACTCGGGGAAGTCGCTGAAGGGCGCCGGCCGCAGGTGCATGTGGGTGGCCATGAACTCGTCGCGCTTCTTCTCGGTGGCGCGGTTGGCGCCGATGTCGCTGCCGGCAACGCCGAAGAAGGCCTTGAGCATGGCGGCGGCGAGCGCATGGGCGCGCTCGTCGCGGCGGAACTTGAGCTGGGTGTCGAGCACCGCCTGGCCGAAAGCGGAGTAGGTGCGCGAATAGGTGAGCTTCATGTCGCCGAAGCGGCCCGCCGGCACCGGCGGGCTGAAAGGCGTGATCTTGTGCTGGCGCTGGTTGACCGCGATGGAGCGCTTCTTGTTGGCAAAGTCGGCGGAGGCGAAGTCCTCGAACAGGGCGTCGGCCACCATGTGGTAGACGTCGTTCATCTTCGCCGTGTGCTGGCGCGCGAGGTTGCCGGAATCGACCAGGTAGACCTCGTCGTAGGGCTTCAGCGGCAGGTCGGGCTGGTCGTAGCTGTCCCAGCGCTTCACATAGTCGGAATAGCCGCGCATGGCGGATTCCAGTTCCATCAGCGCGGCGTAGCCGTTGGCCTCGGTGCGGTCCTTGTTGGCGCCGGAGAAGCCGGTGGGCATGAACAGCATCAGCTCGACGTCGGCGCTGCCGACTTCGTCGCGGGCGATCCAGCCGGCCAGCCAGCCCATGTCGAGGAAGGAGCCGGAGCCGGTGCCGCCGGCCACCGAGCCGACGACGACGATGCGGAACTTGCTCTGGTCCAGCTCCAGGCCGAGCTGCTTCAGCTGCGCGTCGCGCGACAGGCCGGCCTTCAGCGACTTCAGCTTGAGCCGCAGCTTGTCGCGGATCTTGGCGTACTTGTCGAAGAAGTAGAGGCGCGAGATGGCGCGGATCTGGCCGGCGCCCTTGGCCGGGTCGATGCCGAGGTCGCGGATCTTCTTCGGCGTCAGCGGCGACCAGCTCTGGATGTGCGGGAAGCGCGCCAGCGAATCGTCGTCGCGGCTGTACTTCTCGATCTCGAAGGATTCGACCAGCTTCTCGTCGTCGGTGAACTTCACCAGGTCGAACTGCAGGTCTTCCGCCTGCGCCCGGCCGCTGTCGATGACCGCGCCGTGGTCGAGGTCGAGCTGGATGAACTGCGCCACCGGGAAGTCGGCCAGGCTGTCCACCCGCACGCCGCCGGACCACAGGGCGTTCAGCACGCGCCTGCGCACCCGCATCAGCACTTCCATGCCGGTGCCGCCGACGCCGACGAACAGCGTCGGCCGCAGCTTGACCAGTTTCTCTTCCTTGCGCGCGCCGGCGGCCTTCACTCCATCGGCCTGTTGGGGTTCAGCCATCGGTGGCTCTCCTGCTGGAAATTGACGGGAAGCGGGAAGCGATCAACGCCGGCCCGAGAGCAGCATCAGCACCAGGCCGAGCAGACCGACCACGCCCAGCGGGCCGATGATCAGCGGCGTCATGAACTTGGCGGAATTCACCGCCGACAGCACCACGCCGGTGGACACGCTGGCCAGGAACACGAACAGCCACCAGCCGGCGGCGTTGGCCTTGCCCGGCGGCACCCGCTTGCGCACCAGCATGTTGGCGTAGCCGTTGCGGGCGAAGAAGAAGGCGATCAGCAGCACCAGCAGGATGCCGCCGCCCACCAGCAGGTCGCGCGAGGAGGTGTCCTCACCGCCGGCGCCGATCTGGATCAGCGGCGCCGGCGCTTGCGGCGCGCTGGTGCTGGCCGCGTTGTCCTGTGCCTGTCCGGGCTGGGGAAGAACGAATCCGCTGCCGCCCTGCTGTTGTTGATCGGCCATGAAAGCACTCCAAGCGTTGTTGTTTGAGATGAAGAATCGGGGGATGGGGAAACCGGAAGACCGCGCCGCTCAGCGCTTGCCGATGGTGATGCTGTGCCCTTCGGCGACCTCGACCACGCTGGGCGCGCCCAGGCCGCGCTTGATGCTGCCGGCGCGGTTGCCCTCCGGGTCGCGCAGTTCCAGGCTGCCGAAAGCCTTCAGCGCCACCGTGCGCTTGAAGCCATCGACGGTCACGTCATAGCGCGCGCTGCGGCCGGCGAGCAGCGCCAGCGCCGCCAGGCCGAGCACCAGCGCGAGCAGGCCGCCGACCACCACCACCACCGGCAGCAGCGGATACTGGATGCGCAGCAGCACCGGGATGTGGGCGGTGGAGGCCTTCAGCCCCTCCGGCGGCAGGAACACTTCGGACAGCGGATCGCCGGGGAATAGCTCGGACAGCGACTGGCGGAAACCTTCCGAAATGCGCAGCTGCTGGCCGGCGAGGGACACCTCCACCGTGGCCGGCACCAGCACCCGCTTGCCCATGGCGGAGATGGCCGCCGCCGACCAGGGCGACGGCACCTGCGCCACCGGCACCGGCAGCTGCAGTTCCACCTCGGTGGCGGCGCCCGGCGCCAGCCCGCTCAGCCGCGCCGGCGCCACCTGCAGCGGCAGGCGCGCACCGCCGGCGGCCACCATGTCGGCGCGCACCTCGGCATTCACGATCTCGTAGGGGAAGAACAGATTCTCGAAGCCGGCGCGCAGGCCGATGCGCGGCGCCAGCGCAGCGGCCTCGATGTCGAACACCAGCGTGCGGCCATCGGCCGCCAGCGAAGCCTGCACGTCGGCGGAGTTGCGCACCTCGCGCGGCACCACCCGCAGGCCGTCCTGGTCCAGCGGCTTCAGCCGCGCCGGCGCGGCGGTGAACACCCGCGCCAGCCGGCCCTGCTCCACCAGCGCCTGCAGGTGCTGCGCCGCCGGCTCGCCATAGGCCAGCGCATACACCATCAGCCCGGTGGCGCGGTAATGCTTGCCCTGCACCGGCATGCGCAGCGGAAAGGCCAGCGTGCGGGCGATGGAGGGCTCCAGGTGCACCAGGCGGTAGAACTCGCGGTTGCGCTCGGTGGTCTGGGCGTCGTTGTTCGGGCTGTTGCGGTTGTTGGTGAAGATCCAGACGATGCCCGGCTGGGCCTTGAACGGGCCGGTGATGGTGGACACCACCGCTTCCTTGAAATCGGTATCCGCCATCGCCCCGCCCGGCGCCTTCAGCGCCACGCCCAGCGGCGCCAGCGCCGCCTGCGCGTTGCCGGCGCCGCGGCCCTGGTACAGCGTCACCGGCGAAGGGTTGGTGGGCGTGCGCTGGTTGAAGGCCTGGATGACGACCTCGTCGCTGCCATCGGTCACCGCGTTCGCCACCGCCGCCACCAGCGGCTTCAGCTGCGAGGCGGAGTCGGCGTAGAAAGGCTCCATCCAGCCGGAGTTCTGCACCAGGAATGCATGCTGCATGGCGCCAGCGAACGCCGGGCATGCCAGACCGACCAGGGCGCAGGCCAGCCGGGCCCACAAGCGCTTCAAACTCATACTTCCAGTCTCCAGCCTTCGATGCGGCTCGCCTCGGGGTGATAGAACCAGAGCAGGCCGTCATGCATGAACACCCGGCCGGCCCAGGGCTGCGCGGCGTAGAAGCGCAGCAGGCGCAGGTCGGCATGGTTGTCGGCCTGCACCAGCAGGGTGGCATGCAGGCGCTCGCGGCTGCCCAGCAGTTCGTTCAGGCCGCGGCTGGATTCGACTTCGACGCCGACCACCGCCGCATCCACCGCCGACTCCAGCAGCGGCAGCACCACCGTGCCGGCGCCGTCGTCGCCATGCTCCGGCTCCTGCCACGGCGGCAGCTTCATGCGCGCGCCGAAGCGGTAGTTGATGCGCCCGGTGCTCAAGCGCGGCGCCAGCGCCTCGTGGCGCTCGGCCTGGGTGCGGCCCAGTTGCAGATAGACGTAGGTATCGCGGCCGGCATCCCAGCACAGCTGCCAGAAGCCGCCGCTGGTGGGCATGAAAGGGCAGCCGAATTCGAAGGCCGGCGTCACCCCGCCGGGCCAGGCCAGCCAGTCCGCCTGCATGCCGCCATCCGGCGTGCGGCTGAGCACCAGCTGGCCGCCGTCGCCCGGCCAGATCAGCTGGCGTTCGTTGCCCACCGGCGGCGCGAAGCGGCCGAGGCCGGCCAAGGGATCGTCGGTGGCGACGTCGATGGCCGCACCGACGGCGCCGGACAACTCCGCCGCCTGCAGCACCAGCGTGCCATTCGCCCTGCGCTGCGGCGCCCAGATGGCGCCGCCCCAGTGCAGCGGTGCGCCGATGACGGCGCCGCTGCCGATGTAGGCCACCTCGAAGCTCAGCGCCAGCGCGCGCGGGCGCAGGCAGGCAAGGCCGGCGGCGGTGGGCAGGAAGATGAGGCTGTCCTCGCCCTGGCCGGCCACTTCGCAACGCCAGTCCTCGCGCTTCAGCGCGGTTTCGGCGAGGAAGCCGCCGCCGGCATCGGCCAGCGCCATCCATAGTGCGGATTCCGCCAGCCACAGGTAGAGCGCGCCGGCCACCGGGTCCAGCGCCAGCAGTTCGCCGCCACGGGTGCCGTAGCGGGAGACGAGGAATTCATAGTTGCCGGCCGGCGGCAGCGGCAGCGCGGCATCGCCGTCGCCGCCTTCGGCGCGCGGAATGGCGCTCACCCGCAGCGCCTGCGGCGTCACCCTCAGGCCGCGCACGCCGGGGCGCTCGCCGGCGGCCACGTTCTTCTGGCCATGCGGCGGCACCCAGTTCTGCGCGGAGGCCGGCGGCGCGGCCGGCAGGCTGGCGCCGGAAACCGGGGAATAGGCGAATTCGGGAGGGAAGACGGCGTCGGTGGCCTGCTCCAGCCGGGCGCCGGCGAGACGGGCCAGATCGGCGGCGGCCAGACCAGCGTAGGCGGCTTCGCCGGCAGCCGTCTCGACCAGCCGGTAGCCCGCGCCGACGCCACGCACCCAAAGTCCGGAAGCCAGTGGCCAGCGCTCGTCGATCTGATCCGACTCCATCATGATTCTCAGCTTCCAAAAACAGGACCGGGTCGGATCCGGCCGGTATGTCGCATCGCGCGGGAACGCTCGCTGCGGGGGCAGACAGCAACTTCCGAGGGTACCGCGGCGGCAATTACAAGGGCGCGAATTATTGCACGCGACCAGCCCATTCCGGGCATTTGCGGGTCAACCCGCGAGGCGTGGCGGCACCTGCAGGCCCGTTCCGGCCGCGGCGGATGCCGTCGTGCTTATCCCATTTGGCATATCTCGCCCCGCCCCGGCGACAAGCGCTGCCGCCTCAGACGACGATGCGCACGCTGCTGCCGCGCGGCCCCGGTTTGACTTCGATGGCGACGTCGATCTGCTGCTTCATTTCCTCGACGTGGGAGATCACGCCCACCAGGCGGCCGCGCTGCTGCAGGTCCACCAGGGTGCGCATCGCCATGTCCAGGGATTCCGGGTCCAGGCTGCCGAAGCCTTCGTCGATGAACAGGGTGTCCAGCTGCACGCCGCCGGCATAGGCCTGGACGACGTCGGACAGGCCCAGCGCCAGCGCCAGCGAGGCCATGAAGCCCTCGCCGCCGGACAGGGTGCCGGCGGGGCGGGCGCGGCCGGTGTATTCATCCATGACGTCCAGGTCGAGGCCGGCGGCGCGGCGGGCATCGCTGACCTCGGCGCGGCGCTGCAGCAGGTAGCGGCCGCGGCTCATCGCCTTCAGCCGCAGCGAGGCGGCGGCTAGCACGTCGTCCAGCAGCGCGGCGAGCACATAGCGCTGGAAGGTCATGTTGTGGCCGTTGCGGCCATCGGCGATGTCGGCCAGCTCGCCGGTGTCGCGGTAGCGCGCCTCGATGTCGCCGCCGCGGCGGGCGAGTTCGGCCAGTTGCTGCAGGGTGCGCTGGGTGGTGTCCAGCTCGCCGCGCACCTGGGCCAGCCGCGACACCGTGGCTTCGACCGCTTCCCGCGCGGCGCGGGCGGCGGCCTCGGCGGCGGCGGGGTCGGGGCGCTCCAGCCCGGCCACCGCCTGCCCGGCGCGCAGGCAACGCTCGGCGGCGGCGGCCTTTTCCTGTTCGAAGCGCTGCAGCCCGGCGGCCAGGGCGTCGATTTCCGCCGCCGGCAGGCGGGCGCCGCGGTAGGCGGCTTCGTCGGCGAAGCCGGCGGCGCGCCAGGCGGCGGCATAGCGCTCGCTGGCAGCGCTGGCGCGCTGGTGGGCGGCGGCGAGCACCTGGGCGGCGGCCTCCTTGCGGGCATTGGCGGCGGCGGCGGTATTGCCGGCTTCGCCGTGCGCCGTCTGCGCGGCGGTCCAGGCCCGCTCCAGCGCGTCCCGCCGGGCGGCGGCTTCGCGCCTGGCGGCGTCCAGCGCGCCGGGCGCGCGCAGGGCTTCAGGCAGACCGGCGCGGCGTTCGGCGACCACGCTGTCGGCGGCCTGGGCAGCCGCCTGGGCGCTGGCGAAGTCGTTGCGGCTGCGGCTCTGTGCTTCGGCGGCGGCGGTGCGCCGGGCTTCGCGCTGGGCAAGATCGTCGCGCAGCCGCTGCAGTTCCGTGGCGGCGGCGCGGGCTTGTTGCAGCGTTTGCGCCAGCGCCTGGGCGGCTTGCGCGCCCTGCTGCAGCTCGGCGGCCAGCACTGCGTCGGCGGGCAGATCCAGCTCCTGCCGCAGCACGGCGATTTCCGCTTCCACGCCGGCGCGGGCCTGGGCGGCGGCTTCACGGGCGGCGCGGCGGCCGTCCAGCGTGCGCTCGCCTTCGCTGACCCGGGCCTGGGCAGCCTGCAGGTCGTCCTCGCCGGGCTGCTCGCCTTCGGCGCGGGCCGGCGCCGGATGGCTGGTGCTGCCGCACACCGGGCAGGCGTCGCCCTCGTGCAGATGGGCGGCCAGCCGCGCCGCCTGACCAGCGCGCCAGCGCGCTTCCAGTTGCTGCTGGGCCTGGCGGGCGGATTCCAGCGCACCACGGGCAGCCTCTTCGGCGCCGCGGGCGCGGGTTTCGGCAGCGGTGGCTGCGGCCAGCGCCTCGCCGCGTTCGCTCAGGCGGGCGAGGCCGGCGGCGCGGCGGGCTGCGGCAGCCTGCTCCAGCACCAGCGCGTCCACCCTGGCGGCCTGCGGCGCCAGCGCTTCCTGCCGGGCCAGGAGTGCGGCGTGCTCGCGCTCCAGGGTGGCGAGCGCGGTATCGGCACCGCTGGCGGCGGCTTCGGCCTCGGCGCGGGCGCGCTGGCGGGCGAGGAGTTCGCGCTCCGCCTCGGCCAGCTTGCCGGCGGCTTCGCCCAGCGCTTCCAGCCGCAGCAGTTCGCGCTGGGCGGCCTCGCGCTCGCCGGCGCGGGCCTGCTCCGCCGCCAGCTGGCGGGCGGCGGTGGCGAGGCGGTCGGCGGCGGCTTCGGCTTCCTGCTGCTGGCGAGCGGCGGCGGCGCGGGCGTCGTCCTGCTGGCGGATGGCTTCCTGCGCGGCTTCGTCCGCCGCCAGCACCTGGGCGGCGCGCTGGGCGTCGGCGAGGCGGTTGCGGCGCAGGGCGATGCCGGCTTCGCGCTCGGCCAGCGCGGCCTGGGCGGCGAGCGCGGCGTCGCGTTCGGCGAACAGGGCGCCGCGGGCGGTGGCCTGCTGCTGCGCCGCGCGGGCGGCGTCGTCCGCCAGCCGCAGGCGGGTTTCTTCGGCCGCCAGTTCGGCGAGGCGGCCGGCGAGTTGGCCGGCGTGAGTGGTCAGCGCTTCAGCGCTTTCGGCGCCGGCCTGATGCAGCAGGGCGTCGCGCTGCAGCGCCAGCGCCTCGGCCTCGCGGCGCAGCGCGGCGGCGGCTTCCTTCAGCGCGTCCTGCACCCGCTTGTACAGCGCGGTGCCGAACAGGGTTTCGAGGATGCGTTCGCGCGCCTTGGAGTCGGCGGCGAGCAGCTTGCGGAACTGGCCTTGCGGCAGCAGCACGACCTGGCGGAACTGTTCGGCCTCGAAGCCCAGCAGTTCGGCGATGCGCTGGCCGACTTCGTTGCTGCGCTGGGCCAGCGGCTGCCAGCCGGCGTCTTCGCTGTCGGCGGCGGGCGCGCCGGCACCGGTCCATTTCCACAGCTCCGCCACCGCGGCGACCTTGACCAGGCCTTCGCCGCGCCGCGCCGGGCGTTCCTGCTCCGGCACCCGGCGCACCCGGTAGCGGGCGCCGCCGAGTTCGAACTCGAACTCGACTTCGGTGAGCGTGGCCGGGTCGGCATGGTGGCTGCGCATTTCGCGGGCGCTGCGCTCGCCGCCGGAGGTGTCGCCGTAGAGGGCGTAGGTGATGCCGTCCAGCAGCGAGGTCTTGCCGGCGCCGGTGGGGCCGGCGATGAGAAAGAGGCAGCCGGGCGGCAGGCGGTCGAAGGCCACCGTCTCGCGGCCGGCGAAGGGGCCGAAGGCTTGCAGGTGCAGGGTGACGGGTTTCATGCCTGGCGCGCCTCGCGTTCGACCCGCTGCACTACCTCGGCCAGCACCGCGGCGGCACCTTCGCCCAGCACCTGGCCGGTCATCTCGCGGTAGAAGCCGGCGAAGAGGTCTTCGACGCACATGCGGCGGTGGTCGCCGCCGCGGTGGGCGCCGCCCTCGCCCTGCAGCAGGCTGCGTTCTATCGCCAGCGCGTTGGGATAGGCGGTGCGCAGCTTGCCCATGGCGTCCAGCAGCGCGCCGTCGTCGGTGAGGCGGGCGAGCACATAGTCCTGCCGCGCCGGGTCGCTGGCCGCGGCGGCGAGCAGTTCGTCCAGCCGGCCCTGGAGGATGCGCAGGTCGCGCCGCGGCGCCAGGGCGATGCGTTCCACCTGCAGTTCGCCGGGCGCGCCCAGGGTGACCAATGACACCGACTTGGCGTGGTCGGCCTCGGCGAAGGAGTACTTCAGCAGCGAGCCGGAATACTGGATGCGCGGCGAGCCGATCTGCTGCGGCCGGTGCAGGTGGCCGAGGGCGGCGTAGTCGAAGCCGTCGAACAGTTCGGCGCCGACGCTGCCGCTGCCGCCCACCGTCAGCGGCCGTTCGGACTCGGCCTCGCTGCCGCCGATGACGAAGGCGTGGGCGACCGCGACCGAACGCGCGCCGGCCGGCTGGCGGGCACGGGCGGCGGCGACCTGGGCGGCGAGCGCGCTGTGGTGGTCGGCGATGCGCGGGGTGGCGGCTTCGGCCGGCGTGCCGCTTTCGGCTGCGTCGGCGGGGTCTGATACGGCTTCGGCGGCGGGGAAGAGCTCGCCCTGGCCCATTGCGGGCTGGCCCATCACGGGCTGGCCCTTCGGACGCGCTCCTTTCGCCACCTCCTTCACCTCGGCCGCCGGCGCCGGCGGCAGCGCGGCCCGCACCAGCGCCGGCTCGCCATAGGGCAGCAGATGCACCGCGACCTTGCCGTGGGCGTCGTCGAACAGCAGCGGTTCGGCGCCGGCCTCCACCGGCCCGCGCACGGTGAGGCCGGCGCGTGCCAGCAGGCTGGAGCCGAAGGCGAGGCGGTCCGGGCCGTCATGGTTGCCGGCGATCATCGCCACCCGTATGCCCAGGCCCAGCACCAGTTCGGCCAGCACCTCGTCCAGCAGCTTCACCGCGTCGGCCGGCGGCACCGAGCGGTCGTAGACGTCGCCGGCGATCAGGATGGCGTCGGGCTTCAGCTCGGCGGCGAGGCGGACGAAGTCGCGCAGCACATGGGCCTGGTCTTCCAGCAGCGGCATGCCGTGATAGACGCGGCCGAGGTGCCAGTCGGCGGTGTGGAGGAAGCGCATGGGGTCGGGGCGGTGAAGCGGCGGGGCCTGAATGATCCCACAGGCGATGGGCGCGACCCAGCCCGCATCGCCCTTGCACACCCGCCGCCATCGAGACGGCAGGCGGATGCACGATCACCGTCCGGGCGGATCCGCGGCAGGCCTGTCCCGAGCGAAACCTAGAGGTTCGGGACAAAGCGCGAAGCCCGCGCCGCCATCACCGCCCCGCCTCCGCCGCACCGCGGTTGCCGGAAATGCTGAAGGCGCGATCGGAGGAGCATGGGGAACGGGCGCATGTGACGGTGGAGCTGAATCCGGGGTGAGACGCCGTCCAAGCCGCACGTCCGGGCGGAACGCAAGAGAACCCTGTCCGGACCACCTCGCTACCGGGCCATTGCCACGCGCCGCGACATCGACGTCATCCTCGAATGCCATCTCGTCAGCAGCGGGCGCGCCTGCCTGCCGAAGTTCATGACCCACCGCGTGCCCCCTGCCCAGGCATCATCGAGGGCCTGCTGGAGCGCAGCTTCGCCATCGAAAAAGTTTCAGTTCCAGCGTCATTGGGTCGCCTTTCATCAACACCCACTACCCGATAGAGCGGCTGGTCGACTCCAGCAAGTAGCCGCAGCCGCCAAACCCGCCGAATGCCATCCGCCACCGCCATTCCCGGCGGGCGCTTCGTCCGTCTCGGCGAAACCGCCCGCCGCGCCGTCCACCTCACCGTGGATGGCCGCCCCGTCACCGCCCTGGAGGGCGACACCCTGCTGGTCGCGGTGCTCGCCAACGGCGGCCACCTGCGCCATTCCGAGTTCGGCGACGGCGTGCGCTCCGGCTTCTGCCTGATGGGCGCCTGCCAGGATTGCTGGGTGCGCGGCGCCGGCGGCGAACGCTGGCGCGCCTGCTCCACCCCGGTGGCCGAAGGCATGGCGGTGCTCACCCAACTGCCGGAGGCGACATGGCCGCGCCGCGACTGATCGTGATCGGCGCCGGCCCGGCCGGCGTGCGCGCCGCCGAAGCCCTGGTGCAGGCCGGCCTGCGGCCCATCGTGATCGACGAAGGCCGGCGCGACGGCGGCCAGATCTACCGCCGCCAGCCGGAGAACTTCAGCCGCCCCTACGCCCAGCTGTACGGCAGCGAGGCGGCCAAGGCCCAGGCCCTGCACCACGCCTTCGACACCCTCAAGCCGCGGCTGGACTACCGGCCGGAAACCCTGGCCTGGAACATCTCCGGCGGCGCCCTGCATGTGATCCGCGACGGCCGCGCCCAGGCCCTGCCCTATGACGCGCTGCTGATCTGCAGCGGCGCCACCGACCGCCTGCTGCCGCTGCCGGGCTGGCACCGCGCCGGCTGCTACAGCCTGGGCGCGGCGCAGATCGCGCTCAAGGCCCAGGCCTGCGCCATCGGCCGCCGCGTCGCCTTCGTCGGCACCGGGCCGCTGCTCTACCTCGTCGCCAGTCAGTACCTCAAGGCCGGCGCCAGCCTGGCCGCCGTCATCGACACCTCGCCGGCGGCGCCGGCCGCCGCCCTGCCCGGCCTGCTCGCCCGCCCGGCGCTGCTGCTGCGCGGCCTCGGCCTCATCGCCCGCCTGCGCCGCGCCGGGGTACCGCTGCTGCGCGGCGCCATCCCGCTGCGGGTGGAAGGCGATGCCGACAACGGCGCCGACGCGCTGGTGGTGCGCACTGGCGGCCGCGAACGCCGCTTCAGCTGCGACGCCGTGGCCATGGGCTACCACCTGCGCGCCGAAACCCAGCTCGCCGACCTCGCCCGCTGCGACTTCCGCTTCGACGACGCCAGCCGCCAGTGGCTGCCCGCCATCGACGAAGACGGCCGCGCCAGCGCCAGCGGCGTCTACCTGGCCGGCGACGGCGCCCGCATCCTCGGTGCCGACGGCGCCGAAGCCGCCGGCCGCCTGGCCGCCCTCGCCGCCCTGCACGACCTCGGCCTGCAGCCCGGCGCCGGCCGCTACGCCGCCGAACACAAGGCGCTGCGCGCCCGGCTGGCGAAGATGGAACGCTTCCGCCGCGGCCTCGCCCTCGCCTTCCCCTGGCCGCAGGCCCAGGCTGCCGCCCTGTCGGACGAAGCGGTGGTGTGCCGCTGCGAGACCGTCACCGCCGGCGAGCTGCGCCGCTGCGCCACCGAGCCGGGCGGCAGCGAACTCAACCGCGCCAAGGCCTTCAGCCGGATCGGCATGGGCCGCTGCCAGGGCCGCTACTGCGGCCATGCCGGCGCCGAGATCGTCGCCGCCGCCTGCGCCGCGCCGGTACATCAGGTCGACCGCCTGCGCGGCCAGGCGCCGGTGAAACCGCTGCCGCTGGATGTGGAGGTGGTGCAGTGAGCACGCCGCCGAGCGCCACGCCCATCGCCGCCGCGCCGGAAACCCTGCGTGCCGACGTCATCGTCGTCGGCGGCGGCCTGGTCGGGCCGGGGGCGTCGAAGGCTGCACCATCGGCCCCGGCATCGGCGATTCGATGGCCGAGCTGATCGCCACCGGGCTGCCCTCCACGCCCTATCCGGCCCGCCACCTCGGACGCCTCGCCGCCGGCCAGGAACAGGCCACAGCCTGAAGACGCCAGGCGCCGCCCAGGGCGACGCCGGGGCCGCTCACCCG
>NZ_WUEI01000108.1 GCF_012911025.1 Azoarcus sp. TTM-91 | reverse complement strand
TCCCCGAGCAGCCCCGGCGCCATTCCCCATCACGCCGATGCGCGCAGCCGGGGAATACGCCGTACCACCCTCATCGCAGTCGCCACCAACGCCTTCCTGGCGATCGCCCAAGTGGCCATCGGCCTCTTCGCCAATGCCTTCAGCCTGGTTGCCGACGCCGCCCACACCTTCTCCGACCTGGTGACGGACCTGCTGGTGCTGATCGCCGGCAAGCGCGGCGCCGACCCGGCGGACAAGAACCACCCCTATGGCCACGGCCGCATCGAGACCGCGACCTCGCTGGTGCTCGGCGTCGCCCTCGGCGGCGTGGGCATCGGCTTCCTCCTCAGCTCCGGCCTGCGCCTGCAGCACATGGACAACCAGCCCGACCTTCATCCCGCCGCGCTGGCGATGGCGTTGCTGACGCTGCTCTCCAAGGAAGTGCTGTTCCGCTACACCCTGGCCGCTAGCCGCCGCCTGAAGGCGCCGCTGCTGGAGGCGAATGCCTGGCATGCGCGCTCTGATGCCGCCTCTTCCCTGGTCGTGGCCGCCGGCATCGGCGGCAGCCTCGCCGGCTATCCCTTCCTCGAACCGCTGGGCGCGGCGGTGGTCGGCTTCCTCATTCTCAGCATGGGGCTGCGCCTGGCGTGGGAGGCCATGCGGGAGTTGGTGGATACCGGCCTGCCGGAAGAGGAAGTGGCCCGCCTTCGCCGCACCATCCAGGAAACACCCGGCGTGGTCGGCCTGCACGACCTGCGCACCCGGCGCATGGCGGACCGCATCCTGTGCGATGCCCATGTCCAGGTCGACCCGCGCCTCACTGTCTCCGAAGGCCACCGCATTTCGGACAGCGTCTATTTCCGCCTCCGCGCCGTTCACCCCGACATCCAGGACGCCCTGGTGCACATCGATGCCGAGCGGGACGACCAGCGCGACCACTCCCGACCCGCTTTACCCGAAAGGGCAGAAATCCTGGCAGAGGTTCACGCGCTGCTCGCTACCACCGAAACCCTGCCGGAACGCATCCAGATCCATTACCTCGGAGACCGCGCAGAAGTGGAAGTACTGCTGCCCCCGGGCGGGGCGTGCGCGGAAGGCGATGCACTCAAACAGCGCACCGACGCATGGACGACTCGGCAGCCCGCCATCCGCAAGGTGTCCTACTTCCAGCGAATCGCCCCATAAGAGGGCGAAAAGCAAATCAAACGCACCACGAAGGTGCATTCAGCCCCACCCCTCGGAAAAAATGCCCTTGTGGCACAATGCGCCGACGGCCGCAAACGCTATGGCACGGATGCTGCTTATGTCCGCCGCGACGGAAGCATGACCGTTACCCGAAGAAATACGCCTCAGCTCACCAGGAGTGAATATGAACGCTCAAGAAGTCATGAAGTTGATCCAGGAAAACGAAGTCCGCTTCGTGGACCTGCGCTTTACCGATACACGGGGCAAGGAGCAGCACGTCGGGCTGCCGGTCTCCGCGTTCGAGGAAGAGCATTTCGAACACGGCCACCCGTTCGATGGCTCCTCCATCTCCGGCTGGAAGGGCATCCAGGCTTCGGACATGATCCTGATGCCGGAAGCGAGCTCCGCCTACATCGATCCCTTCTTCGACGAAACCACCCTGGTTCTGACGTGTGACGTCATCGAGCCCTCCGACGGCAAGGGCTACGACCGCGACCCGCGCTCCATCGCCAAGCGCGCCGAAGCCTATCTGAAGTCCACCGGCCTGGGCGACACCGCCTACTTCGGCCCGGAACCCGAATTCTTCATCTTCGATTCCATCGAATGGGCTGCCGACATGTCCGGCTGCTTCGTGAAGATCTCTTCCGAAGAAGCAGCATGGTCCTCCGCCGAGAAGTTCGAAGGCGGCAACACCGGCCACCGTCCCAAGGTCAAGGGCGGCTACTTCCCGGTTCCCCCGGTCGACAGCCTGAATGACATCCGCGCCGCCATGTGCCTGGCCCTGGAAGGCATCGGCATCCCGGTCGAAGTGCATCACCACGAAGTCGCCACCGCCGGCCAGTGCGAGATCGGCACCAAGTTCAGCACCCTGACCAAGCGTGCCGACTGGACCCAGGCCCTCAAGTACGTGGTCCAGAACGTCGCTCACCAGTACGGCAAGACCGCCACCTTCATGCCCAAGCCCATCGTTGGCGACAACGGTTCCGGCATGCACGTGCACCAGTCCATCTGGAAGGACGGCCAGAACCTGTTCGCCGGCAACGGCTACGCCGGCCTGTCCGAGTTCGCGCTGTACTACATCGGTGGCATCATCAAGCACGCCCGCGCGCTGAACGCCATCACCAACCCGGGCACGAACTCCTACAAGCGCCTGGTGCCGCACTTCGAAGCCCCGACCAAGCTGGCCTACTCCGCCCGCAACCGCTCGGCTTCGATCCGCATCCCGTACGTCGCCAACCCGAAGGGCCGCCGCATCGAAGCGCGATTCCCGGACCCCCTGGCGAACCCGTACCTGGCCTTCTCCGCGCTGATGATGGCCGGCCTGGACGGCGTGCAGAACAAGATCCACCCGGGCGACGCTGCCGACAAGAACCTGTACGACCTGCCGCCGGAAGAAGACGCGAAGATCCCGACCGTCTGCACCAGCCTCGATCAGGCCCTGGAGTACCTGGACAAGGACCGCGAGTTCCTGACCCGCGGCGGTGTGTTCAGCAATGACTTCATCGACGCCTACATCGAGCTGAAGATGGAAGAAGTCACCCGCTTCCGCATGACGACCCACCCGGTCGAGTTCGACATGTACTACAGCCTGTAATCCCAACGGGATTACTTGCAGAGAGGGGACGGGCAATGCCCGTCCCCTTTTTTTATGGTCTAATCCCCCGCACCCGCGCGGCCGGCGCAGCCCGGCCTTCCTCCCTCAGTCCATCGCCGCCTTCGGAACCGCCCATGAGACAGCTGCGCCCTCTGGCGCTTTCTCTCGCCCTCCTGGCCCCTCTGCTTGCCCACGCCGACGTCTATAAATGCGTAGACGCAGAAGGCCGCACCACCTACACCAACGACCGCAGCCTGGCGCGCAACTGCAAACTGCTCGAGCAGAGTCAGGCAGTCTCTTCCGTCCCTCCGCCGCCTGCGCGCCAGAGCGCTCCGGCACAAACCACCTCGCCCTCCAGCTTTCCCCGAGTGAGCGCCGACACCCAGCGCGCCCGTGACAACAGCCGGCGCGAGGTTCTCGAAGGCGAACTCGCCGCCGAGGAAAAGTCCCTCGCCGCGGCACGCCAGGAGTTGAGCGAACAGGAGGCGATACGCACCGGGGATGAGCGCAACTACCAGAAAGTCCTGGATCGCCTGAAGCCCTACCAGGACAGAGTGGAACTCCACCAGCGCAACATCGAGGCTCTGCGACGGGAGCTCACCAACCTGCGCTGACCTCCATGGCGCGTTTTTTGCATAGTCCGCCTCGCAAAACTCCAAGAACGCGCCATGACCCATCCACACCCGCCCGCCTCCGGCCCCTTCGCCGGCCTAGAACTGCTCTCCTCCGCCGTGGTGCTGGTCGATGAGCACCTGACCATCCGCTACATCAACCCCGGCGCCGAAAACCTCTTCGCCATCAGCCAGCGCAAGCTGGTGGGGACTCAGCTCTCCCGCCTGCTGGGTGAACCGCCCGGCCTGGGCGCCGCGCTGGAGAATGCGCTGCGCACCAACTGGAGCTATACCGGCCAGGATCTGAAGATCCCTCGCAACAACGCCGAACCGATCAACCTGGACTGCACCGTCAGCCCGGTCGAGGCCAATGGCGTAAGGCTGCTGCTGGAATTCCGGCCGATAGACGCTCAACTGCGCGTGGCCCGCGAGGAACAGCTCCTGCAGCAGCAGCAGGCCAATCGCGAACTGATCCGTAACCTCGCCCACGAGATCAAGAACCCGCTGGGCGGCATCCGCGGCTCTGCCCAGCTGCTGGAGCGGGAACTGGCCGAGCCGCAGCTGCGCGAATACACCGAAGTCATCATCGCCGAGGCCGATCGCCTGCAGGACCTGATGAACCGGCTGCTGACGTCCCACAGCATGATGCGGCCCGCCCAGCTCAACATCCACGACGTGCTGGAGCGGGTGCGGCGCCTCATCCTGGCCGAGTTTCCCGACCTGGTGATCCGCCGCGACTACGACACCAGCCTGCCCGAGCTCACCGCCGACCGCGAGCAGCTGATCCAGGCCATTCTCAACATCACCCGCAACGCCGCCCAGGCGCTGGAAGGCCGCGGCGAGATCCGGCTGCGTACCCGGGTAGCGCGCCAGGTCACGCTGGCCAAACGTCGCTTCAAGCTGGCATTGGAATTGCAAGTAATCGACAACGGCCCCGGCATACCGGAGGAGATCCGCGACAAGATCTTCTACCCGCTGGTTTCGGGGCGGGACGGTGGTAGCGGACTGGGCCTGTCTCTCGCCCAGAGCTTCGTGGAGCAGCACCAGGGCATGATCGACGTCGAAAGCCGCCCTGGCCGGACCTGCTTCATGATTTTGCTGCCGATCACGGACCGGACGTAAGCGCGTACGGGACGCACCAAAATAGTGCAAACACAATAATGAATACCGTCTGGATCGTAGATGACGACCGCTCCATCCGCTGGGTGCTGGAAAAAGCCCTGGGGCGCGAAGAGATTTCACACCGCAGCTTCACCTCTGCCAATGAGGCGCTGCAGGAACTGGAGAACACCAGCCACCCGCCCAAGGTGCTGCTGTCGGATATCCGCATGCCGGGCGAAACCGGCTTGACCCTGCTGCAGCGCGTCAAGGCGATGCACCCGCAGTTGCCGGTGATCATCATGACCGCCTACTCCGATCTGGAGAGCGCGGTTTCCGCCTTCCAGGGCGGCGCTTTCGAATACCTGCCCAAGCCTTTCGACGTCGATCAGGCGGTTGCACTGGTTCGCCGCGCAATCGACCAAAGCACGCACCAGGAAGGTGCGAGCGAAGACACCTCGCTGGCGCCGGAGATCCTCGGCCAGGCACCGTCGATGCAGGAAGTCTTCCGCGCCATCGGCCGGCTGTCCCAATCCCATGCCACCGTGCTGATCAACGGCGAGTCCGGCACCGGCAAGGAACTGGTCGCGCGTGCGCTGCACCGCCACAGCCCGCGCCGGGAGGCCCCCTTCATCGCCATCAACACCGCGGCGATTCCACGCGACCTGCTGGAGTCGGAGCTCTTCGGCCATGAGCGCGGCGCCTTCACTGGCGCGGCCGCCCAGCGCCGCGGCCGCTTCGAGCAGGCGGAAAACGGCACCCTGTTCCTGGACGAAATCGGCGACATGCCGTCCGAGCTGCAGACCCGCCTGCTGCGGGTGCTGTCCGACGGCAATTTCTATCGCGTCGGCGGCCACCAGCCGATCAAGGCCAATGTTCGCGTCATCGCCGCCACCCACCAGGACCTCGAAGAGCGGGTGCGGCTGGGCCTGTTCCGCGAGGATCTCTTCCACCGCCTCAACGTCATCCGCCTGCGCCTGCCGCCGCTGCGCGAACGTCGGGAAGACGTGCCCATCCTGGTCCGCCACTTCCTGCAGCGCAGCGCCCAGGAACTGGGCGTGGAAAGCAAGCGGGTGTCGGAGGGCGCGATCAAGTATCTGCAGGCCCTGCCCTTCCCGGGCAACGTCCGCCAGCTGGAGAACCTCTGCCACTGGCTCACCGTGATGGCCCCTGGCCAGATCGTGGAGGTGGCCGACCTGCCGCCGGAGATGCGCGACCAGCCAACCCGCGAAACCCCGGTCAACTGGGTAGATGGCCTAGGCCTGGAGACGGACCGCCTGATCGCTGCCACACCGGGCGAAGTCTTCGACCGCCTTACCCGCGAGTTCGAGCGCACCCTCATTCGCCGCGCCCTCACCGCAACCGGCGGCCGCCGCATCGAAGCTGCCCAGCTGCTGGGCATAGGCCGCAACACCATCACCCGCAAGATTCAGGAACTCGGCATGGATGAAGACCGCAACCATGCGGTTGATCACAGCGCCGACAGCGAAGACTGACCCCACCGCCGCCATGCACCACCGCCGTGCATGGCGGCCGAGTTGGCGGATAATGCGCCTTTCCGTATTACGCGAGCCGCACTTGTCCGCCCCAGCTGCACCCGACTATCCCCTCGCCGGCCTCGGCGATCTCGGCCCCCACTTCTCGGTGCGCCACCTGCCCGCCTGCGACTCCACCAACAGCGTGCTGATGGACGCGCCCCCCGCGGATGACGGCCGCGTGCATGTTGTCCTGACGGACCGCCAGACCGCCGGTCGGGGCCGTCGCGGCCGGCAGTGGCAATCCTGGCAGGGCGGCAGCCTCACCTTCTCCGCGCTGTGGCGCTTCGACGCCGGAGCCCCGGTGCCGGCCGGGCTTTCGCTGGTCGCCGGCCTGGCCTTGGCGCGCACCTTGGAACAGCTGGGCGTCGCCGGCGTGCAGCTGAAATGGCCGAACGATGTTCTGATCCACGGCGCCAAGCTGGCCGGCATCCTGGTCGAGCTACTGCCGGGCCGCGGGCGGACGCCGGCTGCAGTCATCGGCATCGGCGTCAATCTCGGCCTCCCCCCCGCGGCCACGATAGAGGGGCAGAAAGCCGTCACCGATCTGCGAAGCGAACTTGGCCGCGACGTCGACCGCGACACCCTGCTCGCCGCGCTGCTGCGCGAGCTGCACGGGCTGCTGACAACCTACGCCACTGCCGGCTTCCCCGCGCTGCGCGCGGCCTGGGAGCAGCGCAACGCTTTCGCCGGACTGCCGGTGAGCATCCTGGGTGAAGCCGAAGCCGTGCAGGGCACCTGTATTGGCGTGGCGGAGGATGGCGCGCTACTGCTGCAGGGCGAGGACGGCGTACGGCGCATCCTCTCCGGCGAAGTGTCGCTGCGAGCCGCCCCATGATCCTGCTGCTGGATGTCGGCAACACCCGCATCAAATGGCGTCTGCAGGCCGCAACTGCCGGGGCGCCTCCCCAGGAAGGCAATCTGGGTCATGACGAGCTGGCCGGGCTCGCGGAACTGCTGGCGGCACATCCGGCAATACAGCGCATCGTCGGCAGCAATGTCGCCGGCCCGACGGTCGCGGCGGAAATCGCCCGCCTCGCCGGCGCGCGGCGGATCACACCGGAGTGGGTGCGCCCCTCTGCGGCCCAGTGTGGCGTCCGCAATCACTACCTCCTCCCGGAAACGCTGGGCGCGGACCGCTGGGCCGCGCTGATAGGCGCCCGCGCCACGCACACCGGCCCGGTTCTGGTGGCCACCGCCGGCACCGCAACCACCCTGGACCTGCTGGATGGCGAGGGCAATTTCCTCGGAGGCGCCATCCTCCCTGGGGTCGAGCTCATGCGTCGCGCCCTTGCCGGCAACACCGCCCAGTTGCCCCTGGCAGACGGAAACTACAGCGAGACGCCCAGGAGCACGGCGGACGCGATACACAGCGGCGTCCTGCATGCGCAGGCCGGCGCGGTGGAACGCATGTTCCGCCAGATCGCCCACCAGCCCGCCGCGCTCTGCCTGCTCGGCGGCGGCGCGGCAAACGCGTTTTCCAAGCTGCTGCAGATCCCCCTGCGCCGCACCGAGAACCTGGTGCTGGACGGCCTCGGCCTGATCTCCCGCTCCAGCCTGCCTCCCGGCCCCGCCAGCTGAGCGCGGCATCGCCACTGCGGCTTATCCCGCGCCTGCGGATCGGTTAAGCTCAAGCTCATGTCTACGCTGCGCTTCCTGTTCATCTTGCTGCTGCTCCTCAACGTCCTCGCCTTTGCCACCTTGAAGGGCTGGCTGGGCGGCAATGCCCCCGCCGGCGAACCGGAGCGACTGAACAACCAACTCGCACCAGAGCGCATCCAGTTCCTCCGCAAGGACGCCAAAGAGCCCCCTGCCTCTCAGCGTGCCGAGGCCGACCCCGCCCCCACGGCGCCTGAGCCTGCGGCTGCCGCGCCGCAGCCGCAGGAAATGCCCGGCCCGTCTCCCGCTGTGGCCGAGGCCTCGCAGTGCCGGGCCTGGATCGGCCTCAACACGGAAGACGCCAGCCATCTCGCCGAACGGCTGCGTACCGCCGGCCTGCAGCCGCGGCAGAGCAGCTACGAGAGCACCTCCGCCTGGTGGGTCCGCATCCCGCCACAGGGCAGCCGGGAGGCCGCCGAACGGAAGGTGCGCGAGTTGAAGGCGCTTGGCGTTACCGACTACTTCATCGTGCAGGATGCAGGCCCCACCCAGTTCGCGATCTCCCTGGGGCTGTTCAAGACAGAGAACGCCGCCAACCAGCAACTGACGCAACTACGCAGCCGCGGCGTCCGTTCCGCCGGCGTTACCACCCGCAGTGGCCAGCATCACCGGGTAGAGGTGAGCGCAACGGCTAGCGCACTCGCGGCATACGACGGACTCGACCCGGCACATCGCGGCGAATGCAAACCGTGAAGCCCTATGTCGTCGGGCTCACCGGCGGCATCGGCAGCGGCAAGAGCGCAGCGGCCGACCAATTCGTCGCACTCGGTGCCAGCTTGGTGGATACCGACCGTATCGCCCACATGCTGACGGCGCCCCACGGCGCCGCCATCCCGGCCATCCGCTCCGCCTTCGGTCCGCACATGCTGGCGGCCGATGGCAGCATGGACCGGGCGGCGATGCGCGCCCTGGTCTTCGAGCGCCCCGAAGCCAGGCGCGAACTGGAGGCCATCCTCCATCCCCTGATCCGCAGCAGCAGCAACAGCGCCTGCCTGACGGCACCCGGCCCCTACGTAATACTCGCCGTCCCTCTGCTGATTGAGTCCGGCAGCTACCGCTCCCGCTGCAGCCGGATATGCGTTGTGGACTGCCCGGAAGCCTTGCAGATCGAACGCGTCCGCAGCCGCAGCGGACTGGACGAAAGTCAGATCCGCGCGATCATGGCCAGTCAGGCCACCCGGTCGCAGCGGCTCGCCGCCGCAGACGATGTGATCGACAACAGCGGCCCCCTGGCGGAACTCGCCCCCCAGGTCCAGCGTCTTCACCTCCAATACCTCGCGGCCGCAGCCCGATAGCGGCAGCGACGGTGCAGAAACCGAGCAGTGGCGCGGGCCGCACGCTCATCGCTGTGCTATTATCGATCGATATCCTGAGACCCGAGACGCTGGCGGACATTACGCGGTGATCAGCTACGAATATCCCCTCAACGAGCGTATCCGCACCCTCCTGCGCCTGGAAGATCTGTTCCGCAAGGTCGGTCATTTCAGCCGCAGCGAAGCGCCTCAGGATCACCACGTCGCGCTCCTCACCCTGTTCGAAATCCTGGAAGTCGCAAGCAGGGCGGATCTCAAGGTGGATCTGGTACAGGAGTTGGAGCGCCAGCGCCAGACCCTGATGTCCTATCGCAACAACCCGGCGATTTCAGAAGAAGCGCTGGCTGGCGCCCTGTACGAGATAGAGCAGGCTTCAGCCGGCCTGCTGGCGATGGCGGGAAAGATCGGTCAGTACCTGCGCGAGAACGAGTGGCTGATGAGTATCCGGAGCCGTGCAGCCATCCCTGGCGGCGCCTGTCAGTTCGACCTCCCTTCCTATCACTTCTGGCTTAATCGTGATGCTGATGCCCGCCGGCGGGACTTGGAAGGCTGGATCCGCCCGATGACACCGATACGCGACGGACTGGAAATCGTGTTGCGCCTCCTCCGCGGCAGTGGCCGCCCGGAAGGCCAGCGTGCGCGCTGCGGCACCTACCAGCTGACGATGGCGGGTCGTGCCGCACAGATGGTCAGGGTGAGCGTTCCCCACAGTGAAGCCGTGGTTCCCGAAATCAGCGCCAACAAGTACGCGCTGAACATCCGCTTCATGCTGCCGGAAACCATCGCCCGCCCTCGGGTGGCGGAACGCGATGTGCAGTTCGAACTCACCTTCTGCAGCCTCTGATGACCGGACAAGCCCCGCGGATCGTCAAGTGCCCTACCTGCAGCAAACCGGTTGAGTGGCTGCCGGAGAATCGCTATCGTCCGTTCTGCTCCGAGCGCTGCAAGAAAATCGATCTGGGCGCCTGGGCCTCAGAGGATTACCGCGTTCCCGCAGCTCCACCCGACGCAAGCGAGAGCGGTGAAAGCTCCTGATCCGGCCTGAACTCCCAGGCTCCCCGGATGGCGGCGACGCCGTGCGCTCCCGCATTCCGGGCGGTTTCCATGTCCGAGAATCGCAGCCCCCCCAGCGCCAGGACCGGGAGCGGCAAGTCCGCGCTCAATCTGGCAAATTCCTTCCACCCCAAGGACACCTCGCCGGGATGCGTGGCGGTCGGCATCACTGCCCCCAACAAGGCATAGTCCAACCCCAGGCTGGCGGCCTTTTCCAGCTCTGCCCGCGTATGACAGGAGGCCCCGACCCAACGAAACGGCGGTCGCTGGACCAAGGCTTGCAGCCGCCGGGCCGGGAGGTGCAAGCCCGAAGCGCCCAGCGCTTGCGCAAGCTCCGGTTCCGTATTGAGAACGGCGACCGCTCCTGCCCGCGCGGCCAGGCACAAGGCGTCCTCCGCAAAACCACGATAGGCGGCGGCGTCCAGCCCTGGCTCTCTCACTTGCACGAAACGTAGTCCGCGGGAGAGCGACAACTCCAGCGCCTTCAACTGTTGCGCAACGCCGACCTTGCCGGCCTGGGTGATCCCCATGCACCTGGGCAAGCCCAACGCCTTCAGCACCGGCCCATTGGCTGGCAACATCGGAGCCGGCGTCTCGCCGCCCGGCGTAATCCATGCCAGGCGATCGTGCACATGACCCACCGGCTCGCCTTCCCACGCGGTCACCTCGAAAAAACGCAGACGAACGTAGGCGTGTTCGTAATCGTGCTCCCTGCAAAGCCATGGTCTGAGATGGCGCACTCGAATCCCTAACTCCTCCCCGAGTTCGCGGCTCAACGCCTGGGCCGCGCTCTCACCCGGTTCGACCTTGCCACCGGGAAACTCCCAGTAGCCGGCGTAAGGCACATCTCCCGCACGACGCCCCAGCAGGAACGTTCCATCCGGCCGGGTGATAACGCCCGCAGCCACCTCAACTACCTTAGCCCGCATTTGCTCGCCTACCTGACGTCATTGCACTCTGCACTGCCGGAGCCCCGCTCTGCGCGAGGACGCCTGTCGTACCCGTCTTCACGCGGCCAGAAAGCAACCAACCGCAACGCTACGGAGGGTGGCTGCGTCACTCGTCCTCATCCGCTCGCTCCTTCTCTTGCTCGCGCCTGGGCCAGGTCGCCCAGACGATGATGAGCAGCAACATCAAGGCCAGCCCTGCCTCCAGAAAGATCACCCACACGTTTGCCTCCCGGGGAATTTGAGCTTCGACCGGTATACTGCCCTCCTTCCTGGCTCAAATCCCCTGTTCTCATGTTCTTGGCCCCGGCGCAATTCCGCCTGCTCAGTCTTTCCGCCGTCTTTGCCTTGCTCGCCGGCTGCAGCACCACCGCAACACCGCCCCAGCAGATCAAGCGGCCCAGCACAGAGGCCAAGGTCTGTCCCGCGCCTCAGCCCTGCCCCGTCTGCCCAAGCTGTCCGCCGCCAACCATCACACCCGCGCCAACAGCGCCGGCGGCAGCGCTGCAATCCTCATCCTGGAGCGCAATACCTGGATGGAAGGAGGACGATCTGGCTGCCGCATGGCCGGCCTTGCGCGAATCCTGCAGTGCTCTGGGAAAGCGGGAGGGGTGGAGCCACGTCTGCGAGATTGCCGGCATTCTCGGAGAACACCCGGGGGCAACCGCGATCCGCCAGTTTTTCGAGACCAACTTCACACCTTGGCAGCTGACCAATCCGGACCACGGGGTGGACGGTTTGATCACAGGCTATTACGAGCCGCTGATCAAAGGTAGCCGGACGCGCTCGCCGCAGTATTCATGGCCCGTCTATGGCGTGCCTTCCGACATGCTGACCATCGAACTCGGAGACGTCTACCCCGAATTGAAGAATATGCGGCTCCGGGGGCGCCTCGTCGGCAACAAGGTCGTGCCTTACTGGACGCGCGCCGAATTGGAGGAGAACGGCCGAAAACCCCAGGCCCGGACCTTGTTCTGGGCCGCGGATCCGATCGACCTCTTCTTCTTGCAGGTGCAGGGATCGGGACGAATCCAGTTGCCGGATGGCAGCTACGCCAGGGTAGGCTACGCCGATCAGAACGGGCACCCTTATCAGTCGATTGGCCGCTGGCTGGTAGACCAAGGAGAACTGCCGCTGGAGAAGGCCTCCATGGACGGAATCAAGCGCTGGGCCGCGGCACATCCTGCCCGGCTGACGGAATTGCTCAACGCCAATCCGAGCTACGTATTCTTCCGCGAACTCCCTCAACGCGAGGGGGGACCGATAGGCGCCCAGGGGACCCAGATCACCGCTGGCCGCAGCCTGGCTGTCGACCCAAGGTACGTCCCACTGGGTGCCCCGGTCTTCCTCGCGACAACTTACCCCTTGAGTGAAAAGCCGCTTCAGCGTCTGATGGTTGCGCAAGACACCGGTGGTGCAATAAAAGGCGTAGTCAGGGCCGATTTCTTTTGGGGCTTCGGCCCCGAGGCAGGCGCGCAAGCCGGTCGGATGCGCCAGCAAGGCAAGATGTGGGTGCTGCTCCCGAACGGGATGCAGGCAGGCGAACGCTGAACACTCAGCGCTCGCCCGAAAACTCACTTACTGACCGCGGCCAGCGCCTTCTCGATCTCGGCCATCGGCGCATAACCACCGATACGGGTGCCGTCCGCAAGGAAGAGCGTGGGAGTGCCGTGGATCTTCAGCTTCTGGCCGAGTGCAAGGTTGCGGTCGATCACCGCGGTGTCGCACTCCTTGCTGGCCGGTGCCTTACCATCATTCATCCAGTCATTCCACGCTTTGGCCCTATCCTTGGCGCACCAGATGTTCTGGGACTTGGTAGTGGAATCCGGGCTGAGAATGGGGTACAGAAAAACGTACAGGGTCACATCATTCATCTGCGCCAGCTCCTTGGCCAGACGCTTGCAGTAACCGCAGTTGGGATCCTCGAAGGTCGCGATCACACGCTTGCCATTACCCTTCACCTGTTTGATCGCCTGATTCAGCGGCAGGCTGGAAAAATCGATGGCAGACAGCTGATTCAGCCGCGCCTGCGTCACATCCTTTCTGGTTTGGGTATCAATCAAGCGGCCATCGATAATGAAACTGGCCTTCTCATCGGTGTAAACCAACTCCCCGCTCTTCAGCACCACCTCATAGAGACCACCATACGGCGTCCGCGCTACAGATTCGACCGCGGGAGCCCCGACGAAAGCCTCAACCGCCTTCCTCACCGCATCTTCGTTTGCTTGGGCAAATCCCGTTATCAGAAGGGCACAAGAAAGCACCGCCACCTTGAAGCCAAGGCGCTTGCAGAAAGAAAACATCCACTTCTCCAGTTATGAAAACTTACCGCTAACCGCGTAGCGCACCAGCGCGTTCGTTAGGACAGGGAGCCTTCCTGTGAGGTTCAGCCCAGCATTGCGGAAAAAAGCCGCTGCAGGATTACTCGCGGCAAACAGTCGATTCAAGCCATGCGTTGCGTACTGGAGCACAAACGGCTCTTCCGCCCGCTTGCGTGCGTATTGCCGGAGGAATGAATGGTCTCCGATGTCCCGCCATTCAGCCGCGGATCCCAACAATTCCGCCAGCACCTTTGCATCTTGAAAGCCCAGGTTAATACCATGCCCGGAAAGAGGGTGTATTGCATGCGCCGCGTCCCCAATCAACGCCAGTCGCGGTTTGACCACACTCTCCACTCTCATCAACCGCAGCGGGAATGCCGCCGGTGCTCCCCTAAGACTCAGCTTGCCCAATAGGCGCTCGCCGGCCTCCTCCAGCCGTGCGCAAAGCTCCCGTTCCCTCATCTGCACCAAGGTTTGGGCGAACCCATCCTTGGCCGACCAAACCATGGAAATCATTCGTCCGGGCAAAGGCAACCAAGCGAGCACGCCGTCTTCGCGAAACCATTGGTAGGCAATATTGTGGTGTTCTTTCTCACATTCGAAATTGGCAACCACGCCCATCTCGCCATAAGGGACATTATGGGCGGCTAACCCGCTTTGCTCACGAACCCAGGAATCCCGACCATCAGCGCCGACCAGCAAACGGCACGTCAGAACCTCGCCACCATCAAGCTCTAGGCTTACGGATGCACTCTCGAAACAGGCAGAAACGGGGGACCTGGGACAGAACAAGGTGACGTTATGCTGGCGCTTCACGCTCTCCCTCAGTTCGTCATGAACGAGGCGGGACTCCCCGATCCAGGCCAACTCCTGTAAACCGCTCTCGTAGGCAGAGAACCGTAAGGTGCTTCGCGCATCGCCATAAACTTTCATCTCGGCGACAGGACAGAGCCTTCCCTGATCCAGATGCTGCCAGATCCCCAGTTCCTGCAAGAACTTCGCGCTAGCAGGGCTATATGCATAAATCCGCGCGTCCCATTCGGAATGAGGCTGTTTCGTCGTCGCGTGGGGCTCAATCACCGCGATGGATAGGCGCGACTTTCTTAGCGCCACGGCTGCAGCAAGCCCCGCGAGGCCTCCACCAACAATTATCAAATCAAATTTCATACCGAGGTGCCGGAATAGGTACAAAGATATTCTGCCTTACCAGATAAGCACTCGTCACCGGAGTTCCATAAGCGCAAATCGAGGCGATTCTCGATTTCGCTCTGGCGTTTCCACGCATACTGAGCCTTTCCGCAAAGCAAAAAGCCCCTGCAGAGAGTTCTGCAGGGGCTTTTTAAATAGTTAGTCTGACGATGACCTACTTTCACGAGAGCGCATCTCACTATCATCGGCGCGGTCTTGTTTCACGGTCCTGTTCGG
>NZ_WUEI01000107.1 GCF_012911025.1 Azoarcus sp. TTM-91 | reverse complement strand
TAAGAGACAGCGGCCTGCTGCCGCTACTCCTTGTGCTGACCGCCGCGGTCGGCGCCTGCGCCTCCCGCCCCGACCCGGGCGAACAGGCAGAAGCCGAAGCCCGGCGTTTCGCCGAGCGCGGCTACCATCCGGAACGCAATCTGCCGGTCACCCGCCGCGACGCCCATGTCGGCGACGAACACGGGGGCATGGACCTCAGCCTGGATTGCCCCGTCACGCCCGGCCGCTATCCGCTGGTGATCTACCTGCCCGGCCTGGGCGAAACCGCCCGCGCCGCGCCGCTGTGGCGCACCACCTGGGCACAGGCCGGCTACGCGGTGCTGGGCATGCAGCGGCAAGCCGACGGGCCACAGGTGTGGTCCTCGCCGGATGCCCGCCGCGGCGCCTTCGACCAGCTCGCCCGCAGCCGCTTCGGCGGCGCGCAGCTGGCCGAGCGCAGCGAGGCGGTGCGCCGCACGCTGGAGGCCATCCGCCGGCAGGCTGCCGCCGAGGGCAAGGACGGCGGCATGTACGCCTGCGTGGATACCTCGCGCATCGCGGTGGTCGGCTTCGAACTGGGCGCGCAGACCGCGCTGGCGCTGGCCGGCGAGCGCTACCGCGAAAGCCGCGCGGCGGCAGGCGGCGACGCCGCTGCGGACGGCCGCGAACCGGCCACCCTGCCCGGCCTGACCGCGGTGGCGGTGTTCAGCCCGTATGTGAACATGGCCGCCGGCGGCCTCAGCGAGCGCTACCGCGACATCCTCGCCCCAACGCTGGTGGTGACCGGCGACGCCGACGAGGACCGCTACGGGCTGGGCATCACCCCCACGGTGCGCCAGGCACCCTTCCGCTACATGCCGGAGGGCAACAAATTCCAGCTGGTACTGAATGCCGGCAATTACACCCTGCTGAGCGGCGCCGATGCCCCCAGCCGCGAGGAAGGCCAGGGCGGCGGCGATCGTCTGCGCCCGGTGATCGCAGTGCAGGCGGTGAGCACCGCCTTCCTGGACGCCACCTTGCGGCAAGACAGCATCGCCGGCGAGTGGCTGGCGCGCAATGGCGTGCGCTGGGTGGAGCCGGTCGGGTCGCTGCACCTGAAATGATCGGTAACATAACCGTCACCCGAACGGAGGACCTCCGCGCGGTTTGCTACGGTGCAACATGATAGATTCATCGGCTTTCCAGCCCCCGACCTTGGAAAGCCAGTGAGTCTCACATGGACAGCCGATCTCGATACCGGGATCGCGGTCATAGATGACCAGCACCGCAGACTGGTCGATTACGTCAATCAGCTCGAAACCGTCCACAGCAAGGGTGACCTTCCCACCGTGGGCCATGTGCTGGACGACCTCGTCGATTACACCCTCTCCCACTTCGCCTTCGAAGAGACCCTGCTGGAGGAATCCGGCTACGCCTACCTGAAGGCGCACAAGCGGGTGCATCAGCTCTTCACCCGCCGGGTGGAGGAGTACCGCGAGCGCTTCAAGCGCGGCGAAGACGTCAGCGCCGAGATCCATCGCCTGCTCAGCAGCTGGTTGCTCAATCACATCAAGCACGACGACGCCGACTACGTCGCCACCGTCAGCCCGCAGATCAAGGACACGCTGGACGAGCAGAAGAATGCCGGCTGGCTGGCGCGGACGCTGGGCCGCTTCTTCTGAAGCCCCAGGCCCCGGCGCCGCCGGCCATGCCAGCCACTTAAGCCAGGCTTAAGCTCCGTTCCCTAGGCTGGATCGCATTCCCTTCAAGGAGGCGATCCATGCCCAAGCTCCCCCGTCCAACCCCGCTGCTCACCCTGCTGCTGGGCCTGCTGCCCCTGCACGCCGGCGCGCAGTCGGCTGCCGGCCTGCTCGACCGCTACAGCGAGGAAGCGCGCCGCGAGGCACCCGCCTACGCCGCCTCGGCGGCGCGCGGCAACGCTCTCTTCCACCAGCGCGGCAAGGACGACTGGCGCTGCGCCGGCTGTCATACCGACAAGCCGGTAGCCGCCGGCCGCCATCTCGTCACCGGCAAGCCGATCGCGCCGCTCGCCCCTGCCGCCAACCCGGAGCGCTTCACCGACGCCGCCCGGGCGGAGAAATGGTTCCGCCGCAACTGCACGGATGTCTTCGAGCGCCCCTGCAGCGCCGCGGAGAAAGGCGACCTCCTCGCCTATCTGCTGGAGCAGCGGCCATGAGGCGCGCCCTTCTTCTCCCTGGCCTGCTCGCCCTGGCGGCCGGCCCCGGGCTGGCCGGCGACCTCGTTTCGCCGCCCTCGCCCGAGTATCGCGAGGAATGCGGCAGCTGCCATGTGGCCTACCCGCCGCGCCTGCTCGACGGCGCAGCCTGGGCCCGGGTGATGGCCGGGCTCGCCGAGCACTTCGGCACCGACGCCAGCCTGGAACCCGCCAGCCGCGACCGGCTCGCCGCCTACCTCGCCGCCCGGGCGGCCCCCTCCCGCGGCAACGAAAGCGCCCCGCCGCGCCCGGATACGCCGCGGATCACCACCAGCGCCTGGTTCCTGCGCAAGCACCGCGATGGCCACGACGGCCTCCACGCCGCACTGTGGCGAACCCCGGCGGTCGGCAGCCCGGCCAACTGCGGCGCCTGCCACCGCGCCGCCGCCGAGGGCCGCTATGGCGAACACGAAATCCAGCTACCCGTCTCCACCGGAGCCTCTTCCCGATGAAAACCACCACTTCCCCCCTCGCCGACACGCGCGGCGGCAATATCCGCGTCTGGGACCTTCCCACCCGCATCTTCCATTGGCTGCTCGTACTCTCCTTCGCTGGCGCCTGGCTCACCGCCGAAAGCGAGCGCTACCGCGACGTCCACCTCATGTTCGGCTACACCGTCGCCGGGCTGCTGCTGTTCCGCATCATCTGGGGCTTCGCCGGCAGCCGCTGGGCACGCTTCTCCTCCTTCCTGTTCCCGCCGTCCCGGCTCGCCGACTATCTCCACTCTCTGCGCACCCTGCGGCCGCAACACCACGCCGGCCACAATCCGCTCGGCGCGCTGGCGGTGTTCCTGCTGCTCGGCCTGGGCCTGGCGACCGCCGCCTGCGGTTTTGCCACCTACCAGGAACTCGGCGGAAAATGGCTGAAGGAAGTGCATGAGGCCGGCGCCCAGCTGATGCTGGCCATAGTGATCGTGCATGTGCTGGGCGTTATCGTCAGCAGCCTGCTGCACCGCGAGAACCTGGCGCGCGCCATGGTCACCGGCAGCAAGCGCGGCCGGCCGGACGAAGGCATCGCCAGCCGCCACGCGGTGGCCGGCGTGCTGCTGCTGGTGGCGGTGCTCGCGTTCTGGAGCGCCGACCGCGCCGGCTGGCTGGGCGCGCCGGTGGTGGCGGAGCCGACGCACGCCGCGCATCAGGCCAGGGATTGAGGAGGAAAGATGCGGGTCCTGGTGGTGGAGGACGACAAACTGCTCGGCGACGCGCTGCAGGCCGGCTTGACCCAGGCCGGCTTCGTCGTCGCCTGGGTCACTGACGGCATCGCCGCCGAGACCGCGCTCGCCGGCGCGCTTGCCGCGGATTTTGCCGCCCTGGTCCTGGACCTCGGCCTGCCGCGCCGCGACGGCCTCGCGGTACTCGGCCGCCTGCGCGCGCAAGGCAGCCGCCTGCCGGTGCTGATCCTGACCGCCCGCGACACGGTGGATGACCGCATCGCCGGTCTCGACGCCGGAGCCGACGACTATCTCCTCAAACCCTTCGACATGGGCGAACTCGCCGCCCGCCTGCGCGCACTCATACGCCGCGCCGAGGGCCATCCCGCCCCCCGGCTGGCCCTGTCCGGCGTGGAGCTGGACCCGGCCGCCCACACCGTCACCGTCGACGGCCGGCCGGTGGAGCTGGCGGCCAAGGAGTTCGCCCTGCTGCATGCCCTCATGCTCAAGCCCGGCCGCGTGCTGTCGCGCGCCCAGCTGGAGCAGCAGCTTTACACCTGGGGCGAGGAGACCGGCAGCAACACCATAGAGGTCTACATCCACCACCTGCGCCGCAAGCTCGGGCGGGAACTCATCCACACCATACGCGGCGTGGGCTACCTGGCGCGGGGAGACTGAAACCGCCATGCGCCTCGCCTCGATCAAGAGCCGCATCACCGCGATCACCATCGTCCTGGTCGGCATCGCCTGGCTCGTCGCCGCCCAGCTCACCTGGATGGAGGCCAGGCACGAGGCCGAGGAACTGCTGGACGCCCACCTGGTGCAGACGGCCTCGCTCCTGCTCGCCCAGGCCGGGAGCGCCGGCGGCCTGGGCGAGCCCGCCGCGGTGGACGAAGAACACGCGCCGCAGCTGCATCGCTATGCGCGCCGCGTCGCCTTCCAGGTGTGGGCGAACGGGCAGCTGCGCCTGCACTCCGCCAATGCCCCGGCGACGCCGCTGTCATCGCGGCGGGAGGGCTTTTCCACCCAAAGCGTCGGCGACCACACCTGGCGGGTGTTCTCCTCCACCGCTGCGGCCGGCGGGCTGATGGTGCAAGTGGGCGAGCGCAGCGCCCGGCGCGACAAGCTGGCCCGGGGCTTCGCCGCCGGCCTGCTGTGGCCCCTGCTGCTCACCCTGCCGCTGCTGGCGGTGCTGCTGTGGCTGGCCGTGCGCCACGGCATGCGCCCGCTGCTGCGTATCGCCGGCGAGCTGGGCGAACGCTCGCCCGACCGCCTCGAACGCCTGTCCGAGGCAGACCTTCCCGCCGAAGTCGCGCCCCTGGTCGCGCGGCTGAACAGCCTGTTCGAACGGGTGGAACGCAGCCTGGAGAACGAGCGCCGCTTCACCGCGGATGCCGCCCATGAGCTGCGCACCCCGCTCGCCGCCCTGCGCGCCCAGGCCCAGGTCGCCCTCGGCGCCAGCGACGACAGCGCGCGGCGGCACGCGTTGGAGCAGTTGCTGTCCGGCTGCGACCGCATGAGCCGGCTGGTGGCCCAGTTGCTCACGCTGGCCCGCGCCGACGCCGTGCAGGCCACGGCCTTCACCCCGCTGGAGCTCGATGCACTGCTGCGCCAGGCCGTGGGCGAAGCCGCCGATGGCGCGCTCGCCAAAGGCCAGGAGATCGGCCTCGACACCAGCAGCCTCGACACCGATGGCCCCGCCACCATGCACGGCAACCCTGCCTGGCTGGCGATCCTGCTGCGCAACCTGCTCGACAACGCCGTGCGCTATACGCCGCGGGGCGGATCGGTGCAGGTCGCCCTCCGCGCCGATGGGCCGGACTGGCTGCTGACGGTGGAGGACAGCGGCCCCGGCGTTCCCGCCGACGAACTGCAGCGCCTGGGCCAGCGCTTCTGGCGCCGGCTGGAGAGCGCCGGCGAGGAAGGCAGCGGCCTGGGCCTGTCCATCGCCGCCCGCATCGTGGAACGCCACCACGGCAGCTTGCGCTTCGGCCCCCGCGGCAGCCCGCCCGGCCACGGCCTGCGGGTGGAACTGCGCCTCCCGCGCAGCCGCCCGGCATGCGTCAGCCCTGCCTTCCAACCCATCGCCGCCCGGACGCCCCGCACATGAGTCCTTCCCTGAAACCCTACGCCTGGCTCTCGGTCGCCGCCGCCCTCGCCACCATCGTGCTGAAGGGCGCGGCCTGGTGGTTCACCGGCTCCGTCGGTCTGCTCTCCGATGCGCTGGAATCGCTGGTCAACCTCGCCGGTGCGCTGATGGCGCTGACCATGCTGAGCGTGGCTGAAACGCCGGCCGACGCCCGCCACAGCTATGGCCACGGCAAGGCGGAATACTTTTCCAGCGCTTTCGAGGGCGCGCTGATCCTGCTGGCGGCCGGCGGCATCGGCTACGCCGCGGTGCAGCGCCTGCTGCAGCCGCAGCCGCTGGAGGCGGTGGATGTCGGCCTGGCGATCTCGGTGCTGGCCTCGGTGATCAACCTGCTCACCGCCCGCGTGCTGATGCGGGTGGGCAAGGCCCACCACTCCATCACCCTGGAGGCAGATGCCCACCACCTGATGACGGACGTATGGACCTCGGCCGGCGTCATCCTCGGCGTCGCCCTCGCCTGGTCCAGCGGCTGGCTGTGGCTGGACCCGGCCATCGCCCTGCTGGTCGCCGCCAACATCGTGTGGACCGGCTGGAGGCTGCTGGAACGCTCCACCGCCGGGCTGATGGACGTTGCCCTCCCCGACGCCGAACTGGCCGCGCTGGAGCGGGCGCTGGACGGCTTCCGCGCCCACGGCCTGGCCTTCCACGCCCTGCGTACCCGCCAGGCCGGCAGCCGCGCCTTCGTCAGCCTGCATGTGCTGGTGCCCGGCCAATGGACGGTGCAGACCGGCCACGACTGGGCAGAACGCATCGAGGCGGCCTTGCGCGCCGCCGTGCCGCGCGCCCACGTCACCACCCACCTGGAGCCGCTGGAGGATCCCGCCTCCCTGGCCGACGCGACGCTGGACCGCCCCCCGTCCACCTGAGGCGCAGCCGGGGTCCTGCCGGCCCGCCAGTGCACGCCCGGCCGGCGAGGACAATATCCGGTTCTTTATATCGGTTATCCAGACATCCCCGCCCGCACGCGGCGCGAGGCTTCTAGACTGGAGGCCGATACGAATGAACAGGAATTGCCGCCATGGGCAGACTCACCACCCACGTGCTCGACACCGCCCTCGGCCGCCCCGGCCAGGGCATTCCGGTGTCCGTCTTCCGCCTGGAGGCCGGCGGCGAACGCCGCCTGCTCGCCAGCACGCTGACCAACGCCGACGGCCGCTGCGACGCCCCCTTGCTGGAAGGCGAGGCCTTCGCCGCCGGCCGCTACGAGCTGGTGTTCGACACCACCGCCTATTTCCGCAAGGCCCCCGGCGGCGCCGAGCTGCCCGACCCGCCCTTCGTCGGCGAGGTGGTGCTGCGTTTCGGCATCGCCGAGGCCGGCCAGCACTACCACGTGCCGCTGCTGGTCTCGCCGTGGAGCTACTCCACCTACCGCGGCAGTTGAGCCGGCGCCCCAAATGGAAAGCTATCTCCTCGACTGGGCCAATCTGCTGGTCCGCTGGCTGCACCTGATCGCCGGCATCGCCTGGATAGGCGCCTCCTTCTACTTCGTCATGCTGGACACCTCGCTGAAGCCGCCGAAGAAAGCGGCGGACAAGCAGCGCGGCGTGTTCGGCGAGCTATGGGCGGTGCATGGCGGCGGCTTCTACTGCAGCCAGAAATTCCTCACCGGCCCGCAGGGCGAGCCGCTGTCGCAGGACCTGCACTGGTCCAAGTGGGAGGCCTACACCACCTGGCTGTCCGGCATGGGCATGCTGGCCATCGTCTATTGGGCCGGCGCCTCCTCCTACCTGATAGACCGCAACGTGATGGCGCTGACGCCGCCGGCCGCCATCGCCATCTCCATCGGCTTCCTCGCCGCCGGCTGGGTGGTCTACGACCTGCTCTGCCGCCTGCTGGTCGGCCGCGACACGCTGCTGGCCGGGCTGATCTTCGTGCTGGTGGTGTTCGCCGACTGGGCGCTGCACCAGGTGTTCTCCGCCCGCGCCGCCTACCTGCACGTAGGCGCGGTGCTGGGCACCATCATGGCGGCCAATGTCTTCGTCCACATCATCCCCGGCCAGAAGCGCATGGTGGCGCAGATACGCGCCGGCCAGCCGGTGGACCCGCGCCCCGGCCAGATCGGCAAGCAGCGCTCGGTGCACAACACCTATTTCACCCTGCCGGTGCTGTTCACCATGATCAGCAACCACTACCCGATGACCTACAGCCATGCCAACGGCTGGCTGGTGCTGGTGGTGATGATGGCCGCCGGCGTGCTGATACGGCAGTTCTTCGTGCTGCGCCACCGCGGCCAGGTGAAGTGGTGGCTGCCGGCCAGCGGCGTCGCCCTGCTGGCGCTGTTGATGGTGCTGATGGCGCCGGAAAAGGTGGATGCCGGCGGCGACAAGGTGGCCTTCGCCCAGGTGAAGCAGGTGATGGACCAGCGCTGCATCGCCTGCCATGCCGCCCAGCCCACCTACGAGGGCTTCATCCAGCCGCCCAAGGGCGTGCTGCTGCAGACACCGGGGGAGATCGGCCAGCACGCCGCCAAGATCGCCGAGACGGTGGCCAGCGGCTACATGCCGCTGGGCAACCTCACCCACATCACCGACGAGGAACGCCGCCTGATCGCCACCTGGCACGCCCAGGGCGCCCGGCTCGCCGACTGACACGGCACGCAACACGCTGCAGAAGCGCTTCTGGCCGCCAGCTGGCGGCCAGCGGCAGATCCACGTTCACACCAGAGTCCTCCATGATGACCGCCGCCCTCCCCACCGCCCAGAAGCTCGCGGACCTCTCCGCGCTGGACTGCGCCGCCTTCTCCAGCCAGCTGGGCGGCATCTTCGAGCACTCGCCCTGGGTCGCCGAGCGTGCCTGGGCCGCCCGCCCCTTCACCAGCGTGGACGCGCTGCACCAGGCCATGGTCGCCGCCATGCTGGGCGCCGGGCGCGCCGAGCAGTTGGCGCTCATCCGCGCCCACCCGGAACTGGCCGGCAAGGAAGCCGCCGCCGGCACCCTCACCCGGGCCTCCACCGGCGAGCAGCAAGGCGCCGGCCTGGACCGCTGCACCGCCGACGAGCTGCAGCGCCTGCGCAGCCTCAACGCCGCCTATCGCTCCCGCTTCGGCTTTCCCTTCGTGATCGCGGTGAAGGGACGCAGCCGCCACCAGATCATGGATATCATCGAGGCCCGCCTCGGCAACGACGCCGAAGCCGAATTCCGTACCTGCCTGGATGAAATCGCCAAGATCGCCCGCTTCCGCCTCGACGCCCTGCTCGGCGCCGCCTGAAGCCCGCCCGGAGACGCGCCCATGAGCTCCCCCGCCTCGCCTGCCCCATCCTCCGGCTACCCGCGCGACCTCGTCGGCTACGGCCGCAACCCGCCGCACGCCAACTGGCCCGGCCGCGCCCGGGTGGCGGTGCAGTTCGTGCTCAACTACGAGGAAGGCGGCGAGAACTCGGTGCTGCATGGCGACGCCGGCAGCGAGCAGTTCCTGTCGGAGATGTTCAACCCGGCCAGCTACCCGGACCGCCACCTGTCGATGGAGTCCATCTACGAATACGGCTCCCGCGTCGGCGTGTGGCGCTTCCTGCGCGAGTTCGAACGCCGCGGCCTGCCGATGACCATCTTCGGCGTGGCGATGGCGCTGCAGCGCCACCCGGAAGTCACCGCCGCCTTCCAGGAACTGGGCCACGAAATCGCCTGCCACGGCCTGCGCTGGATCCACTACCAGAACACGCCGGAGGCGGAGGAACGCGAGCACATGCGCCTGGGCATGGAGATCATCCAGCGCCTCACCGGCGAGCGCCCGCTGGGCTGGTACACCGGCCGCGACTCGCCCAACACCCGGCGCCTGGTGGCCGACCACGGCGGCTTCCTGTACGACTCCGACTACTACGGCGACGACCTGCCGTTCTGGACCGAGGTGCGCAAGACCGACGGCAGCCAGGTGCCGCACCTGGTGGTGCCCTACACCCTGGACACCAACGACATGCGCTTCGCCCTGCCGCAGGGCTTCTCCCACGGCGACGAATTCTTCCAGTACCTGCGCGACACCTTCGACCTGATGTACGAAGAAGGCGAGGAGCGCCCGGCGATGATGAGCGTGGGCATGCACTGCCGCCTGCTCGGCCGCCCCGGCCGCTTCCGCGCCCTGCAACGCTTCCTCGACCACATCGAGCGCCACGACCGGGTGTGGATCTGCCGCCGGGTGGACATCGCCCGCCACTGGATCGAACATCACCCCCACAAGAAACAGCCCTGAACACGGATACCCCATGAGCACCCAGAGCATCATCGTTGCCCCCGCCGCCGACCTGCCCGACTGGGCCCGCCGCTCGGTGGACCTCGCCAACCCGCGCATCGGCGCCCGCGCGCTGCACGCCTCGGACGACTTCTTCGCCGAGGTGTCGCGCATGCTCAACCCCGATCCGGCGGTCTTCATCCCGGGCAAGTACGACGACAACGGCAAGTGGATGGACGGCTGGGAGACCCGCCGCAAGCGCACCACCGGTCACGACTGGTGCCTGCTCAAGCTCGGCCGCCGCGGCATCATCCGCGGCTTCGACGTGGATACCTCCCACTTCACCGGCAATTACGCGCCGGCGGTGTCCATCGAAGCCACCGTGTCCGACAGCGACGACGTCGCCACGCTGAAGGCGGCGCAATGGACCGAGATCCTGCCCTCGGTCTCGCTCGGCGCCAGCGCCCATCACCTGTTCGCCATCGCCAGCCAGGAAGCCTGGACCCACCTGCGGGTGAACATCTACCCGGACGGCGGCATCGCCCGCCTGCGGGTGTACGGCCAGCCGGTCGGCGCCTTCGACAACCCCAACCTCACCTACGACCTCGCCGCCATGGAAAACGGCGGCCGCGCGGTCGCCTGGAACGACTCCCACTACGGCTCGGTATCCAACCTGCTGCTGCCCGACCGCGGCCGCGACATGGGCGACGGCTGGGAAACCCGCCGCCGCCGCGAGCCGGGCAACGACTGGTGCATCGTCCAGCTCGGCGCCGCCGGCACGCTGGAAAAGATCGAGATCGACACCGCCCACTTCAAGGGCAACTACCCGGACCGCTGCTCCATACAGGGCGCCTTCATGGCCGGCGGCACCGATCAGTCGGTGGTCACCCAGAGCATGTTCTGGCCCTTCATCCTGCCGGAGCAGCCGCTGTCGATGGACGCCATCCACACCTTCGTCGGCGAGATCGCCGCGCATGGCCCCATCACCCATGTGCGCATCAACGTCATCCCCGATGGCGGCCTGTCGCGGGTACGGCTGTGGGGCAAGGTGAAGGAATGAGCACCGCCGCCGGGCTGACGCTGCGCACCGCCGAACCCCTCAGCCGCGAGGCCTTCGCTCCCTTCGGCGACGTCATCCAGGCGGAGGGCGCGGCGCGCCACTACACCATCAACGGCGGCAACACCGAGCGCTTCCACGACCTCGCCGCGGTGGAACCGGGGGCGGACGGCCGCGCCATCGTCTCTATTTTCCGCGGCCAACCGCGCGCCCTGCCCTTCCGGGTGGAGATGATGGAGCGCCACCCGCTCGCCAGCCAGGCCTTCATGCCGCTGTCCGGCCGCCCCTACCTGGTGGTGGTGGCGCCGCCCGGCGCGGCGCCCACCGCAGCCGACCTGCGGGTGTTCATCGCCAGCGCCGAACAAGGCGTGAACTACGCCCCCGGCGTCTGGCACCACCCGCTGCTGGCGCTGGACGCGGTGTGCGATTTCCTCGTCGTGGACCGCGCCGGCCCTGGCCACAACTGCGACGAAGTGGAACTGCCCGAAGCCCTGCTGATCGACCTCCCCCGCTGAACGGACTGCTTCGCGGCTGGCCGCCCTGAATGGGTGGGTAGCCGTAAAGCATTTCCTCTCTTCGCCCGTTAATGTCACGGAAGATGCCGGAAAACACCGGCACACATCCGCGTCGGACAAGAGGGGAGATCAATGAAGCTGTTCGGAAAGAAGCCACACGACACCACCGGCGCCGCCACCTTCCAGTGCCGCGCCGCAGAACTGCCGGCGGCGTTGGCGCAGCTCAGGCTGCAGCCCACCTTCATCACCGCCTACGTTTCCCCCTACCTGGACATAGACCGGGTGGCGCGCGAGATCGGCCAGCGCTTTCCCGGCACGCCCATGGTCGCCTGTACCACCGCCGGCGAGCTATGCGGCGGCGAGGGCTCGCTCTACTGCCCCACCGGCAACCAGTGGGACCGGGTGGTGGTGCAGTGCTTCGACGCCAGCCTGGTCGCCCGCGCCCAGGTGGTCTCCATTTCGCTCGCCAGCGAGGATCTGCGCGGCGGCGGCAAGCCGATGGAGGTGGAACAGCGCATCGCCCGCCTCAGCGCCAACATCCGCGCGGCCCAGGTCGGCATGGAGATCGACCACCGCGACACCTTCGCCTTCGTGCTGTTCGACGGCCTCTCCGCCTCCGAATCCTTCTTCATGGAGGCGCTGTACGAATCCGGCCGCTTCCCCTGCCTCTTCGTCGGCGGCTCCGCCGGCGGCAAGCTGGACTTCAGCGGCACCGCGGTGCATGACGGCCAGCGCCGGCTGGAGAACCACGCCACCGTCGCCTTCATCAAGGCCGCGTCCGGTGCCCGCTTCGGCGTGTTCAAGAGCCAGAACTTCGAGCCGGAAGCGCTCTCCTTCCATGTGCTCAGCGCCTCGGTGGAGAAGCGCTACGTCGGCCAGGTCATCACCCGCAGCGGCCGCATCATGTCCATGATCGACGCCCTGTGCGAGGCGCTGGATTGCGCGCCGGCCGCGCTGGAGCAGAAGCTGGCGGACCACTCCTTCGCCATCCGCGTCGGCGAGGAGCTGTTCGTGCGCTCCATCTCCCGCATCGACCTCGAAAGCGGGCTGGTGCACTTCTACTGCGACGTCGCCTCCGGCGAGGAGATCGTGCTGGTGCGCCGCACCGGCTTCGTCCAGCACACCCAGCGCGACCTGCAGCGCTTCCTCCAAGGCAAGCCGGGCACGCCGGTGGCCGGCATCCTCAACGACTGCATCCTGCGCCGGCTCTACAACGAGCGCGAACTGGCCGGCAGCGCCAGCCTGCTGCCGCAGACCCAGCTCGCCGGCTTCTCCACCTTCGGCGAAATCCTCGGCCTCAACCTCAACCAGACGCTCACCGCGGTGTTCTTCTTCCGCGTCGCCCCCGGCCAGCCCTTCATCGACGAATACGTGGACAACTTCGTCGCCCACTACGGCGAGTTCAAGGCCTTCTTCCTGCGCCGGCGCATCGGCAAGCTGGCCGGGCTGTCGCGCGCCATGGTGCAGCAGATACAGCACTACAAGGCCCAGCGCTTCGACGAAACCCTGAACCCCGGCGATTTCGACGGCAGCTATGCCGACGTGGTGGTCGGCCTGAACGACCTCGGCGCCACGCTGGAACACGCCCACCGCCTGCGCGAGGACACCTCGCTGCAGCTGGAGAGCTGCGCCAGCGATCTCTACACCTCGGTGGACAGCCTCACCAGCCAGCTGGACGAGCAGGAAGCGGTGATACGCGGTGCCGGCGAGACCGTCGCCAGCCTCACCGGCCAGGCAGAAGAAGTGGCCGGCAGCGCCCGCGCCCTGGCCCATGCCAGCGGCCGTATCCAGGGCGTGGTGCAGATCATCCAGCAGATCGCCGACCAGACCAATCTGCTGGCCCTGAACGCCGCCATCGAAGCCGCCCGCGCCGGCGACACCGGCCGCGGCTTCGCGGTGGTGGCGGACGAGGTGCGCAAGCTGGCGGAGAAATCGCGCAGCAGCGCTGGCGAGATCGGCAGCGACATCGCCACCCTGGCGGCCGACATCAACCGCGTCGCCCAGGCCATCGAGGCCCAGTCCAGCGGCGTCGCCGAGCTATCCGGCACGCTGTCCTCGGTGCAGTCCTTCGGCGGCCGCAACGCCCAGGCCGCCGCCCACACCAAGTCGGTCGCCGACACCCTGCGCAACCTCACCCAGCACGGAGCAAGCTAGCAGCGCCGGGGCCGCGGCAGGGCGTACCGGCTTGAAGGCAGGCCCGAGGGCGGCAGCAACAGCGCCGCAACGGTTTTCGCCCGCCGGCGGAAGGGGGGAAGAGGCAGTATCCGGCCAACCACGGGCTCCCCTCGCCCCAGCCCCGGCCAGCGGGAGGGAGCAAGGCATCGGCTGAGGACCAGCGGGAACGCAGCGTCTCGCGCCTCGCCTCCTGGCCTTGCACCCCTGCGGCAAAGCCCTGAGGCAAAGCGCCTCTCAAGACCCCGCAGCCGCCGCGGCCTCGGCCTGCCGCGCCAAGCGCTGCCCCCGCCAGGCCGACCACAAGCTCGAAAAAGCCAGCGCGGCGCAGATCAGGCCCATGCCCCCCAACTCGGCGCTGCTGGGCCGCTCCCCCAGTTCCAGCCAGCCTGCGAGCACACCGATCAAGGGAATGCCCAACGCGGAGAGGCCCGCCATGCCGGCGGAAAGATGCTGCAGCACATACAGCCACAGCAACCAGGCGAAGCCGGTGGCGAGCAGTGCGGTGAAGCCCAGTGCGAAGAAAAAGTACGGCGCCGGGGTGATGGGCCGGGAAGGCAGCGCCATCGCTACCAGGCACAGGGCCAGCGCGCCGAACAGCATCTGCCAGGCAGTCAGCGCCAGCAGGTCCATTTCCACTTCGCGCCGTATCCGTTTCGCCACCACGGTGGCCAGTGCCCAGGCCAGGCCGCCCCCCAGCGCCAGCAGGCTGGCGAGCGGGCTGCCGCGCATGGACCACGGCTCCAGCACCAGCAGCAAACCCAGCGCGGCGGTGGCGATGGCAATCCACTGCACCCGCCGCACCCGCTCGCCCAGCAGCGCCCAGGCCAGCGGCAGCAACCAGAAGGGCATGGTGTAGACCAGCACCGCCGTCTTGCCGGCGCCGCCGGAAACCAGCGCCCATTGCACCAGGCCGGTGAAGGCGGCGGTCTGCAGCAGGCCGAGCAGCATCACCCGCCGCGGCGCGCGCAGCCGCATCGGCCGGCGTGCGGCCACCAGCACCAGGAACAGCGCGGTGGCACCCAGCAAGGTGCGGATGGCGGAGAAATCGAAGGGGTCCGCATAGGGCACCACCTTCTTCATCACCACCCAGTTGTAGCCCCAGATGAGGGCCATGACGACGAGGGCGATCATCGCCCGCGATTGGGAACCGAGAGACTTCAACACCACTCCTGGGAAGCCCGCCGGGCGAAGGCCGGCGGAAGGCGACATTGCACCCGCAGGGCAGGGGGAATGGCTTGACGTGGGTCAAGCAAGCGCCGGCGGGGGCGCGATTTGACGTGAAACCGCGCACGCCTGCAAGCACGCCGCCACCCGCACCTGGCACCTGGCACCTGGCCGGCGGCGGGCTCCGCCCTCCAGAGGCCTCCCCGCAGAGCGCCCTGTGCCTCCGCTCCCTCCGGGTCCCACCTTCACTTCGCCCCTGTTCAGCCC
>NZ_WUEI01000106.1 GCF_012911025.1 Azoarcus sp. TTM-91 | reverse complement strand
GGCCTCGTCGCCAACAACAACATGAGCCTGGAAGTGAAGGCCGGCGAAATCCTGGCGCTGATCGGCCCCAACGGCGCCGGCAAAAGCACCATGTTCAACCAGCTCTCCGGCGTCGACACCCCCACCTCCGGCGAAGTGCGCTTCCTCGGCAAACCGGTGGCCGGCCACGACTCGCGCGAGATCGCCCGCATGGGCATGAGCCGCACCTTCCAGCATGTGAAGCTCTTGCCCACCATGAGCGTGCTCGAGAACGTCGCCATCGGCGGCCACCTGCGCGGCGACAAGGGCGTGCTCGCCTCCGCCTGGCGGCTGGACCGCAACGAAGAAGCCCGGCTGCTGGCCGAAGCGGCCCGCCAGATCGAACGCGTGGGCCTGGCCCCGCACATGTACGACGAAGCCGGCAGCCTCGCCCTGGGCCAGCAGCGCATCCTCGAGATCGCGCGCGCCCTGTGCTCCGACCCCTGCCTCTTGCTGCTGGACGAACCGGCCGCCGGCCTGCGCTACAAGGAGAAGGAAGCCCTGGGCGAGCTGCTGAAGAAGCTGCGCGCCGAAGGCATGGCCATCCTGCTGGTCGAGCACGACATGGACTTCGTCATGGGCCTGGTGGATCGGGTGGTGGTGATGGAGTTCGGCGAGAAGATCGCCGAGGGGCTCCCGGAAGAAGTGCAGCAGAACCCCAAGGTGCTCGAAGCCTACCTGGGCGGCGTGGAGTGATGAGCATGAGCAATCAGCAAGGTAGCCAAAGCAACCCGAGCAACCAGCCCGCCAGCAAGGTGCTGGAAGTGCAGGACCTGTGCGTGTCCTACGGCAAGGTCGAAGCGCTCACCAACGCCAATCTGGTGGTGGGCGAAGGCCAGATCGTCACCGTCATCGGCCCCAACGGCGCCGGCAAGACGACGATGCTCTCGGCCATCATGGGCGTGCTCGAATCCAAGGGCCAGGTGGGTTTCGACGGCGCCATCGAGATCGTGCCGGAAGTCGAGCGCATGGTCGCCCGCGGCATGAACCTGGTGCCGGAGAAGCGCGAGCTCTTCGGCGAGATGACGGTGGAAGACAACCTCACCCTGGGCGCCTTCCAGCGCTACCGCATGGGCAAGCGAGACCACGGCCAGACCATGGAAGAGGTGTATGCCCTCTTCCCGCGGCTGAAGGAGCGCCGCGGCCAGCTCGCCGGCACGCTCTCCGGCGGCGAGCGCCAGATGCTGGCGGTGGGCCGGGCGCTGATGGCCAAGCCCAAGCTCCTGATGCTGGACGAGCCCAGCCTGGGGCTGGCGCCGCTCATCGTGCGGGAGATCTTCCGCATCATCGCCGAGCTGAGACGCCGCGGCGTGTCCATCCTGCTGGTGGAGCAGAACGCCCGCGCCGCACTCCAGGTGGCCGACTACGCCTATGTGCTGGAGACCGGCCAGATCGCGATGGAGGGACCGGCGGCGCAGTTGAAGGATGATCCCAGGGTCATCGAGGCTTATCTGGGGCTGGGCGGGAAGCATCAGGCGATGCTCTCCAGCTGAGCGCTCCGGTGAGCCTCCCCAGGACTCCGACCAGGAAGGCGCCCGCCAACAGCGGGCCCTTCCACACGACACAAAGCGACCGGCGACCCCGGCAAGAACAAAGGCACTCAGGCGGACCGACAAAACGGGCCGCATTGCCTGCCTAAAACCATGGAGCCGACCATGACATCCCCAGCCCCCAAACAACGCATCTGCATCGCCGGCGCCGGCGCCATCGGCTGCACCATCGCCGCGCGGCTCGCCATGTCCGGCCAGGACGTGAGCGTGCTCGCCCGCGGCGCCACGCTGGAAACCCTAAGCAGCCAGGGCATCGTCCTGACCGACCTGGAAGGCACCCACACCGTGCCGGTGAACGCCGGCACCGCCGCCGACTTCGGCGTGCAGGACATCATCTTCCTGTGCTGCAAGTCGCAGGATATCGCCGCCCTGCTGCAGCAGGTCAAACCGCTGGTGGACGAGAACACCATCGTGGTGCCAGCCATCAACGGCGTGCCCTGGTGGTACTTCCACGGCGAGGGCGGCCGCTTCGCCGGCAGCACCGTGGAAGCGGTGGACCCGGCGGGCAGCGTCAGCGCCCTGCTGCCGCTGACGCAGATCATGGGTACCGTCGTCTTCATCACCGCCGAAGCCAGCGCGCCCGGCCAGGTGACCGCCAAGAACCCGCACCTGATGATGTTCGGCGAGCCGGACAACAGCAGCAGCGAGCGCCTGCAGCGCCTGTGCGCGGTGGTGGCCGCCGCCGGCATCGAGGCGCGGCCGCTGGAGCGCATCCGCGACAAGCTGTGGACCAAGATCATCGCCAACGCCAGCACCAACCCGCTGTCGGTGGTGGCCGGCGCCACGCTGGAGGAGCTGTACACCGAGCCGGCGCTGCGCGACACGGTGATCGCCATCATGCAGGAGGTGCTGCTGGTGGCCGCCAGTTACGGCGCCAGGGTGGAAATCGACCCGCTCACCTTCCTCGAGCTCGGCGCCGCCATGGGCCCGGTTCGCACCTCCATGCTGCAGGACTACGAGCGCGGCCGCGCGCTGGAGCTGGGCTCCATCGGCGACGCGGTGCTCGAACTTGCGGCCCGTTTCGACATTCCGATGACGGTGACGCGCAAGATCATCGGCCTCGCCCGCTTCCACGGCGAGAAGCATTCAAGCTCCACCGCCACTCAGGCCGCCGCTGCAAGCGCCTGAACCCTCCCTCCCCTCTCTCATCAAGGAATCGCCATGAACGCCGCCATCAAGCCCGCCGTCGTCAAACCGGCAAACTGCAGCGATGAAGAATGGGCCCTGCGCATCCAGCTCGCCCACTGCTACCACCTGGTGGACTACTTCGGCTGGACCGAGACCATCTTCAACCACATCTCCGCCCGCCTGCCCGGCGGCGACAACTACTACCTGGTGAACCCCTTCGGCCTGAACTACACCGAAGTCACCCCGGCCAACCTGCTGAAGGTGGACCTGCAGGGCAACAAGGTGGAACCCTCGCCCTACGACGCCAACCCGGCCGGCTTCGCCCTGCACAGCGCCATCCACGGCGCGCGTGAAGACATCCACTGCGTGATCCACACCCATACCAACGCGGTGTCCGCGGTGGCGCAGAAGAAGGCCGGCTTCAGCCAGGACAATTTCTACGGCGCCCAGCTGTATGGCCGCGTCGGCTACCACACCTTCGAAGGCATCACCCTGTTCGCCGAAGAGAAGGTGCGCATGCTCGCCAGCTTGGGCGACAAGCACATCCTGGTGCTGCGCAACCACGGCGTGGCGGTTGGCGAAATGGACATCGCCAAGACCTTCTTCCTGCTGTGGACGGTGCAGCGCGCGGCCGAAATCCAGTGCCACGCCGGCCAGATCCCCGGCGAGGACACCCACCTGCCGGACGCCATCGGCCAGCGCTGTGCAGACCTCACCCAGATGCTCATCCGCGATAGCGGCTTCGCGGTGAAGTTCTTCGACGCCATGGTGCGCAAGATGATCGCCGAACGCGGGCAGCTCTGGTAAGAGCGGCGCGGGCAGCGGGGCCTGCGCGGCATGGCGCCGCTGCCACGGTCGTACGGGAGGGGCTGGTTTTCCAGCCCCTCTGCTTTTTGGCGCACCTCCGGGCCGCTTTCTCTCTAAAAGACAACGATTCTCGTTTAGAATTCTGCGCTCACCGTTCCACCGCCAGCGCATGCCTCCCACCGTTCTGAACCCCACCCTGCTCGCCGCCCTGGAGCGTCACTACGACGAACTGGTGGATTACATCCGCCGCCGCTTCGGCGACCGCAGCCATGCGCGCGAGGTGGTGCACGACGTCTGCGTGGAGCTGATGGAGAACCCGCCGCGGGAACAGATCCGCACGCCGCTGGCCTTCCTGCGCCGGGTCTCCAACAACCGGACGATAGACCGCTTCCGCGCCGACAGCAGCCGCCTCGCGCTGATCGAGCCGGTGGCCGAGTTGCCGGACATCCACACCCACAGCCTGGACGGCGCCGCCGCGCTGGACTTCCAGCAGCAGCTGGAAGCGCTCGCCCGCATCATCGAGGCCATGCCGCCGCGGGCGCGCCAGGTGTTCCTGCTGCATTGCATCCACGACATGCCGCAGGCGGAGATCGCCGCCGAGCCGGGCATCTCCCGCAACATGGTCACCCAGCATTTCGGCCGGGCGATGGACGGCATCCTGCGCCACTGGGAGCCGGCCAGGTCCGCGTGCCATGGCCGCCGGAGGCCCGGATGAGCGAGCCGCCACGGCGCACCGGCGAAGCACCTGCGGCCGCCGGCGACGCCCTGCAGCCCTTCAAGGAAGCGCTGCGCGAGCGCTTCCCTTCGCGCGAAGCCCTGCTCGCCGAAGGCCGTGCCCAGACCCTGCGCCAGCAGCAGCGCCAGAGCCGCAACAAGCGCCTCGCCGCCAGCGGCCTCGCCCTCGCCCTGCTCGCCGCGGTGGTCGTGGCCGACCCGGCGTGGCATGTGGCGGAACTGCGCACCGCGGTGGGGGAGCGGCTGGTGGTGAATCTCGCCGACGGCAGCCGGGTGACGCTGAATACCGGCACCGTGCTGCGGGTCGAACAGCGGCTGCGCAGCCGCCAGTTCGAACTCGCCGGCGGCCAGGCCTTCTTCAGCGTGGCCCACGGCCCGCGGCCCTTCATCGTCCGCAGCGGCGAGGTCGCGGTGCGCGACATCGGCACCGCCTTCGATGTTCACCGCCTCGATGCGGAGCAACTCCGGGTGGGCGTCACCGAAGGCAGCGTGGAGATCACCCGGCCGGGCAGCGCGCCGCGCATCGCCCGCGCCGGCGAACTGGTGCAGGCCGGCAACGGCCGCATCGACACGCCGCAGCCGGTCACTCTCGCCCGGGTCGAGGCCTGGCAGCGCGGCAAGCTGATGTTCGATGGCACGCCCTTGCGCGAGGCGCTGGCCGAGATCCAGCGCTACCGCAAGGCGCCGATCACGCTGGAAGACGCGGCAGCCGGCGGCCTGCGCCTTTCGGGCGAATACGACATCGCCGGCATGGAACGCCTGCTCGACACCTTGCCGCAGGTGCTGCCGGTGCGTGTGTCCCGGGCGGCCGACGGCGCCATCAGCGTGGCCAGCCGCACGCGCTGACTTTTTTGCGGAGCGACCTCAACATCGCCGCCGGCTGAAACGCCAACCCTCTTGAAACCCCAGCATGGACCACTCAAGAGGATCATCCGCGTGACACGCCATCGCCCCTCCACACCTGCCCGCTCCCGCCCGCACGCGGGTGGCATCGCCGGCCGCGGCCTGCGCCTGGGCGCCCTCGCCGGCGCGCTGCTGCTCGCCAGCCTCGCCCATGCCCAGCAGGCGCCCCGCCAGCTGGACATCCCGGCCCAGCGCCTGGACCAGGCGTTGAACGCCCTCGCCGCCCAGACCGGCGCCCGCATCGTGTTCTCCACCGATCTCACCGAAAAGCATCAGGCCCGCGCGCTGCGCGGCCAGTTCGACACCCGCGCCGCGCTGGAACAGCTGCTGGGCGGCTCCGGTCTGGTGCTGCGTGAAACCGGCGAGCAGGCTTACACCATCGCCCCGGCGCAGAAGGACAGCCTGCTGGGCGAGGTGCACGTGCAGGCCACCACGCTGAACGACAGCACCACCGAGGGCAGCGGCTCCTACGCCAGCAGCAACGTCGCCATGGCCAAGGGCGCCAGCCTGCGCGAGATTCCCCAGTCCATCACCGTCGTCACCCGGCAGCAGATCGAAGACCAGCAGCTCACCAGCGTAGGCGACGTGCTTGCCCACACCACCGGCATCACCACCACCAGCGCCGCTGGCGGCGATGTGGGCGCCATCTACGCGCGCGGCTTCCAGGTCAGCAACATGCAGATCGACGGCTCCAGCGTCGATGCCTACAGCAACTTCTACTTCAACCCCAACCTGGCGATGTACGACCACGTCGAGGTGCTGCGCGGCGCCGACGGCCTCTTTTCCGGCACCGGCGAAGCCGGCGGCACGGTGAACCTGGTGCGCAAGCGCGCGCTGGCCACGCCGCAGTTCCAAGGCAGCGTGTCGGCCGGCAGCTGGGAGAACTACCGTGCCGAGGTGGATGCCACCGGCCCGCTGGCCTTCGAGGGCAAGCTGCGCGGCCGCCTCGTCGCCTCCTACATGGACAGGGGTTTCCACTACGACACCGCCGAGGACCGCAACCAGTTCATCTACGGCGTGCTGGAACTCGACCTCGGCCCACGCACCGTGCTGACGGTGGGCGGCAGCTACGAAGACCGCAGGCGCAAACCCAACTGGGGCGGCCTGCCACGCAACAGCGACGGCTCCGATGCCGGTTTGTCGCGCGACACCGCGCTGATGCCGGCGTGGGCCCACGGCAGCTACATCACCTCCGAAGGTTTCGCCGCCCTGGAGCACAACTTCAACGACGACTGGAAGGTGAAGATCAGCGGCAACTACATGGACCGCAAGGGCTATGAGGAAGCCGGCAGCTATTCCGGCACGCCCGACACCGGCCCCTTGAGCTTCGCCGGCTGGGGCTAGGGCTACGAGTCGCGCAAGACCAGCTACGACCTCAGCCTGACCGGCGCCTTCGAGCTCCTCGGTGGCAGGCATCAACTGGTGCTGGGCACCGACGGCCAGGAGATAGACCACACCCAGTACTACTCCACCCTGGTGTACGCCGGCAGCGCTCCCCAGCCGGTGACCCTGGGCAACTTTGACCCCGCCGGGGCGCCGCGGCCGGTCGGCTCCCGCATCTACCAGGAGTGGCCAGACTACGGCGCCACCCAGCGCGGCCTCTACGGCAAGCTGAAGCTGCAACTGGCCGAGCCGCTGCACCTGGTGCTTGGGGGACGCCAGGCGGATTACGACTACGACTCCGCCTTCAACATGTACGACGTCGGCGGCGCCATCACCAGCCGCTCCATCACCCGCTACAAGGAAAGCAAGATCGTCACCCCTTACGGCGGACTGATCTACGACCTCAACGACGCGTGGACGCTGTATGGCAGCCTCGCCAAGATATACAAGCCGCAAGGCGGCCTGCTGGCCGGCCCGCTGCCCGGCACCCAGCTCGACCCGATCACCGGCCGCAGCGTGGAAGTCGGCATCAAGGGCGAGCTGCTGGGCGGGCGCCTGAACACCGCCTTCGCGCTCTACCGCATCGAGCGCGAGGGCGAAGGCGTGCGTGAGAGCAATGACGGCAGCAACGGCGTCGGCCAGGCCTGCTGCTACGTCGCCATGGGCAAGATCGTCAGCAAGGGCTTCGACGCCGAAGTCAGCGGCGAGCTGCTGCCACGCCTGCAGGTCGCAGCCGGCTACACCTACAACTACAACGAGAACCGCCAGGCGGACGACGTGCCCTACAGCACCATCACGCCCAAGCACCTGTTCAAGCTGTGGAGCAGCTGGCAACTGCCGGGCGAACTCAATAAGTGGCGGATCGGCGGCGGCGTGAACGCGCAGAGCAGCTACTACGTCACCGGCAGCAACTACAAGGCCAGCCAGAGCGGCTACGCGGTGTGGAACGCCTTCGCCCAGTACCGCATCGACGCGCACTGGACGGCCTCGCTCAACATCAACAACCTGTTCGACCGCAGCTACTACCAGACCCTGAGCACCCGGGCCAGCAGCGGCAACTGGTATGGCGAGCCACGCAACCTGATGCTCACCGTGCGCGCGCTGTTCTGAGCTCGTCCGGCTGCCGGGGCATTCTCCTTCGCAGGCGAAGAAGGGAGGCCCCGGCAAGCCTTCGCTCAGTCGATCTCGAATACGCCTTCCACTTCCACCGCCATGTTGGACGGCAGCGACATCGCGCCCGAGGCGATGCGGGCGTGGCTGCCGACCTCGCCGAAAACCTCATGCAGCAGCGAGGATGCGCCGTCCATCACCTTGGCGTGCTCGGTGAAGTCCGGGCCGCAGTTCACCAGCCCGGCGATGCGCACCGCGCGGCGCACGCGGTCCAGGTTGCCGCCGCAGGCGGTGGCGAGGTGCGACAGCAAGTTCACCGTGCACAGCGCGGCGGCGGCCTGGCCGCCGGCGATGTCCAGATCCTTGCCGACCTTGCCGGCGTAGATCATCTCGCCATTGCGGCGCGGACCCTGCCCGGCGATGAACACCAGATTGCCGGTGATGACGTAGGGCACGTACTTGCCGCGCGGGGTATTGCCCGCCGGCAGCTCGATGCCGAGTTCGGCCAGACGGGCCGCGATTTTTCCGCTCATGTGTGGTTCTCCTTCGTGCGTGGGGTGCGGATTACTTGATCTGGCGCCAGTCGCCGCGGTCGCCCTTCCAGTTGACCACGTCGCCCAGGGTGCGCAGCACGGTGAAGCGCAGGGTGCGGATCAATCCTTCCCACTCGATGGCGGGCAGGCCGTCCACCGCCGGTTCCGGCGCCATGAACATGCCGTCCACTCCGCCGTTGCCCACGCACAGCTCGATGCTGCGGATTTCCAGCTCGGCGTCGTGGAATACCACCGGGTTCTCCAGCAGCGCGGCCAGCGCGGCGATGATGCCGGTGGCCCCCCAGTTGGAGACGTTGGACACCACCAGGAAGTCGGCCGCTGTCGCCGCCGCCACCCCGCCACGGCCGGGGATGCCGCAATCGCGCGCCTTGGGCGAGAACTCCGGCAGGTCTTCGGCGATCACGCCCATGCCCATTTCATTGCCGCCGTCGCCGATGCCTATGGTGGGAATGCCTTTCTGCTTGGCCTGGCGGAACAGGTAGTCGAGATCGCCGACCATGCCGTCCAGCGGACGGCCACCGAGGCCGTGGTAGAGGCCGTTCGCGTTGGCGCCCGGGCGCTCAATGGCGATCAGCAGCGCCGGCGTGGTCTCGGTCAGCAGTTCGTCGGCGATGCGGTGGCAGCTCGGCGTGTCCTTGGGCACGGTCTTGATGTAGACCGGGCGCAGGAAGGGAATCGGCTCGATCTTGCCGGAGGCCGGCAGATCGCGCGGCGACATGCCGGCGCCCATGCAGGTGGCGCGCATCATGTCGGCCCAGTCTTCATCGACCACGATCACCGTCTCGACGCCGAAGCCGAGGAAGAGCGCGCGCGCCAGCATGGCCGCGCCCACCGGACCGTCGGTTTCCGGCACACCGCCGCCTTCGGGGAAGCCGGTGAGTATCATCACCGGGCCTTTCTTGCCATCCAGGCTGGCGACGATGAGCTCGGCCGCGCCCATGCAGTTGTAGCCGGGCTGGCGCTTTCCCACCGCCGCGCGAATGTTGCGGATGGAGCCGACGCCGGTGAGGTCCAGGCTCATGAAGTCGTCTATGGTGCGCGCCACGCGCGCGTACTGCGGGCTGTTTTTGTCCAGCATGGAAATCTCCGTGTAGGAAGGAGGGACGGCCTCCGCCAGCACTGGCGCCGGCCGGCCGCAGGGGAATGCGCTTACGCCGCGATCCAGGCGGCGAAGTTCTCGGGGTCGACGTTGCCGCCGCTCAGCACCACGCCCACGGTCTTGCCGGCGACGTCGAGCTTGCCGCTGAGCACCGCCGCCAGCGCTGCCGCTCCACCCGGCTCCAGCACCAGCTTGAGCGCCTTGTAGCCGAAGCGGATGGCATCGCGGACTTCGTCGTCGGTCACCGCGAGGCCGCCGGCCAAGGTCTGCTGCATGATCGGGAAGGTGATCTCGCCCGGAATGGCGACCTGCAGCGCGTCGCAGATCGACTCGCGCCCGGCGGGGTTCTTCAGCCGCTCGCCGGCCGCCAGCGAACGCGCGGTATCGTCGAATTCGGCCGGCTCCACCGCGTACACCGCGGTGGCGGGCGACAGCGCCTTCACCGCAGAGGCGATGCCGGAGATGAGGCCGCCGCCGCTGCAGTTGCCGAGCACCGCATCCAGTTCCAGCCCCTGCGCGCGGGCCTGACGCACCATTTCGAGGCCGACCGTGCCTTGGCCGGTGATCACATAGGGATCGTCGTAGGGCGGCACGATGACGGCGCCGGTGCGGCCGGCGATCTCGGCGCCTATGGCTTCGCGGCTCTCGGTCTTGCGGTCGTAGAGGCGCACGTTGCCGCCCAGCGCGCGGGCGCCTTCTACCTTGGCCCGCGGCGCATCCGAGGGCATCAGGATGGTGGCCTGCACGCCCAGCTTGGCCGCCACCGCCGACACCGCCAGCGCGTGGTTGCCGGAAGACCAGGCGACGATGCCGGCCTTCTTCTGTTCCGGGGTGAATTGGGAAACGCGGTTGTAGGCGCCGCGGAACTTGAAGGAGCCGGTGTGCTGCAGCACCTCGGCCTTGAGCAGAATGCGCGCGCCGGTGAGCGCGTTCAGCGCATCGTTCTCGAACAGCGGCGTGGCGACGATGTGGCCGGCGATGCGGTCGGCAGCAGCTTCGATGTCGGCCAGCGTGGGCTTGAAGGGGGCGGTGCTCATGTGAAGACTCCTTGGCTTCAGGGATGGACGGGGCGCAGGCGCGAGCCGGCCCCGGGTCCGCTCCGCCGGGGAGCGGACCCTTGTGGTGTCATGAATCGGATTGGGTGGGTTGGTTTGGTTTTGGTTGGAGGTGGCCTCAGCCGCAGGAATTGGCGGCCGGAGAGTCAGCCCCCGAACAGGCGCGGCAGCAGCAGTGCGACATCGGGCACCGCCAGCATCAGCGCGATCATCGCCAGCAGCGTACCGACGAAGGGCAAGGCGCCGACGATCACATCGTTGATGCCGCCCGATTTGCGCAACCCCTGGACGACGAAGAGGTTGATGCCGACCGGGCCGGTGATCATCGCCGTCTCGATCAATAGCACCACCAGGATGCCGAACCACACCGGGTCGAACCCCAGCGCCACCACCACCGGGGCGATGATGGGCACGGTGGCGACCATCATCGACAACGTCTCCATGAACATGCCGAGCACGAAATAGAAGGCGACGATGGCGAGCATGGTGACCATGGGCGGCAGATCCAGCTCCTGCACGAAGGTGGAAACACCGCGGGTGATGCCCACCGAACCGAGCACGAAGTTGAGGAAGTAGGCGCCGATGATGATGGCCAGCATCATGCCGGTGGTGAGCAGCGTGCCTTCAAGGGCACTGCGCAACATTCCCCAGTTGAGCCTGCCTGTGATCCAGACCAGGAACAGCGAGCCGAGCACGCCCAGCGCGGCGGCTTCGGTGGGCGTGGCAACCCCGATGTAGATCGAACCCACCACCAGCACGAAGATGGCAAGCGGCGGCAGCAGGTCCTTCAACGAGGCGATGCGCTCCGCCCAGCTCGCCCGCAGCCGTTTGCCGCCCATCTCCGGCTTCACCAGGCAGCACAGCAGGATGGTGACCATGAACAGCAGGGCCAGCAGGATGCCGGGCAGCATGGCCGCCATGTACAGCGCCGGAATCGAAGTGTTGGTGAGCGCCCCGTACACCACCAGGTTGATGCTTGGCGGAATCAGGATGCCCAGGGTGCCGCCGGCCGCAACCGTGCCGAGGAACAGCCGCTCGTTGTAGCCGTAGCGGCCGCACTGCGGAATGGCGACCGTGCCCACCGTGGCGGCGGTCGCCACGCTGGAGCCGCAGGTGGCGGAGAAGATGGCCGAAGTACCGATGTTGGAATGCATCAGCCCGCCCGGCAGCCACGACAACCACTTCACCATCGCGCCATACATGCCCTCGCCGATGCCGGAGCGCAGCAGCAACTCACCCAGCAGCACGAAGAAGGGAATGGACACCAGGATGGGGTCGTTACCGGCGTTCCAGGCCATCTGGCCCACCGCCTTGTAGATGGACAGCGGTGAATACATCTCGCCCAGCATGAGCCCAACCAGGCCCATCGCCGCGGCGACCGGAATGGAGAGGGCGAGCAGCAGCAGCATGCCCCCGGCGGCTGTGCCTATCATGTTGCCTCCCTGAGTTCGGTAGCGTCCTTGAGCTTGGCCTGTGCGGCCGCGTTACGCCGTTCCAGGTCGCGCACCTCCTCGGCAACCTCCTCCTCGGCACTGCGGCTGGAAACCAGCGCCATGGCAGCATTGCCGCGGCCTGCCAGCAGGTGTTGCAGGGTCTTGCCCAGCAGGCACAGCGCCACCAGCAGGAACACCGCCAGGCCGGCCAGCCACAGACCCTGGGGAATCGCCAGCGGCGTGGCCAGCGGTGTCATGGCGCGGGCGCCCAGGTTCACGCTGCGCATGAACAGGTCCCAGCCAAAGCGCAGCACGAAGCCGAAGAACACGATCATCGCCAGCAGCGACAGCAGGTCCAGCGCCAGCCGGAACCTGGCCGGCAGCACGTTGTAAAGCGAGTCGATGCGGATGTGGCGGCGCCCCAGCAGCGTGGCCGACAGCGCCCAGGTACTGGTGATGGCGAGCACGTAGCCGGAAAGCTCATCCGCCCCCTCCAGGCTCCAGCCGAAGAGCTTGCGCGCCACTACCTCCACACCGATCATCAGGCTGGCAGCCAAGATCAGGAAACCGCAGGCGATGACGCCCGCGTCCGAAACCTTGCCGCACAGCGTCAGCAGGCGGGAACCGTCCTTCACTTCGCTTCCGCCTTCAGGCCGAGTGCTTTGCCGACGGTGTTGTTCCACTCATCCGCGCAGGCCTTGCCGCAGCGCTTGGCCCAGGCGGGCAGCACGTCGTTCTGCAGCAGGCGCAGGCGCTCGGCCTGGTCCTGTTCGCTGATGGGTTGGAACACCATCCGGCCGGCGTCGGCCGTCTTGCAGTGGGTACCAGTGGCGCAGTTCATCGCTTCGCCATCGTTCTGGATGGCCAGATCGCCGAGGCGGGTTTCCATCTGCTTGTACTGATCGGCGAGGAAGGCCTGGGTTTGCGGCGGCAGCGCCTTCCAGGCATCCATGTTGGCGGCCCAGAAAATGGTGCTCCAGCCGGCGTTGAGCGGGTACAGCGTCTTGGTGACTTCGTACCACTTGGCGCGGTAGCCGGAGACGACCCCAGTCACGCCGCAGTCGGCCACCCCGCGCTGCAGCGCGGGCACCGCCTCGACGAAGGGAATGGTGACGCTGGAGCCGCCCACACCCTTGACCATGTCGGCCAGGGTTGCGTTGAACACGCGGATCTTCTTGCCCTTCAGGTCCGCCACGCCATGGACCGGCTCACGGCACCAGAAGACCTGGGCGGTGAGCGGCGCCATTCCCAGCAGCTTGATGTTGAAGCGCTCGGCCAGAGCCTTCTCCAGCACCGGGCGGTAGGCGTCGATGGCCTTGCGTGCGGTGGGCACGTCCAGCGTCAGCGCGGCGAGGTCCACCGCCTCGAAGCGCGGATCGTCGCCGGCCATGTAGCTGATGGCCTGCGAGGCGAACTGGATGGTGCCGTTCTGCAGCAGCGACAGCACCTCCGGCCCCTTCAGGCCGGCGAGATCGTTCGGCAGCGCTTCGATCTTGACCGCGCCCTTGGAGGCGGCGGGAATGGTTTTCTCGTACCAGTCCTTTTCAAGGTCGGTCCACACGCTGAGGTTGCTGGTCGAGCCGATCACCTTCAGCTCGGTCTTGGGCAGGTCGGCGGCACCCACGGTGGAGGCAAGGCAGCTCAGGGCCACGGAGGTGGCAAGAAGGAGGTTTCGCATGGTCGATCCTTGAAGGCTTGCCGTTCGCCAGCACCGCTCCTGGTGCCCGGTAACGGCAGTTGTCGAAGATGTCCGCTTCGGACTGCGCGAGCGCTGGGCCGGCGGCCGCCCCTGCGACCCGCCACACCCGCTCCGACTCGCCTTCTTTCCAGGGACTCGCCGGAGCGCACACCGGAGAGCCGTTCTGCACAGCCCCGGGATCAAGCAGCGAAACCATTATTTCGAAAGAAATTGGCGATCACCTAACTCTGTATTTGGATCACCTCGATAAAAATTCTGGATCAACCAGATCAGGAAGCGAGCGCCCGGCAGCGCCCCGATTTCGACGCCGCGATGCACCATCCTTGGGATGCGGCCCAATCAACGCAGTGCTGTGGAAGGCGGGAGGCGGCCGGGGCTAGGCGTGCTGCACCTGCAAATCCAATGCACCATTAGGGGGAATGCAAAGAGAATTCTCGAAGCGGGAGAAAATACCCACTTGTCACTTTTCCACTTTCGCGGCGGGAAGAATCAGTCGCTTTCGGCCGGGTGACCATGCGCCTCGGCGTGGCGCGCGGCCGACTCATGCGCCAGATCGCAGATGGCGGCCTTGACGTAAGTGTCTACGCCGACCAGATAGGCGGAGTGGAACTCCATGTCGGGCAGGCGCACCTCGGTGTCCAGGATGCGCAGGGCGCCGCTCGCCAGTTCGGCCTCCACGCTGACCGGCGAGAGCGCGCCGATGCCACGGCCGCTACGAACCATGCCGACGATGGTCTGGATGGACGACATGCCCCATAGCCGCGGCGCCGTCAGCCCCAGCCGGTATTGCAGGGTGGTGATCAGATCGCCGGCAGAAACCGTGGTCTTCGGGTAGGTGATGATGGGATGGCTGGAGAGCAGGCTGCGGTCGTCCATGCCCCGGGTGGCCTCCGCCAGTTCCGCAGAGGCGATGAAACGGTAGGGATAGGCGCACAGCTTGCGGCTGCGCGCATCCGGATGCTCCAGCGGTTCGGCCATGAGCGCGAGATCGATGTCCAGCGCCCGCAAATGCCGCTTGAGCTCCCGCGTCGCGTCCACCGAGATGTCCAGCACGATTTGCGGAAAGACGAGGGCCACCTGCTCGATGAGGTCGGAAAGCCAGGTATGGACCAGCGTCTCCGACACGCCGAGGCGGAAACTCCCACGCAACGCGGCCGGGTCGGCCACCGCCTGCAACATCTCGGCCTTGACCTGGAACAGACGCTCCACGTAGGACAGCAGCACCGTGCCCCGGGTGGTCAGCACGGTGCGCCGCCGGCCGCTGTCGAACAACTCCACGCCCAGTTCTTCCTCGAGTTGCGCGATGCGCGCCGACACCGCCGGCTGCGTGGTGTTGAGCTTTGCCGCAGCGGCGCGGAAGCCGCCCAGCACGGCGACCCAGTAGAAGGTTTCCAGCGTTTTCAGATCGCGCATGCGCAGTTCCCGGAAGTGAGGCGCCCGCCACCGGGCGGGGCGCCGCGCGGGAAGGATAGTGGAGCACGCCGCCGCCGGCCACGGCATCTCAGCAGGCAGCCGTGCTCCCCACTGGTACCACCTGCCGATCCCGAACAGACAGAGCCGGGCCCTCGCCCGTCATCCTGGTCTGGCCCTCCCGCCC
>NZ_WUEI01000105.1 GCF_012911025.1 Azoarcus sp. TTM-91 | reverse complement strand
CCCCCCTTCCTTCTCCACCCAGACCGGCCCGCGCCGGTTCCTCCCTCGCCGTAAGGAGCGCCCATGGCCCGTACTCCCGACCGCAAGGCCGGGCTGCTTGCCGACGTCCGCGCCCTCGCCGAGCAGCACCTCGCCCCGCACGCCACCGCGATAGACACCGAAGCCCGCTACCCGGCCGCCGCGCTGCGCGCCCTGGGGGCCGCCGGCGCCTTCGCCGCCGCGCTGCCCGCCAGCCAGGGCGGGCAGGGTCTGGACCTCGCCGCCCAGGCCGCGGTCATCGACGCCATCTCCGCCGTCTGCGGCTGCAGCGGCTTCCTCGCCTGGTCGCAGGCCGCCGCGGTAGCCACCGTCGCCTTCGGCGACAACCCGGCGCTGCGGCAGACCTTGCTGCCGGAACTGGCGGATGGCCGCCTCCCCGCCGGCAACGGTCTCTCCAATGCCCTGCGCCACCTCGCCGGGCTGGAAACGCTGCGGCTGAGCGCGCGGCGCAGCGGCGAGGGCTACCTCATCTCCGGCGCGCTGCCGTGGATCTCCAACATCGCCCCCGGCCACCTCCTCATCAGTGCCGCCGCGCTGGAGGAAGGCGGCCTGCTGCTGTTCCTCGCCCGTGGCGATGCCGGCGGACTGGCGCTGGAGGCTTGCCCGCCGCTGGCCGGCCTCAACGGCAGCCTCACCCACACCTGCCGCCTGGCCGAGGTCTATGTGCCGGCGGCGGACGTGGTCGCCGGCCCTGAAACCAGCACCGCTCTGCTGCTGCGCCTGCGCGGCTGGCTGGCCTTGAGCCAGACCGGGTTGGGCCTGGGCATCGTCGACGGCTGCCTGCACGACATCCGCGAGGCCGGCCTCACCCAGGCCGAGCTCAACCGCCACCTGCCGGAACAGGAAGACACGCTGGCCGCCGCCCTGCACAGCGCCCGCGAGCGCACTCGCCGGCTGGCCGCCCAGTTCGATGACCCCGCCGCCTACGCCGACGTGCTGCGGCTGCGTGGCCGCACCGCCGAACTCGCCCTGCGCGCCGCCACCGCCGCACTGCTGCACGCTGGCTCACGCGGCTACCTGCTGCGTCATCCGGCCCAGCGCCGGCTGCGGGAGGCGGGCTTCTTCGCCCTGGTCACGCCAGCGCTGAAGCAGTTGCACAAGGAACTGGCCCAGCTGGAGCGCGGCAGCCGGCGGGCAGCCTGAGCACGGCCCGGCTAGACGCCTGAGCAAGGGCGGGCGGCCGCTATCCAGGCGGTCGGCGGGCATGGCCGGGCCGCCCTGCGACACACAGCCGGAAGCAGCAGACATCGCGGGCAAGCCGTACGACGACAGGCGAATCCGCCCGCCGGCCGCGCTCAGCCCGCCCGCGCCTGCCGCGCCGCCTCCAGGAAATCCTGCAGGATGGGGCTGCCATCCAGCAGCCCCGCCTCCTTGGCGTGGAATTCCGGGTGCCACTGGCAGCCGAACAGGTAGGCCGCACCGGTGCCGCGTATGGCCTCGACCACGCCGTCGCCCACGGACAGCGCCTCCACCCGCAGATCCGAGCCGAGGTTGCGCACCGCCTGGTGGTGAATACTGTTCACCCGCCGCGGCGCATCCGGCGGATAGAGCGACGCCAGCCGGCTGTCCGGCAGCAGATCGATCTCGTGGTAATGGGCGTCGTAGAGGTCGTCGTGGCGGTGGGCGGCGGCGCCCGGCACGTACTCGGAAATGTCCTGCCACAGCGTGCCGCCGCAGGCGACGTTGATCAGCTGGGCGCCCCTGCACACCCCCAACACCGGCTTGCCCTGGATCAGGAATTCCCACAGCAGCTCGATTTCGTAGAGGTCGCGGACCCGGTCGCCGCCCCATTCCGGCCGCAGCGGCTGCTCGCGGTAGGTTTCCGGCGCCACGTCGGCGCCGCCCTGCAGCACCAGGCCGTCCAGCGCGGCCACGTAATCGCGCACCGAGATCTGAGCCCGCCGCAGCCCCAGGTGCTCGCCTATGGTCGGCACCATGAAGGCCAGCGCGCCGTGGGACATGATCCAGTGCGCCATCGACTGCTCCAGGTACTGCAGCGTCTTGCCGCGGAAGCCGAGCACCGGCGGCGGCTCGTGCAGCAGCCGCGCCGACAGGCCGATGCGCAAGGGCCCGCTGCTCACCTCGGGCTCCCGCCAGTCACACCACCTCCCCCTCCATCCAGCGGGTGCACTGGGCCATCACCACCTCCGGCAGATTGCCTTCGGCGGCATGGCGCTCGCGCAGCCAGGCGGCGCCGTTGCGCCCTTCTCGCACAGCCTGGCGCAGACGGCCCAGCACAGGGTCCACGCCCAGCTCGATCGCATGCTGCTCGATGCGCGTCAGGCTGGCGTCGATCTCGTCGGCGATCGGGCAGTGCCAGTGCGTCTCCGGGTCCACATAGGTGCCGGCATAGCCGAAGCGGCAGGCCTGGAAACGGTTGAAGGTGTAGACGAGGTAATCGTCCTCCGCCGGCTGTATCGGCCGCTCCACCACCAGGTAGCGCGCCAGCGCCTGGATATAGGCGGTGATGGCGGCCGCCCGCTCCAGCGACAACGGCGTGTCCATCACCCGCACTTCCACCGTGCCGAATTCCGGCTTGGGCCGGATGTCCCAGTAGAAGTCCTTCATGCTGGCGACCACGCCGGTGCCGGTCATCTTCTCGAAGTAGGCGCCGAAATCATTCCAGGTCTCGACGAAGGGCGCGCGGCCGGACAGCGGGAAGGCGAACACCGAGTTCAGCCGTGCCGACTGGAAGCCGGTGTCGTGGCCCTGCACGAAGGGCGAGGCCGCCGACAACGCGATCAGGTGCGGGATGTAGCGCGACAGGCCATGGAGCAGGTACAGCGCCACGTCCGCGCCCGGGCAGCCGACGTGCACATGCTGGCCGAACACGGTGAACTGCTTGGCCAGGTAGCCGTAGAGGTCGGACAGGTGGTGGAAGCGCGGCCGGTCCACGATGCGGCGCTCGCCCCAGTCCTGGAAGGGATGGGTGCCGCCGCCGCAGATGCCGATGTTGAGCTTGCGCGCCGCCTCCGCCACCGTGTCGCGCAGCCCCACCAACTGCTCCAGCAGCATGCCGTAGTTGTCGCAGACGCCGGTGGAGACTTCGATCATGGAGTCGGTCATCTCCGGCTTGATCTCACCCGGCTTGTCGCCCAGCGCCACCAGCCGCAGCAGATCCTCCGCCGCGCCCACCAGGTCGTAGTCATGCGTGTTCACCAGCTGCAACTCCAGCTCCACCCCGATGGAAAGCGCGCGCGACGCCGAAAATGCCTGCAGGCTCATCGTGCTTCCCCCGCGGCGGAAAAACGGATGCGTCGGATGCGGACATTCATGCCTCTTCTCCCTTGCGGTTTTCCTGCACATGGATCAGCGCGCGCTGGGTCACCACCGGCCCCAGCACGCCGAATACCGCCACCAGGCAAGCCACCACCGGCAGTACCTGCGCCCCCAGCGCCGGATCGGCCAGCTGGGCCTCGTAGGCCAGCAACAGCGCCACCCCGGACAAGGGCAGCAGCGCCAGGCCCAGCGCCACGCTCTTGGCGGTGGACAGGCCGCTGGCGCGGCCGCAGGCGAGTACGCCGCCAAGCTTGCCCAGGCTGCGCGCCACCACGACCGCCGCGGACAGCAGCAAGGCGGTGCCGAAATGGCCGATGTACAGCGCCGCGCCGGAGAACATGAACAGCGCCACCACCAGCACGCCGCCCAGGCTGCCGAAATGGCGCGCCCAAAGCTGCGGCCGCGGGTCGCGCAGCTTCACCAGCACGCCCGCCAGCAGCGGCGCCAGGAGGGGCGGCAGCTTGAGCATGGCGAGAATCGCCAGCGCCCCCAGCAGCAGGCCGAAAATCACCACCACGCCCTGCTCCGAGGCCGGATTGAACAGCCGCCGCAACAGCGTGAAGGCGCCGGCCACCAGCAAGGCCACCAGCAGCGAGCCGGCCACCAGGTAGAAGGGCTGCCACAGCGCCTGCAACCAGCCGGCCCCCGCCGCGCCACGCGACAGGTTGAGCAGCAGGGTGAAGAGGATGACCGAGTAGGCGACGTTGAGCGCGCACAGCGCCAGCAGCCGGGAGGTGACCTGGCCTTCGGCGCGCAGCTCGGCGGTCACCCGCATCACCACCGCCGGCGAGGTGCCGAGCGCAATGGCTGCCAGCAGCAGCGCCGGCGACCAGTCCATGCCGAAGGCCAGCAAGGCGCCCAGCGACAGCAGGAAGGCCAACGCCGCCTCCGCCGCGCTGGCGACCAGCAGCCAGGGGTTGGCGCGGAACCAGCGCAGGTCCAGCCGCAGCCCGAGTTCGAACAGCAGCAGCGCCAGCGCCAGATCCACCAGGCCGCGGTAGCGCTCCAACTCCACCGCGGAGAACCAGCCGGTCACCAGCGGCCCCAGCAGCAGCCCGGCCAGTGCATAGCCGCTCACCCGCGGCAGGGTTGCCCGCCGCGCCAGCACCTCGCCCACCAGCGCGGTGAACACCAGCGCCAGGGCGAAGCCGAGAAAGGGATCGAACGCCGGCAGCGGCAGGAAAGCCGGCCACAGGGACAGGCTGGAAGGGGATTCCATCTAGGCCTTACCTCCGTTTGCAGCGCCCGCGGCGGCGGGCGGAGGGGAAACGAAATGCGGCACTTCAGTCGCTGCGCATGTCTCCAGACAGCCGGGCGAGCGGGTAATTCCCGCCGGCGGCACGCCATGTGCCCGGCTGGCCGCCCACATGGCATGCCGGATGGTAACCGTTCAGGAAATTTTCAGTTTCGCAGAGGATGTCGCCCGGACTCCGGCAGCGGGCCGCCGGCCTGGGTCGTGGCACGCAATCCACGCCGGCGGCAGCCGGCGCTCACAGGGCATTCACCGGCGGCCAGCCGATGCTTTCCACCAGCGGCAGGAGCACGTCGACTTCGAAGCCATCCGCCAGCCGGCGGGCGCTCACCCGGCCGCCGTGCGCCTCGGCGATGCCCTTGACCAGCGCCAGGCCTATGCCGGCGCCCTGGGCGCTGCGGGCGGCGTCGCCGCGGAAGAAGCGCTCGAACAGCCGTGGCAGCGCCTCGTCGCTCACGCCCCTGCCCTGGTCGCGCACCCGCAGGGCGACTTCATCCGCCGTCAGCGCCACGGTGACGAGGATGTCGCCGGCGCCATGCGTGAGCGCGTTCTCGATCAGGTTCTGGCACACCTGGAACAGCAGGTCGCGGTCGCCGCGCACCCTCGCCACCGCCAACTCGCCGCGCAAGCTGCGGCCCTCGGCCTCGGCCACCGCCTCGTACAGCTCGATGGCGTCGCCGGCGATGGCGGCCAGGTCCAGCATCTCGCGCGCCGGCATGGCCGCGCCGGCCTCGATGCGGGCAAGGCTGAGCAGCGCGGCGAAGGTGCGCAGCAGCTCGTCGGTCTGGCCGCGCAGCTTCTCCAGCCGGGCAGCCAGCGCCGGATCGCCGGCACGGTCGCGGCGGGCTTCGTCCAGCGCGTTGCGCAGCGCGATCAGCGGCCGCCGCATGTCGTGGGCGATCGCGCTGGAAACGTGCTTGGCGGCATCCACCAGCCGTTCGATCTCGTCGAAGGCGCTGTTGAAGCGCTGGGCGAGCAGGTCCAGCTCGTCGCCGCGCTCGCTCACCGACAGACGCTGGCCGAGCAGGCCACCCTGGATGCGCCCGGCCTCCTGCGCCATGCGCTCCAGCCGGCGGTGGATCTGGCGCATGAAGCGCCAGCCCAGCGCCGCCGCCACCAGGGTGATGAGCGCCGCCGAGCCCCACAGCCGCAGGCTCATGCTGCGCTGGAAGTCGGCCAGCGGCGAACGGCGGCCGACCAGCAGGCGGTCGCCGCCGAACAACAGGAAGACACGCCCTTCCAGCGTGCCGCCATCGGCGGCGGCGACGCGGAACCAGCTCTCGTCGCGCACCTCCACGCCCGCCGGCCAGGCGGCGAGGTTGCCCACCAGCGGCGTGCCGGCGGCGTCGGTAAGCAGGTAGAGCGCGGCGCCGTCGGCCGTCTCCATGCGCCGCTGCAGCACTTCCCGCAGGCCGGCGAGGCCGCGCTCGTGGAAGTGGGTTTCCAGGCCCTCGATCTCCAGCTCGATGGCAGCCTGCACCTCGTCGCGGATGTGGCCCTGGGCTTCGATGAACAGCGGGTAGAACAGCGCGCCGACGATGAGGGCGATGACCGCCGGCAGCAGCAGGGCGAAGCGGTAGAACGGGCTGCGCCGCCACTGGCCGGCGGCGGGCTCACGCGGCATGGCGCCCCAGGCGGTAGCCGGCGCCGCGCACGGTGTGGATCAGCGGCTCGTGGCCGGGCAGGTCCACCCGGTTGCGCAGATTGGAGATGTGCACATCGATGACGTTGGTGCGCGGATCGAAGTGGTAGTCCCACACCGCCTCCAGCAGCATGCTGCGGGTCACCACCTGCTCCGGGTGGCGCATCAGGAATTCCAGCAGCTGGAACTCCTTGGGCTTCAGCTCCAGGCGCTGGCCGCCGCGGCTGGCGGTGCGGCGCAGCAGATCCATCTCCAGGTCGGCCAGCTGCAGCCGGGTGCTGTCGCCGCTGCCGTTGCCGGGCGCGCCGGCGCGGCGCTGCAGCACCTCCAGCCGCGCCAGCAGTTCGGCCAGGGCGAAGGGCTTGACCAGGTAATCGTCGCCGCCGGCACGCAGCCCGGCGACGCGGTCATCCACCTCGCCCAGCGCGCTCAGCACCACCACCGGCGTGGCGATGGCGGAGGCGCGCAGAGTGCGCAGCACGGTGAGGCCATCCACCCGCGGCAGCATGCGGTCCAGCACGATGGCGTCGAAATTCGCGGTGGTGGCGAGGAATAGGCCGTCGCGGCCGTCGGCGGCGTGATCCACCACGTGACCGGCTTCCTGCAGGCCCTTGCGGATGAAACGCGCCTGTTCGGCGTCGTCTTCGACGAGGAGGATCTTCATGGGCGCGGCAGCCTCGGTGCGGCGGAATGCGGCGAAAGGCGGTTCAACTCTTGCCGCCGTGGCCGGTGAGGCCGCGCGGCGGCGTTTCCTGCACCAGCCGGATCGCGGGAATCACATCCGGCAGCAGGGCGAGGTCGCGCAGTTTATTCCTGTCGGCCGCCTGCACGCTATCGACCACGCAGGCGGCGGCGCCGAACTGCAGGCGGTCGCGCCCGGCCTGCAGATGGCGGCCGTGCAACAGCAAGGCGGAAGGCGGCTGGGCTGGGGCTCGCCGGCAGCCGGCGCGCAGGCCGATGAGATACGGCTCATCCACGCCCAGCCACAGCAGGCCGGTGCGCGCATCCAGCGAATGCCAGCCATACACCCGGTAGACCCGCAGCGCCTTGGGCGGCGGCCCGGCGAGGGCGAGGCGGGCATAAGGCGGGCGCTGCGCCGTTGCCGCGGCGGCCGGCGCAGGGGCAACAGCCGGTGCCGGCCTGACGGCAGTGGCCGCTCCGCCCGCCTGCACCGGCGGCGGCCCGCATAGCGCGGCGGCGACGCCCAGCCAGCCCAGCAGCCGGTATACGAAAATACCCGCCGGCCATCGATCCGGGGGGGAGGGATCGACGACGGGCGGGAAGCGTCTGCACCGCATGGCGGCAACGGCAAGGCCGATGTGCCGCCGCAAGGCGAACTTACTCGGCGGTGGCCTTCTTGGCCGCGGTCTTCTTGTGGGTGCCCTTCTTGGCGGTGGAGTGCTTGGTGTGCTTCTTCACCTGGGTGGCGCTGGTGGCGGTGGTCGCGGCGCCATCCTCGGCCGGGGCGGCAACCGCAGACAGGGCGAACACGGTGGCGGCGCCGGCCAGAACGGCCTTGAGGTGCTTGGAATTCATGGAAACTCTCCTTTCGGTGGAAAACGACGCTGCTGTCGTCGTGAAGGAGAGTCTGCGCCGGCCTGGATTAAGGCCGGATTCGCGGGAGATTAAAGTTCTTTAATGAAGCCGCTGGCGGCGGCAGCGCCGGTGGACAGGCGCCGCCCCGCCGGCCGGCTTACTCCGCTTCGCGATAGGGATTCACCAGCTCGTCGATCATCTCGCGCAGCGCGGCGCGTACCTGGGCTTCGCTGCAGCCCATCAGCACCGCGTCTTCCAGTGCGTCCTGGGCAAGCTGGCGCAGCTCGCCGTAGTTCTCGTTCAGCACCTTGATCTTTTCGTGGCAGGAAATCGGCGAGCCATCCGGCTTCAGCCAGCGGGGAGCGAGGGAGGTTTCCATGGTCTGTGGGATCACCTGGGAGCGTCAGAAAATAGCGGGGCACACCCCGCAGCACGGCAGACATGATAGCCCCGCCGGGGTTCATGGGTATGGCCGCGAACGTGACGGATTTCCACAAAATCAGCGCTTTCCACTACCATTGCGCGAAAAACGCCTAAGGTAAGCACGATTAGTTCCTTGGCACTCGCCACCCAGCCCTTACACTCGGGCCAGCCGTTCCAATCCCCCTTTTCGATGACCGCAGTTCCCCATTCCCCTCCCGCCGCCATTCAGTTGCGCGGCGTCGGCAAGCGTTTTACCGGCAGCGACGGTGAAGCCGTGGGCGTAGCCCCCACCGACCTCGACGTGGCCGCCGGCGAAATCCACGGCATCATCGGTTTCTCCGGTGCCGGCAAATCCACCCTGCTCCGCCTGGTCAACCTGCTGGAGCGGCCGGACAGCGGCGAGGTGATCGTCCACGGCGAGAACCTCACCCGCATGTCGCCGCCGCAGCTGCGCGCCGCGCGCCAGCGCATCGGCATGATCTTCCAGCACTTCAACCTGCTGCATAACCGCACGGTGGCGGAGAACGTCGCCTTTCCGCTGCGCATCGCCGGCGCCTCGCCGGAGCGCATCCGCGAGCGGGTGCAGGCCTGCCTGTCCTTCGTCGGCCTGTCCGACAAAGCGGAGGCCTGGCCGTCGCAGCTGTCGGGCGGCCAGAAGCAGCGGGTGGCCATCGCCCGCGCGCTGGCCCCGGAGCCGCACCTGCTGCTGGCCGACGAGCCGACCTCGGCGCTGGACCCGCGCACCACGCTGTCGCTGCTGGAGGTGCTGGACGATGTAAACCGCCGGCTGGGCGTCACCATTCTGCTGGTCAGCCACGAGATGGCGGTGATCCGCCGGCTGTGCCACCGGGTGTCGGTGATGGAAGCCGGCGAGGTGATAGAGCGTGTCGAACTCACCAACGGCCAGGTGCCGCCGGACTCCCGGCTGGCGCAGTGGCTGACCGAGTTCGGCGGCGCCAGCCCCGCGCAGGCGCCGGGCGCGCTGGAGAAGGAGAGCGCCAGTGTTTGATCTCTCCATCTTCGACGGCATCATCGAATTGCTGCCGGAAATCGGCAAAGCCACCGGCGAAACCCTGCTGATGATGGCCATCTGCCTCACCGCCGCGGTACTCATCGGCGGCAGCCTGGGCATCGCCGTCTTCCTCACCAGCCGCGGCCAGGCGCTGGCGCGCTACCGCCGCTTCAACCTGCTGGCGAACGCGGTCATCAACGTGGTCCGTTCCTTCCCCTTCATCATCCTGCTGGTGGCGGTGTCGCCCTTCAGCCGCCACATCGTCGGCACCTCCATCGGCCCGCTGGCGGCCAGCGTGCCCTTGTCGCTGGCGGCGATCTTCTACTTCGCCCGGCTGATAGAGCAGACCCTGCGCGACGTGCCGCGCGGCGTCATCGAGGCCGCCGAGGCGATGGGCGCCAGCCCGCTGCAGATCGTCTTCCATGTGCTGCTGGTGGAAGCGCGCTCCGGCCTCATCCTCGCCTTCACCGTGCTGACGGTGAGCTTCCTGTCCTACTCCGCGGTGGCGGGCGTGGTCGGCGGCGGCGGCATCGGCGACCTTGCCATCCGCTACGGCTACTACCGCTTCGAGACGGACATCATGGTGGCCACCATCGTGCTGCTGGTGGTCATGGTGCAGAGCATCCAGTTCCTCGGCCAGTGGCTGGCCCGCCGGCTGGACAAGCGCTGACCGGCCAGCCCACCGACACCCACTTTTTTCCAGAACACCAGAACAACCCGTTCCAGTTCGCTCAGGAGCCTTCAGATGAAATTGCTGCGTACCCTGGCCTTCGCCGGCCTCGCCCTCGGCCTCGCCGCCCTGCAGCCCGCCGTGGCGCAGGAGAAGAAGACCATCACCATAGGCGCCACCGCCGGCCCCAACTACGACCAGGTGAAACTCGGCATCAAGCCGGTGCTGGAGAAGAAGGGCTACACGGTGAAGCTGGTGGAGTTCAACGACTACGTGCAGCCCAACATCGCGCTGGCGCAGGGCTCGCTGGACGCCAACGTGTTCCAGCACCTGGTGTACCTGCGCAAGTTCGCCGCCGACAAGGGCCTGGACCTAGTGGACGTCGCCCAGGTGCCGGTCGCCCCCATGGGCCTCTACACCAAGCAGCGCAAGAGCTTGGCCGACGTGCGCGAGGGCGACCGCATCACCATGGCGAACGACCCGAGCAACCTCGCCCGCGCGCTGTTCTTCCTGCAGCAGAACGGCCTGATCAAGGTAAAGGCCGACATCGATCCGCTGAAGGCCACCGAGAAGGACGTGGCGGAGAACCCCCACAAGCTGAAGCTGACGCCGATCGAAGCCGCCCAGGTGCCGCGCACCCTGGACGACGCCGCCTACGCGGTGGTGAACGGCAACTTCGCCATCGCCTCCGGCCTCAAGCTGAGCGCCGCGCTGGCGCTGGAGAAGACGCCGGAGCACTACCTGAACGTGGTGGCGGTGCGCGCCGCCGACAAGGACAGCGCCATCACCCGCGAAATCGTCGCCGCCTTCCACTCTCCGGAATACAAGGCAGTGATCGACCAGCACTTCCAGGGCTACGCCCGCCCGGCCTACCTGCAGTAAGCGCCGCCGCAGCCGCCGCCAGAACAGGCCGCCCGGTTCGCCGGCGCGGCCTGTTTCCTTTTGTGCGGCCCTCGGGCCGCCCGCGCGGCCCGCCCGGGATGGCGGCGAGGCCGCCGGAATGCTCAACTTTTCCCGCCGGCCTGCCGTAAGAGTGAGTCCGGACCCTCATGGCGGCGCAGCGCCTTGCATCCCCCCGGCGAAGAGCGGCGGGGAAGGCGGGCGCTGGGCGCACCGGAACCGGCGCCGCCTGTTCCGTGAGGGCTGACAAACCATCCAGTTCGACTATTCTCGAAAAACCTGGTCGATGACGCCGACGACTGGCATCGAAAAAAGTCTTCTCAGCCCAACCACACAGGTGCCTCATGTTCAACTCGCGCTTGAAGCAGGATCTGCAGATCCTCCAGGACAGGATTTCCTCCATCGAACAGGTGAAGCGCAGCCTGGACGATGAGATGCTGGCGATGTGCCTGGACCCGCAGGGGCGCATCCAGTCGGTCAACGCCAACTTCGAACAGGAGATGCACTACCGCAACGCCGAACTCGCCGGGCGCGCGATCGACGACCTGGTGCCGGAACATGTGAAGGCGCTGGACTTCTACACCCGGCTCAGGAACGCCATCGTCCGCAAGGAACATCTGAGCGGCGTCATCCGGCTGCTGCGGGGCAATGGCCGGGAAGCCTGGCTGCGCGCCATCGTGCAGCCGGTCTTCGGCCCCCAGGGCGATCTCAGGCAGTTCTCCGTCTACGCCAGCGATCTCACCCGCACCATCGAGACCTCGCGCGAGTACGAGAACCTGGTGAAGGCGCTGCAGCGTTCCACCGCGGTCATCGAGTTCAACCTCGACGGCGAGGTGATCACCGCCAACGAACTCTTCCTGAAGGCGATGGGCTACACCCTGGCGCAGATCCAGGGTAAGCACCACCGCCTCTTCTGCGAGCAGGACGAAGTCAACTCCCCCCGCTACACCGCCTTCTGGGAGCGCCTGCGCCGCGGCGATTTCATCGCCGACCGCTTCAAGCGCATCGACAGCCAGGGCCGCGCGGTGTGGCTGGAAGCGTCCTACAACCCGGTCATCGATTCCGACGGCAAGCTCTACAAGGTGGTCAAGTTCGCCACCGTCATCACCGAGCAGGTGAACCGCGAGCTCGCGGTATCGGAAGCCGCCACCATCGCCTTCGACACCTCGCAGCAGACCGACAACAGCGCCCAGCAGGGGGCCGAGGTCATCAAGCAGACCGTCAATGTGATGCACGAGCTCGCCGGCGCCATGGATGACGCTTCCGAGGGCATAGGCGCGCTCAACAAGCAGTCCCAGAACATCGTCGCCATCATCAACAGCATCGGCAGCATCGCCGACCAGACCAACCTGCTGGCGCTCAACGCCGCCATCGAAGCGGCCCGCGCCGGCGAGCACGGCCGTGGCTTCGCGGTGGTCGCCGACGAAGTCCGGCAACTGGCCTTCCGCACCACCACCGCAACGCGGGAGATCGTCGACGTGGTGCATCAGAACCAGAAGCTGGCCGAGCAGGCGGTGGACATCATCGACAAGGGCAAGCGCCATGCCGAAACCGGGCTGGTGCTGGCTGGCGAGGCCGGCTCGGTGATCGTCGAGATCCAGGACGGCGCACAGCGCGTCGTCGACGCAGTGGGCCAGTTCGCCAGCCAGCTGTCCAAGTAGGCGGGGCCGCAAGCGCCCGTACATCGGCAGCAGCAGGCGGCGGCCGGCGCGGCCATGCCGCTTCAATCGCCCCCTTGCACAGCCTTCGACAGCCTTCCAGAACCCTCCCCGCCCGACCCGGCAACACGCGGCGCCAGCCGCGCCTTGCCGCCGGCCCCTGCCGGGGCCTGGGTACCCGCCCTTGGCCGCCTGCCCCTTTTCCGCTTCCCGCGGCATCTCCTCCGCCTGCGCGGAAAACGTGGATAGGTTCTGATTTTTTCTTGGTTCAGCCGCCGCATTCCGCCGGCTAATGTAGCCGGGTGAATCGCGCCGGCGCGCCGCCGGCTCTCAGCCCGAGGACCAAGCCATGCCTACCCTGCAAGCCGCGCCCGCCGCACTCAGCCCCGAAGAAGAAGCCCTGGAAACCGCCTACCGCCGTGCCCAGGCACAACGCCTGGGCTATGGCGGCGACATCGACCCCGTCTCCGCCTGGAAGCTGGTGAGCAGCGGCCGCGCCAAGCTGGTGGACGTGCGTACCGCCGAGGAACTGAAGTACGTCGGCCAAGTACCTGGCAGCGGCCACGCCCCCTGGGTACAGGGCCTGCCGATGGCGCCCAATCCCGACTTCCTGCGCCAGCTGGGCGAACACGCCAGCCGCGACGACACGGTGCTGCTGCTGTGCCGCAGCGGCAAGCGCTCGGTGGCTGCAGCACAGACTGCTGCCCGCGCTGGCTACCAGCGCGTCTTCAGCATCCTCGAAGGCTTCGAGGGCGACCTGGACGCCACCCGCCACCGGGGCGGCAGCAACGGCTGGCGCTTCCACCAACTGCCGTGGACGCAGGAATGAGCGAAGCCGCCATCACCGCCGCCGCGCCGCCGCTGGACGTGCTTGCTGCCGAACCACGCGGCGGCGAAACCGAAGCGCCGGCCTGGGACCTGGAAGACATCGTTTCCCGCCTGCGCGCGGTGCGCCAGCGCTGGCGCGAAGCCCAGCACCGCGACCGTGAACGCGGCGGCCGCGAGTTCCCCTCCCTGGCCGCACTGCAGACGGTGATGGAGGGTCTGGCCGGCGCCCTGTTCCCGATGCGCCTGGGGCCGGCCGACCTGCGCCAGGAGAGCGAGGACTTCTACGTCGGCCACACCCTGGACGCGGCGCTCTACAGCCTGCGCCACCAGATCGCGCTGGAACTGCGCTACGCCCATCGCCATGAAACGGCCGCCGCCAGCCCGCTCGCCGCGAAGCAGGAGGCCGACCGCATCGCCGCCGCCTTCGCCGCCGCGCTGCCGGAGATCCGCGCCCTGCTGGATACCGACGTGGAAGCCGCCTTTCGCGGCGATCCCGCCGCCCGCACGGTGGACGAAGTGGTGCTGTGCTATCCCGGCCTGCTCGCCGTGATCCATCACCGCATCGCCCACCAGCTCTACCGCCTGGGCGTGCCGCTGGTGGCGCGCATCATCGCCGAGATCGCCCACTCCGCCACCGGCATCGACATCCACCCCGGTGCCCGCATAGGCGCCAGCTTCTTCATCGATCACGGCACCGGCGTCGTCATCGGCGAAACCACGGTGATCGGCGACCGGGTGCGGCTCTACCAGGCGGTCACCCTGGGCGCCAAGCGCTTCCCGGTGAACGAGGACGGCGGCCTGCAGAAAGGCCTCGCCCGCCACCCGGTGATCGAGGACGACGTGGTGATCTACGCCGGCGCCACCCTGCTCGGCCGCATCACCATAGGCCGCGGCGCCAGCATAGGCGGCAACGTCTGGCTCACCCGCAGCGTGGAAGCCGGCAGCAACGTCACCCAGGCGCACCTGCAGCACACCGCCCACGAAGCCTCCGGGAGGGCTTGATGCTGAGCGCCAGCGCCGAGAACGCGCCCACCTCGCCAGCAGCCGGCGCGCCGCAGGACGACGAAATCGCCCACCTCGTCGGCATCAACCTGCGCCGCATCCGCAGCGGCCTGCACCTGTCGCTGGACGCCCTCGCCCAGCGCTCCGGCGTCAGCCGCGCGATGCTGAGCCAGGTGGAACTGGGTCGCAGCGTGCCCTCCATCGCCATCCTGTGGAAAATCGCCCGCGCGCTGGATCTCACCGTGTCCGCCTTCCTGTCGCGGCGGGCCGATCCCGGCGCGGTGCTGGTGCGGGTGGCGGACTCCCGCAGCCTGCTCTCCAACCGCAGCCAATTCTCCGCCCGCGCCCTGTTCCCGCTGGAGGAAGCGCCGCGCGCCGAATTCTACGAACTGCGGCTGGGCCGGCTGGCCGAGGAACGTTCGCCGGCCCACGCCGCCGGCACGCGGGAGAACCTGGTGGTGGCGCGCGGCTCGGTACAGGTGGAGGTCGACCAACGCCGCTACACCCTGGCCACCGGCGACGCGCTCTACTTCGAGGCCGACGTGCCGCATGCCTACCGCAACCTGGCAGATACCGAGGCAACGCTTTACCTGGTGATGACGCGGACAGCGGTCTGACGGGCCAGCGGCAGCAGGACCCGGCAAGCCTTCCTCTGCCGTCAGCCCGGACTGCGCCCTCGCGGGGCGCACGCGGAAAAGCGGAGCGCTGCGGCATCCGCCGGAGCATGCCGTGGCCTGAAGGCCACAAGGCCAGGGCACGGAGCGGGACCGGGGGAAGGAGGCTGACGCCAGGCAGCGCCCTTCGGGCGCGCCCCCTCGCCCCGGCCCTGCCGCACAAGGCGACGCAGAATACCGCCCCGGGTGCCACATGCTCCCCGACCCACGGCGCCAGCGCGGTTTCATCCTGGACCCGCTTCTGCAAGAATTCAGGCCTTCCATCGCTGATGGGCCGGCAAATCTCCAGCGCACACCGCAGCCGGCTCCAGCCAACCCAGCC
>NZ_WUEI01000104.1 GCF_012911025.1 Azoarcus sp. TTM-91 | reverse complement strand
GCCCTGGGGGCGGGCGGGCGTCTGCTGGCTGGCGTCCGGCCCCGTCATCCGCCCTTACCCGAACAGCGCGCGCAGGCCGTCGCCCGGCTCCGGCACGCGCATGAAGGCTTCGCCGACGAGGAAGGCGTTGACGCCGCGGCCGCGCATCAGCGCCACGTCGGCCGGCTGCAGGATGCCGGATTCGGTGACCACGATGCGGTCGGCCGGCATCGCCGCCAGCAGCGCCAGCGTGTTCTCCAGCGAAACCTCGAAGGTGCGCAGGTTGCGGTTGTTCACTCCGACCAGCGGCGTCTGCAGTTGCAGCGCCTGCTCCAGCTCGGCGCCGTCATGCACCTCCACCAGCACCGCCATGCCCAGCTGCCGGGCGATGGCTTCCATGTCGCGCATCTGCGCCAGGTCCAGGCAGGCGGCGATCAGCAGGATGGCGTCCGCGCCCATCGCCCGGGCTTCATGGACCTGGTAAGTGTCGACCAGGAAATCCTTGCGCAGCGCCGGCAGCTCGCAGGCGGCGCGGGCGGCCTGCAGGTACTCCGGCGCCCCCTGGAAGAAGGAACGGTCGGTGAGCACCGACAGGCAGGCGGCGCCAGCGGCGGCATAGGAGGCGGCGATGGCGGGGGGATCGAAATCCGGCCGGATCACTCCCTTGGACGGGCTGGCCTTCTTGATCTCGGCGATGACCGCCGGCCGGCCGGCGGCGATCTTCGCCCGCATGGCGCCGACGAAGTCCCGCGCCGGCGCGGCCGCCTCCGCCTCGGCGCGCACTGCCGCGAGCGGCTTCTGCGCCAGCGCCGCCGCCACTTCCTGGCGCTTCACGCCGACGATCTTGGCAAGGATGTCGCTCATTGCGGGGCTCCGAAACGGCGGGTGTAACGCACGAACTCGTCCAGCTTGGCCCGCGCTGCGCCGGAGGCGATGATCTCGCGGGCGCGCAGGATGCCGGCGCCGATGGAGTCGACCAGATTGGCCGCATAGAGTGCCACACCGGCGTTGAGGATGACGATTTCGCGCGCCGGGCCGGGGCGGTTCTCCAACGCGCCGATCAGGGTCTGGCGCGACTCGTCGGCGTCCTCCACCCGCAGGTTGCGGCTGCCGGCCATGGCGAGATCGAAGTCTTCCGGATGGATCTCGTACTCGCGCACCTGCCCGTCCTTCAGCTCGCCGACCAGCGTGGCCGCGCCCAGGCTGACTTCGTCCATGCCGTCCAGGCCGTGGACCACCAGCACATGGTTGGCGCCCAGGCGCTCCATCACCCTGGCCTGGATGCCGACGAGGTCGGGATGGAACACGCCCATCAGCGTGTTGGGTGCGCTGGCCGGGTTGGTCAGCGGACCGAGGATGTTGAAGATGGTGCGCACGCCCATCTCCCGCCGCACCGCGGCCACGTTCTTCATCGCGCTGTGGTGGCTGGGCGCGAACATGAAGCCGATGCCCACCGCTTCCACGCACTCGGCGACCTGCTCCGGCGTCAGCGCGATGTTGGCGCCCAGCGCCTCCAGCACGTCGGCGCTGCCGGACTTGGACGACACGCTGCGGTTGCCGTGCTTGGCGATGCGCGCGCCGGCCGCGGCGGCGACGAAGATGGTGGCGGTGGAGATGTTGAAGGTGTGCGAGCCATCACCGCCGGTGCCGACGACGTCGAGGAAGTGATCATGCGGCGGCGCCACGACCACCTTGGTCGCCAGCTCGCGCATCACGGTAGCGGCGGCGGTGATCTCGCCTATGGTTTCCTTCTTGACGCGCAGCCCGGTGAGGATGGCGGCGGTCATCACCGGCGACACCTCGCCGGCCATGATCTGGTGCATCAGGGAGAGCATCTCGTCGAAGAAGATCTCGCGGTGCTCTATCGTGCGCTGCAGCGCCTGCTGGATGGTGATGCTCATGCTCTTTTCCTTGTCTGTTCGTATCTGGAGCCAGGGCGGGCCGCTGCTCAGGCCGCCGCGCGGAGGAAGTTGCGCAGCAAGTCGTGGCCGCGCTCGGTCAGGATGGACTCGGGGTGGAACTGCACGCCTTCCACGTCGAATTCGCGGTGGCGCACGCCCATGATTTCGCCATCCTCCGTCCAGGCGGTGACTTCCAGGCAGTCCGGCAGCGAGGCGCGCTCGATGGCGAGGGAGTGGTAACGGGTGCAGCACAGCGGGTCCGGCAAGCCGGCGAACACGCCGCTGTTGCGGTGGCGCACCGGCGAGGTCTTGCCGTGCATCGGCCGCTGCGCATGCACCACCTTGCCGCCGAAGGCCGCGCCTATGCTCTGGTGGCCCAGGCAGACGCCGAGGATGGGCAGCTTGCCGGCGAATTCCTTGATGGCGGCCACCGAAATGCCCGCCTCCGCCGGCGAACACGGCCCCGGCGAGATCACCAGGCGCTCCGGCTGCAGCGCGGCGATCTGTTCAAGGGTGATTTCATCGTTGCGATAAACCTTCACCTTGGCGCCCAGTTCGCCGAAGTACTGCACCAGGTTGTAGGTGAAGCTGTCGTAGTTGTCGATCATCAGCAGCATTTCGACCCCGCAGGTCTCGTTTCTGGAAGAGTGTTGCGCACCGGGCGCGGCAGGAAGGCGAGCCAGGGCCGCCATCGCTCCGCCACCGGGCGCTGCGGGTGAAACAGGGCTTGCGGAGTCGAGGCCGGTATCGCGGGAAGATGCTGGACGTTCATCCCGCTTACTCCACCTGCGTGTCCAGGCCTCCCTCGGCCATCTCCGCCGCGCGCAGCATGGCGCACGCCTTGTTGCGGGTTTCCTGCCATTCGGCGTCGGGGTCGGAATCGCTGACGATGCCTGCGCCGGCCTGCACGTGGATCTGGCCATCCTTCAGCACCGCGGTGCGGATGGCGATGGCGAGGTCCATGTCGCCATGGAAACCGATATAGCCCACCGAGCCGGCGTAGATGCCGCGCTTCACCGGCTCCAACTCGTCGATGATCTCCATCGCCCTCACCTTGGGCGCGCCGGACACCGTGCCCGCCGGGAAAGTGGCGCGCAGCACTGCCAGCGCGTTCAGCCCTTCCTTCAGCCGGCCCTCGACGTTGGAGACGATGTGCATCACATGCGAGTAGCGCTCGACGGCAAAGCTCTCGGTGACGCGCACCGAGCCGATCTCGGCGACCCGGCCGGCATCGTTGCGGCCGAGGTCCAGCAGCTGCAGGTGCTCGGCGCGCTCCTTCTCGTCGGCGAGCAGATCCTGCTCCAGCGCCAGGTCTTCCGCCGGGGTGGCGCCGCGCTTGCGGGTGCCGGCGATGGGCCGCACGGTGACATCGCCATCCTCCAGCCGCACCAGGATCTCCGGCGAGGCGCCGACGACGTGGAAGTCCTCGAAATTGAAGTAGAACAGGTAGGGCGAGGGGTTGAGGCTGCGGATGGCGCGGTACAGCGCCATCGGACTGGCGGCGTAGGGCTTGCTCATGCGCTGGGACAGCACCACCTGCATGACATCGCCATCGACGATGTACTGCTTGGCGCGGCGTACCGCGTCCTTGAAAGCCTCTTCGCCAAAGCTGGAGACCTCCGGCTGCGGCTCGGCACGGATTTCCGCCGGAATGCTCACCGGCTCGCGCAGCCGCGCCAGCAGTTCGCGCAGCCGGCGCTTGGCACGCTTGTAGGCGCCCGGCACTTCCGGCTCGGCATACACCACCAGGGTGAGCTTGCCGGAGAGGTTGTCCACGATGGCCACTTCTTCCGACAGCAGCAGCAGGATGTCCGGCGTTCCCAGTTCGTCGCGCTTCTCCGCCTTGGCCAGCTTCGGCTCGATGTAGCGCACGGTGTCGTAGCCGAAGCAGCCGACCAGGCCGCCGGCGAAGCGCGGCAGGCTGTCGCTGGGCGGCACCTTGATGCGGTTCATGAACTCGCCGACGAAGTTCAGCGGATCGCCGTAGTCGCGCCGCTCGACCAGGCGGTTGCCAGTGAGCAGCAACGCCGAGCGGCCATAGACCTCGATGCGTGTGGGGGAGGACAGGCCGATGAAGGAGTAGCGGCCGAAGCGCTCGCCGCCCTGCACCGATTCCAGCAGGTAGGTGTAGGACTCGTTGGCGAGCTTCAGGTAGATGGACAGCGGGGTGTCGAGATCGGCAAAGGTCTCGAGGGTAACCGGGATGCGGTTATAGCCCTGGGCAGCCAGGGCGTTGAATTCTTGTTCGAGCATGGTGGCTCCACAAAACTCGGGGACGATTCGGACTGGGTGCGGGCGACGGCCTGGAACTACCGGCGGCCTCCCGCGAAGGGGTGCGCTTTTATTGGCCCGCAGGCCACCACCAACCGGCACGCCAGCACAGCTGGATGCTACGGTCGGTTGCGATCTTCTTGTCCGAAACCCGGTTTGCGAGAGTCACGATGGGATGTGTTCGATGTGCTGCGAGGGCTGTTTGGAAGAGTTTTCCGGTGCGGGCCTGAGTGCTGCCTGGGCTGCCTATGCCACTGCGATCCGGTCCAGCGCTTCGAGTGCCGAGGATAGTAGCCCATCGCATTCTATGGTGTCCACCGGCATGCCCTCGCTATAGCCGTAGTCCACCAGCAGCACCGGCATGCCGGCGGCACGCGCGGCGAGGGCGTCGTTGGCGGAGTCGCCTATCATCAGCGCCTGCGCCGCGCCCACGCCGAGCAGGCCGCAGGCGTGGTGCAGCATGGCGGGGTCCGGCTTCTTGGTCGCCACCGAATCGCCGCTGACGACGGCGTCGAAACGACTGGCGAAGCCCACGCGCTGCAGCAGTGGCAGCGTGAACTCCTCGGCCTTGTTGGTGACCACCGCGAGCTTGAGCCCCAGCGCCCGCATCGCCTGCAAGGCGTCCTCTATGCCTGGGTAGATGCGGGTGGTGTCGCCGTTGATCTCGGCGTAGTGGCGACGGAACACCTCGATGCCGCGCTCGATTTCCAACTCGGTGGCATAGGTATCTTCGGTGAGGCAGCGGCGCACCAGCATGGCAACACCCTTGCCGACGAAGCTGTGGATCTGCGCCGCGCTGCGCAAGGGGCGGCCGAGCTCGGCGAGCATGCGATTGGCCGCCTCGACCAGGTCGCCTATGGTGTCCAGCAGGGTGCCGTCCAGGTCGAACAGGACGGCGCGCACCTGGAAGCGCTCGACCGCCTCCATGTCAGGCCCCGGCCTTGGCCAGCTCGCGCCGCAGTCCGGCGATCACGCTGTCGTAGCGGTGCACGTCCGTCTCGCGGGCGGCGCCGAACACCGCGGAGCCGGCTACGAAGGTGTCGGCGCCGGCAGCGGCAATCGCGGCGATGTTGTCCACCTTCACGCCGCCGTCTATCTCCAGCAGGATATGGCGGCCGCTCCTGGCCTCGTAGGCGTCCAGCCGGGCGCGGGCCTCGCGCAGCTTGTCCAGCGCGGCGGGGATGAACTTCTGCCCACCGAAGCCGGGGTTCACGCTCATCAGCAGCACGATGTCCACCTTGTCCAGCACGTAGTCCAGGTAGCTCAGGGGCGTGGCCGGGTTGAACACCAGACCGGCCTGACAGCCGTGCTCGCGGATCAGGCCCAGCGTGCGATCCACATGGCCGGAAGCTTCCGGATGGAAGGTGATGAGGTTGGCGCCGGCCTTGGCGAAGTCGGGAACGATGCGGTCCACCGGCTCCACCATCAGATGCACGTCGATGGGGGCCTGCGTCAGCGGGCGGATGGCCTCGCACACCATCGGGCCTATGGTGAGGTTGGGGACGTAGTGGTTGTCCATCACGTCGAAGTGGATCCAGTCCGCCCCGGAAGCGATGACGTTGGTGATCTCCTCGCCGAGCTTGGCAAAGTTGGCGGAGAGGATGCTGGGGGCGATGCGGAACATGGAGTCACTCCGGAAAAGCGGAAGAACAAAAACAAGGGGCGGATTCTACTCCGCCCCGCCAAGCACCAAACCGGCCGGCTTCAGCGCACGCAGACCTTGCGCACCTGCTTGAGGTCGGTAACGCCGGACAAGACCTTCTCGATGCCATCCTGGCGCAGCGTGCGCATGCCCTCGCCCAGCGCGGTCTCCAGCAACTGGGCGACGCGTGCGCGCTCCTGGATCAGGCGCTTGACCTCGTCCGAGCCCAGCATCAGCTCATGCAGGCCCACCCGGCCCTTGTAGCCCTGCGTGCATTCCGGACAGCCAGCGGCGCGATAGAGGGTGAAGCGGCCCTGCCCGTCGCCGTACTCCTTGCGCCAGCGCGCCAGGACGGCAGCCCGCGCGGCCCCGGCGTCGGCGCGGAAGTCCGGCGTGCCGTGCATGTCTTCGCAATACTCGTCGAGCAGGTGATTGAGCTCGGCCTCGTCCGGCTCGTAGGCCGTCTTGCAGTGGCGGCACAGGCGCTTGGCCAGGCGCTGGGCCAGCACGCCGAGCAGCGCGTCGGCGAAATTGAAGGGGTCCATGCCCATGTCCAGCAGGCGCACCGCCGACTCCGGCGCGCTGTTGGTGTGCAGGGTGGAGAACACCAGGTGGCCGGTGAGGGAGGCCTCGATGCCGATGGAGACCGTTTCCTTGTCGCGCATTTCGCCGACCATGATCACGTCCGGGTCGGCGCGCAGGAAGGAACGCATCATGGTGGCGAAATCCAGCCCGGCCTTGCGGTTCACCTGCACCTGGCGCAAGCCCTTCTGGGTGATCTCGACCGGGTCCTCCACCGTCCAGATCTTGGTCTCCGGCGTGTTGATGTGGCCGAGGATGGAGTGCAACGTGGTGGTCTTGCCTGAGCCGGTGGGGCCGCAGACGAAGAAAATGCCGTAGGGTTTGGCGACGGTGCGCTCCACGCCGGCGAGGTTGTGCGGGCTGAGGCCGAGCTCGCGGATGGGAATGGGCTCGCTGTGGGCGAGGATGCGCATCACCACATCTTCCAGGCCGCCAGCGGTCGGCACCGTGGCCACCCGCAGCTCGATGTCCAGCGGTGCGTATTTGCGGAACTTGATCTTGCCGTCCTGCGGCTTGCGACGCTCGGAGATGTCGAGGTCGCACATGATCTTGATGCGGGTGACGAGCGGGTTGCGGTAACTGGCCGGCACCTCGATGTAGGGCACCAGGGTGCCGTCCTTGCGGAAGCGGATCAGCGTCTTTTCCTTACCGCCGCGCGGTTCGATGTGGATGTCCGAAGCGCCCTGGCGGTAGGCGTCGACGATCACGCGGTTCACCAGCTTGACCAGTTCGTTGTCCGCCGCCGCGTTCACGTCATCTGACAGGGAAGCGTCCTCGCCGTCCTCGTCCATGTCGGACAACAGGTCGGAGGCCGAGCCGGAATCCAGCGAGCGCTCGAACATCTGGTTGGCGGTACGCTCGAACTCCTCCCGGGTGGTGACGCGGAAGGCCAGCCGCTTCTTGGGGAAGACGTTCTGCGCCACCCGCGAGCCGCGCACCTGCTCCGGATCCACCGCCATGATGACCACCCCTTCGGTCGTCTCCTCCAGCGGCAACCACAGGCTCTGCAGCACATACTCGCGCTTGATGTTGCGCAGCAGGTCCATCGGCTTGACGCGCTCGGCGCGGAAGGGCTCGTAGGCCACACCGTAAAAGCGCGCGGCAGCGGCACCGATCTCGGCCGCCGACACATTCAGGCGCTCGATCAGCACCGTCTCGGTCGGCTTGCCCCCGGCGCGCGCCTCCCGTGTTGCCTCGGCCAGTTCTTCGGCGGTGATGCGCCCATCCGCCACCAGCGCATCGAAACGGGAACGCAACTGCGCCGGCGCCTTGGCCCGCCGTGCGAAGGCCACGCCCAGCGTCTGCGCCAAGCCCATCAGCCCTTCCTCGGCCACCGCCGAGAAGCGCCCCCCGGCGGCATTGTTGATCAACTGGATGACGCCCTGCAGCGTGCCGCTGTCGGGGTCGATCACCGGCGCGGCCAGCATCTGCCGGGCCCGGAAGCCGGTGGACTCATCCACCTCGCGGCGGAATTCCAGCCTGGGAGAGAAGGCGGACAGTTCCTCGCGGTCGTAGACGTCGGCGATGTTGAGCATCTGGCGCTTGCTGGCGACGTAGCCGGCGACGCTGTTCTCGGCGATCGGCAGCCGGATGCTCTGCGCCGCTTGCAGCCCCGTCTTCACCCGGGTGGCGATGGCATTGCCGCCTTCCTCCACCATGTAGATGGACAGGCGCTCGGCATCGAACAGCGCACACAGGTCGGCGGACAGTTCGAAGATGATCTCGTCGATATCTTGGGCAGCGTGGATGCGGGTGGTGATCGCCTGCAGGCCCTTGAAGAAGGCCAGGCGGCTGGCAACCGCGCTGCCACCGGTGGCTTTTGCGGGGTTCGCGTTCATAAGGCGTTCGCTTGTCGAGATGAAGGGCCGATTGCGCCCATTTTATCCGCGCGGCGATCGCCAGCCCGGCAAGCGTCGGCGCGTCCCATGAAACAGTTCAGAACTCCAGAACCTGCCCTTGTTCCAGCCGCCGGGGCCGCAGCGGGCCGCGGTATGCCGCCAGCTGCGCCATGATGCGTTCTCCCAGGCCGGGCTTGAGGTGGCTCACATGGACTTCGGGATGCCCGTGGATCTCGTCCAGCATGGCGGTGAGCATGTTGGGGCAGAGATGACGGGAGGCCACCGCCAGACCGTGCTGCTCGTCGGAAAAGGCAGTCTCCACGATCAGGTGGCGCAGGCGCGGCACCTTGTTGATCGCGGCAATGAGCTCACTGGAATACGCGGTGTCGCCGGAATACACCAGCTGGCCGTCGCCGCCGTCCAGGCAGTAGCCGAAGGCAGGCACCGTATGGTGCGCCGGCAAGGCGGTAATGGTGCGCGACCCGAGCTTGACGGACTCACCGACCTTGAGCGGCTGAAACCGCAGGAAGGGCCGATGACGGTCAGGTATGGCGCTGAAGTCCGGCCACACCAGCCAGTTGAAGACATGGGAGCGGAGGATGCGGATCGTTTCCGCCGAGGCATAGACGGTGACTGGCAGGCTGCGGCTGTCGCCCACCGAGTCGATCATCAGGGGAATCGAGACGATGTGATCGAGATGGGCGTGGGTGATGAAGATGTGGTCGATGCGGCGCAGGGCGTCCAATTCCAGGTCGCCCACACCCGTACCGCAATCGACCAGGATGTCGTCGTCGGCGAGAAAGGCGGTGGTGCGCATACCCGCGCCGCCTATGCCTCCGCTACATCCCAGAACCTTGAGTTTCATGAAAGATCGCTGCGCGGCGCCGGTGCCCTCGCACCCGCCGTCCTGCTCCCCTGTGATCAGGTCCAGACCTTAGCATCTGGTCCGGCTGGAGGCCTATGGAAAAAATCACGCCCATCTCCGCCCCAGGAGAAGGACCGGGAACAGGCTCAGGCGCGGAGGAAGAACTCCATCTTCACGCCAGCGATCTCGATGATGTCGTGGTCACCCAGCTTGTGCGCCTGCACATCCAGCGTGCGGCCATTCACCACCGGAAAGGTGGTGCCTTCGACATGGGTGATGAAGTAGCCGTGCGGCCGGCGGGCAATCACCGCCACCTGCTTGCCCGGCTTGCCCAGCGTGGTCAGCGACTTGGTCAGCGCGAGTTCACGGCCGGCGTTGGCGCCGCTGAGCACTTGGACGAAGCCTTGCCGGTCGTCCGCCAGCAGCTCTTCCCGCTGCAGCGCGTCTGCAGGCAGCAGCTGCGTCTGCGTCGCCGTCGCCTGGCCCTTGAGCGGCCGGGCGCCCACCGAGTCGGTGGCGATGGTGCCGATTTCGAAGGGTTTCAGCGCGGCGGTCTCCACCATCTCGGAGGGAGAGAGACCGGGCAGGGAGGCATCAGCCAGGAACTTGAGGCGGTACTTGCCGAGCTCGACCACATCATTGTTCTGCAGCACATGCTTCTTGATCGGCTGCCCATTCACATAGGTGCCGTTGGTGCTGTTCTGGTCTTCGAGGAAGGCATCCTCGAGGATGCAGGTGATGACAGCGTGCTGGCCGCTGATCGCCAGATTGTCGATCTGGATATCGTTGTTCGGCTTGCGCCCGATCGAAGTCCGTCCCTTGTTCAGGACGATCTCTTTGAGCACCAGCCCGTCCATGCTGAGGATCAACTTCGGCATTGCTAGCACCCGCTCCCCGGTTCGCCCGCTCGTACGGGCGCATTTATCGCTTTCATTATCTGCTTCCCGCACCTTGGGCAAGGATGACAGTTACATTGTCCCGCCCGCCGCGCATGTTGGCGACATCGACCAGCCGCCCGGCAATCTCGTCCAGAGTGCCGCCGACCCCGATCTCGGCTTCGATTTCGTCGTCCATCAGCATGTCCGTCAGACCATCTGAGCACAGCAGATAACAGTCGCTCTGCCGCGTCTCATGCTCGGCCACGTCCAGTTCGACCATCCGTTCTATCCCGAGACCGCGCGTGAGCATGCCACGGAAACGGGACCGCCGCGCTTCGTCGGGGTGAATCATGCCGGCGTCCACCTGCTCCTGCAACAAGGTGTGGTCTCGCGTGAGGAGAGTCAGGGCGCCATCTCGAAAGCGGTAGAGGCGGGAGTCGCCCACATGCGCGCACACCATCGATCCTGGCAGGAAGGTCGCTATCACTATGGTCGAGCCCATTCCGGCCACTTCGACGCGCCTCAGGCCGACGTCATGGATCTCCGCATTGGCCTCGGCCACCGCCAGCCGCAACACTTGCGCCAGGGCTGCCGCGTCCTTCAATACGGCCCGTTCGGCCTCGAGGCGGGAGATCACCACGTCCACCGCCATCGCGGCAGCCACGTCGCCACCGCGATAGCCGCCCATGCCGTCGGCCAGCACCAGCCAGCCCTGCTCCGGCGCAACCCGGTACGCATCCTCGTTGCGCGCGCGGACCCGGCCGACATCCGTTCGGCAGGCGCAGCGCAACAGGGGCGCGCTTCCCTGCGTTTTCACTACCGCCACACACGCTCCCCGCCCTGATGGCTCCGCGATACCGGCCGCAGCGGTCATCGTTGAATCGACCGGCAGTCGCGGCCCCTCTGTGCAAGGCCGGGACACGCCCTGCCAGCCGTCGGCCCGTCCTGGACCGATCGTTTCATTCTAGCGTGGCCCACTGCCGGCGTAGACAAAAAAGCGCCGGCATAAGCCGGCGCTTTGGAGGCTGCAAGTCCGCTGTTCTTACAGCAGCGACTTCAGCAGGCGGCCCATTTCGGACGGGTTCCGGGTCACCTTGAAACCGCACTCTTCCATGATGGCAAGCTTGGCGTCAGCGGTATCCGCACCGCCGGAAATCAGCGCACCGGCGTGGCCCATGCGCTTGCCGGCCGGCGCAGTCACACCGGCGATGAAGCCAACCACCGGCTTCTTCATGTTGGCCTTGCACCACAGGGCGGCTTCCGCTTCGTCGGGGCCACCGATCTCGCCAATCATGATCACCGCGTCGGTGTCCGGATCGTCGTTGAACAACTGCATCACGTCGATGTGCTTCAGACCATTGATCGGGTCGCCACCGATACCGACGGCGGAAGACTGGCCGAGGCCGATCTCGGTCAGCTGCGCAACCGCTTCATAGGTCAGCGTGCCGGAGCGGGAAACCACGCCGATTCGCCCCTTGCGGTGGATGTGGCCCGGCATGATGCCGATCTTGATTTCTTCCGGGGTGATCAGGCCGGGGCAGTTCGGGCCCAGCAGCAGGGTCTTCTTGCCACCGGCCGCTTCCTTGGCCTTCATCTTGTTGCGCACTTCCAGCATGTCGCGGACCGGAATGCCTTCAGTGATGCAGATTGCTAGGTCCAGGTCGGCCTCGACCGCCTCCCAGATCGCCGCTGCCGCACCGGCGGGCGGCACGTAGATCACGGAAACAGTGGCGCCGGTTTCACCGGCGGCTTCCTTGACCGAGGCGTAGATGGGGATGTCGAAGATCTTCTCGCCAGCCTTCTTCGGATTCACGCCGGCAACGAAGCAGTTCTTGCCGTTCGCGTACTCCTGGCACTTCTCGGTGTGGAACTGCCCGGTCTTCCCGGTGATGCCCTGGGTGATGACCTTGGTGTCCTTGTTGATCAGGATGGACATTCGTTCTCTCCCTTATCCTTTACTTGACCGCAGCGACGATCTTGGTCGCCGCCTCCGCCATGGTGTCGGCCGCGATGATCGGCAGGCCGGACTCGGCGAGGATCTTCTTGCCCAGGTCTTCGTTGGTGCCCTTCATGCGCACGACCAGCGGCACGGACAGGTTCACTTCCTTGGCCGCAGTGACCACGCCGGTGGCGATGGTGTCGCACTTCATGATGCCGCCGAAGATGTTCACCAGGATGCCCTTCACCTTGGGGTTCTTGAGCATGATCTTGAACGCTTCGGTGACCTTCTCGGTCGTGGCGCCGCCGCCGACGTCGAGGAAGTTGGCCGGCTCGGCACCGAACAGCTTGATGGTGTCCATGGTGGCCATGGCCAGACCGGCACCGTTCACCAGGCAGCCGATATTGCCATCCAGCGAGATGTAGGCGAGGTCGAACTTGGAGGCTTCGATCTCGTCGGCATCTTCTTCATCCAGGTCGCGATAAGCGACGATTTCCGGATGGCGGAAGAGCGCGTTGGAGTCGAAATTGAACTTGGCGTCCAGCGCCTTGATGTTGCCGTTGCCTTCGAGGATCAGCGGGTTGATTTCCGCCAGCGAGGCATCGGTTTCCATGTAGCAGGTGTAGAGCTTCTTGAACGCATCCACCGCCTTGGCGATGGAGCCTTCCGGCACGCCGATGCCCTTGGCGAGCTCGGTGGCTTGCTCGTCGGTCAGGCCGATCAGCGGATCGACGAAGACCTTGATGATCTTCTCGGGGGTGTTGTGGGCAACTTCTTCGATGTCCATGCCGCCTTCGGAGGACGCCATCATGGCGACCTTCTGGGTAGCGCGGTCGGTCAGCGCGGCGACGTAGTATTCCTTCTTGATGTCGGCGCCTTCCTCGATCAGCAGCCGGCGGACCTTCTGGCCTTCCGGGCCGGTCTGGTGCGTCACCAGTTGCATGCCGAGAATCTGCCCCGCTAGGGTACGCACCTCGTCCAGCGACTTGCCGAGCTTGACGCCGCCGCCCTTGCCGCGGCCACCCGCGTGGATCTGGGCCTTCACCACCCAGATGTTGCCGCCGAGTTCCTCGGCTGCCTTCACCGCTTCATCAACGGAAAAGCAGGGGATGCCGCGCGGCGTGACCACGCCGTACTTTCTCAGCAGTTCTTTTGCCTGATACTCATGAATCTTCATGGTTGCCCTTCGATCGAAGCCGCGGCGCACTCCTCGCCGCGAACAGGTTGATGGGACGCTTCGGAGCTTCGCTCCACGACGGGCACCGTCTCCCTCGTCCGGCACCTGCCGCTTCTGACCCGGGCAATAACCCTGCCCACGCCGTGTCTATCGGAGGCCTCGCTGTCAAGGCGTGGTAACCGTAAGAACCTCGGGATTATAACCGGTTTTCCGCAGCGCACAGGACGCTTCAGACCGGGCCCCGATGCCCCCGATACCAGCGTGGGTAGTAGCGTCGCACGGCTTCCGAGGTCGTCTCGAGCGCATGGCAACGATCAAGCTGGAAGGGCTTTCCGCCGCTGTCGTCGACGTCGCGCTGAAAAGTGGCGAAAGTCTGGATCGCGGCCGTCGGCAGACTGTTCAACAATTCGGTGATATGGGTGCAGCCGGCGACGTCGGCAAACATCTCGGCCACCGTGCGACGAAAGCCTCGCACCAGATTCAGGCCGACCAGCCGCTGGTAGGCCGGCCCAATGGTGTCGCAGCTTCCGGGATAAGGCACCCGGTCGGAACAGGCCTCCGCGGCAAGGATGTTGAAGGTGGCATCCAGCGTGAGCCGCAGGCGCATCAGATGCACCGGCTCGCCCGCCGGGCGGACGCCCGATGCCAAGGGGTAATCGACATCCTTGACATCACACAGCGAAGCTTCGAGTTCGAAGAGACCATCGTCACGCAGATAGCCCTCCACTTCGATACGGCGCAGGTGCACCCGCTTGCGGCCAGGGGAGGAATTGGAAAGCGGCATGAACGTACGGCTGAGTATGGCAACGCCCCCGATTTTACCCCGGCGGAGGCTTTACGTTGCACCGCCGCATCCCCTGCCTCCCGGCGCACTGCAACAAGGACTGAGACAAAATCGACGGCGGCATGCAGCAATGCGACGGAATGCGGCGCAGACGCTGGAATAGCGCCCGATACTCTGATAAAACGCCGACATGCAACCTTCCCCCCACGGACCCGCGGAACGATGAGATCAAAAGGACCTTCGCTCACCGCGCTCGCCATATTGTTGCCTCTTGCCTGGCCCGGCATCGCCGGGGCCGTAGTCCTTGGAGAAGTAACTTCAGTCTCCCCGCTTGGCGCCCCCTTCCGGGTCGAGCTCCGTTCGCTGGACGGCCGGGTGAACGATGCGGGCGAGTGCCTGCGGGTAGCCACCGACGAGGGCAGCGAGCTTCCATCCGTACGCAATGTGCGCATCTCCGCGACGGGTAGCGGAGCAAGTGCCCGCATCATCGTCAGCAGCGCAGCCGCGGTAAACGAGCCGGCGGTCCAGCTCACCCTGCAGAACATCTGCGACTCGCGGCTGCAGCGCCGTTACACCCTCCTGCTCCCCTTCCCCGACCAGGCGGCGGACGCTCCCCAACGGCCGACCGCTTCAGCCGTGCAGTCCTCGCCCGTCCCTCAGCAAACAACTCCGGGACCAGGTAGGCGTATCGCCACCCATGCTGCCGGCGGGGAACACTGGACTACCGCCCCCGGTGAGTCCCTGGCATCGCTGGCTGAAGCCCTGCACCCGCAAGACCGCGCGGCACAGCGCCGCTTCATTGCGGCCACTGCGCGCGCCAACCCCGGGCTGTTTCCCAACGCGGATTCTCACTCCCAGGAACTGCCCCCTGGCACCGATCTACTCATCCCCTCGCCGGCGCAACAAGCGCGGGCCAGTCGTAACGCGTCCGAACAGGCGCTTGCCCCCGCCTCGCCCGATGCACCCTCACGCCAGCGTCCAGTTCAGGCCAGCGAGCCTGGCCGCGGCCCCACCTCCCCGGCCCGGGGCAGGAATGACCGGCTGGTGGTCGGCGAGCAAGAGGCGGCGAACCCTCGCAACTACAGTGCCGAGCCCGACTCTCCGGGATGGGCGCGCAGGGAGCAGGCGCTGACCGGCGCGGTCGACAGAACCATCGTTGCGCAGATGGAACTCCTGGCGCGAATCAAGGAACTGGAGGAAATGCAGGCCCAGTTGAGCGCCCGCGCCGCTCGCCTTGGCATCGCCCTTCCGTCAGAGCTGCAGCCCCCCGCAGCCAGCCCCCCGCCCGGGCCACTTTCTCCCTGTCTCTTATACACATCT
>NZ_WUEI01000103.1 GCF_012911025.1 Azoarcus sp. TTM-91 | reverse complement strand
TAAAAACCCCACCCAATGAGCTCCCAAGAACTCCCCAGGCGCATTCCCCTGATCGTTGCCGGCGCCTTCTTCATGCAGGTGCTGGACGGCGCCATCATCAACACCTCGCTGCCACAGATGGCGGCCTCCTTCGGCGTGCAGGCGCTGGATCTCAGCCTGGGCGTCACCATCTACATGCTGGCGGTGGCGGCCTTCATTCCGGCCAGTGGCTGGCTGGCGGACCGCCATGGCAGCCGCAATGTGTTCGCCGCCGCCATCCTCATCTTCAGCCTGGCCTCGCTGGCCTGTGGCATGGCGGACAGCCTGCCGGCCTTCGTCGCCGCCCGCGCGCTGCAAGGCGTGGGCGGTGCGTTGATGACGCCGGTGGGGCGCATGGTGGTACTGCGCAATACCTCCAAGGCCGGGCTGCTGCAGGCCACCGCGCTGATCACCTGGCCAGCGCTGATCGCACCTGTGTTCGGGCCGGCGCTGGGCGGCTTCATCACCACCTACGCTTCATGGCGCTGGAATTTCCTCATCAACCTGCCGCTGGGCGCGATCGGGCTGGCGCTGGTGCTGCGCTACATCCCCAACCTGCGGGAAGAGGCGCGCCGCCGCTTCGACGGCCGCGGCTTCCTGCTCGCCGCCGGTGCGCTGGTGCTGCTGCTCCACGGCCTGGAATCGGTGGGCCGCGCCGGGGCGGACCTGATCGTGGCGGCGGTGTGCTGCGCCATCGGCGGCCTGCTCGGCGTCGCCGCGCTGCGCCACTTCCGCCGCGCCGACGAGCCGCTGCTGGCTCTCTCCGCCTTCGCCGCGCCCACCTTCACCCTGTCCACGCTGAGCGGCGGCTTCTTCTACCGCATCGCCATCAGCGCCACGCCCTTCCTGCTGCCGCTGCTGTTCCAGATCGGCTTCGGCCTGAATCCCTGGCAGTCCGGGCTGATGATCCTGGCCTACTTCGCCGGCAACCTGGGCATGAAGACGGTGACCACGCCGCTGCTGCGCCGCTTCGGCTTCCGCCAGGTGCTGGTGGGCAACGGCGTGCTGGGCGCGCTCGCCATCGCCGCCTGCGGGCTGCTGCAGGCGGACACGCCGGGCTGGATCGCCGCCGCGCTGCTGGTGGCCGCCGGGCTGACGCGCTCCATGCAGCTCACCGCCCTCAGTACCCTCACCTTCGCCGACACCGAGCCGCGCCAGCGCAGCTCCGCCTCCACGCTGTCCAGCATGGTGCAGCAGGTGTCCATGATTCTCGGCGTGGCGGTGGCGGCGCTGGTGATGAAGCTCTCGCAGGCGCTGCACGGCGCCGATGCGCCGCTGCTGGCGGACTTCCGCAACGCCTTCCTCGTCGTCGGCCTGATCGGCCTGCTGGCGGCGCTGCGCTTCCTGCGGCTGGCGCCGGACGCCGGCGCGGAGGTGAGCGGCCAGGTTGCACGGCAGGCGGCCTGAAGCCGGCACAGCGCCCGGCCAGCAACAGCGCTGCTGCACGGCCACCAGCCGGGCGCCGCAGGCTGTTGAATCCGCAGCAGCCCGCAGCGAAGCGGTTTGCGCAAAATGCCGCCAAGACCTTGTAGCGAAAGGGAAACCCCGCTTTTCACCCCAGTGGTATGGCTCTTGCTGACCGGGTTCCAGAACAAGCCGGCGCCGGATCGCCGCGCCACTCTGCCCACCGACAAGGAGCCATCATGAACCGCAGCGCACCTGCCCTCTCCCGCCCGGCCGCCCTGCCGCCGCCGGCCTGCCCGGCGGGGTATGGACGATGAGCACGGCGCTGGGCAGGAAGGTGGCGGCGGAAGCCGCTGGCGGCGCGGCCACGCAGGCGCACGAGACGCCGGCGATGCATCTGGTGACGGGCGGCAACGAGGCGGCGCTGCAACTGTCCGTCAGCGCCGGCCAGCCGCCCTTCGCCTGGGGGCCGGCGCTGGCGCGGCTGTGGCACAGCGCGCCGCTGGTGTTCCAGTACGCACTGTTCCCGCTCTCGGTGCTGCTGGTGTGGTGGTACGCCAGCGGCACCGAGCTGCTGCCGTCCAACATCCTGCCCAGCCCGGGCGCGGTGTTCGCCAGCTTCCTCGACCTGCTGCATGGCGGCGACATTGCGGAGCACCTCTTCATCAGCCTGTGGCGGGTGGCGCAGGGCGCGGCGCTGGGGCTGGTGCTCGGCCTGGCGCTGGGCGTCGCGCTAGGCGCCTCGCCGGCCTTCGAGAGCTGGATAGGGCCGAGCTTCCGCATCCTGGTGCAGATTCCCTCCATCGCCCTGATTCCGCTGCTGATGATGGTGCTGGGCATAGACGACAGCCTGAAGCTCTTCATCATGACCAAGGCCTGCGTGGTGCCGCTGGCGCTGGTGACGGCCGACGGCATCCGCAACATTCCGCCCGCCTACCTGGAAGTGGCGCGGGTGATGAAGCTGAGCCGGTGGACGCTGTACCGCCGGGTGGTGCTGCCGGGCGCGATGCCGGCCATCGCCACTGGCGTGCGCCAGGGCGTGGCCCATGTGTGGGTGGCGCTGGTGGCGGTGGAGGTGATGGCTTCCGCCGAAGGCATCGGCTACCTGATGACTTGGAGCCGGCAGATTTTCCAGCTGGACGTGGTGCTGGTGTGCGTCGCCCTGATCGGCCTGATCGGCTTCAGCCTGGACTATGGCCTGCGCCGGGCGGAAAGCCGGCTGCTGCGCTGGCGGGGCCGGGAATGAGCGGCGTCGCCTTTCCTTTGCTGCTGGCCGGCCTGCGGACTGGAGCCTCGCTTTCCTCCGCCGCTGGCCAGGAAGCGACGCGGCTGAAAACCAGCGCCACGCGCGTCGCGCATGACAGCCGCTCCGCGCCGCAAAGGCCGGTCGTTCAACCCCGCCAGGGAGGTGCGCGATGAGCCATCCCGCCGCAGCCTCCGCCCTCCAGCGCCTGTGGCACAGCCGCCGCTTCCGCGGGCTGGTACCGCCGGCACTGCTGCTGGTGCTGTGGTGGCTGGCCACCACGCATGAATGGGTGAGCCCGCTGGTGCTGGTGCCCTTCGGCCAGCTCTACGATGCCGCGCTGGACCCGCAGGTGTTCCATTCGCTGGCCGAGGGCATCGCCTCCACCTTCGCTCGCCTGCTGCAGGGCTACGGCATCGGCATCGGCATCGGCCTGGCGCTGGGCGTGGGCATGGGCCTGTCCAAGGCCTTCGACCGCATCATGGGGCCCAGCTTCCACGCGGTACGGCAGGTCGCCATCCTGGCCTGGATTCCGCTGCTCACCGCCTGGTTCGGCACCGGCGACCTGTGCAAGATCGTGTTCGTCGCCATCGCCGCCGCCAAGCCGGTGGTTATGGGCGCCTTCGAGGGCGTGCGCAGCACCCCGGCGCAATTGCTGGAAGTGGGCCGGGTACTGGGCTTCTCCCGGCTGAAGATGCTGCGCTGGGTGATCCTGCCGTCGTCCGCGCCGGCCATCGTCACCGCGCTGCAGCTGTCGCTGATCTATTCCTGGTTCGCCGCCATCGGCGCCGAGTACGTGATCGGCGTGATGTCCGGCGGCATCGGCTCGGTGGTCATGGGCGCGCAGGAACACTTCCGCACCGACGTCGTGCTGCTGGGCGTGACCCTGATCGCCGCCACCGGCGTCGCCATGAACAAGGGCCTGCGCGGCCTGCCGGACTACCTGTTCCGCTGGCGCACGCGCGGCTGAACGCGGCTGGCGATCCGCGGGCCTGCGATAGCTGACTCGCGGACCAGCCAGCGGCGGGCTCCGCCCCGCTGGTCCGCCCCGGAACAACGACGGCAGCCGCACGCCCTTTCCTCAGTCCTCTCCATCCTTTTTCCCCGCTGTCTTCCCGACGGACTTCCCCATCCCCATAGCCACGGAAATCGCCGATGAAACGCCTCAGCTCCCTTTACCGCCGCGGCCTGCTGCTCCTGCTCGCCGCCCTGCTTCCCGCCGCAGCCGGCGCCGCCAGCGATCTGCCGGACAAGATCGCGTTCGGCGAAGTCGGCGGCACCAACGTCAGCACCACCGGCGGCAAGCCGGTCAGCGTCGGCCTGGTCGCGCTGAGTGAGCACCTGGGCTACTTCGAGCAGGAATTCGGCAAGAACGGGCCGAAGATCGAGCAGATCTTCTTCGCCGGCACCGGCCCGGCGCAGAACGAGGCGCTGGCCCAGGGCTCCATCGACTTCGGCACCTACGGCGGCGTGCCCAACGTCATCGGCCTGGCCGGCGGCATTCCGGCGCACATCGTCCTCACCCGCCGCGCCACCGGCTCCGGCACCTACTATCTGGCGGTGCAGTCCGGCTCGTCCTACAAGACGGTCGCCGATCTGAAAGGCAAGCGCATCACCGTGCAGAAGGGCACCAACCCCTATCGCTCGCTGATCCAGCTGCTGGAATCCAAGGGCCTGCAGGAGAAGGATGTGACGCTGGTGAACCTGCAGGGCGCCGAAGCGCTGGTGGCCTTCAACGCCGGCGCGGTGGACGCGGTGTTCGGCGGGGTGAACCTGCTGATCCTGCGCGACCAGGGCAAGCTGCGCGTGCTCGACGGCACCCGCGACTTCGCCAACGACAACAGCCAGAGCGGCATGCTGGTTTCCAGCAAGTTCGAGAAGGCCCACCCGGACACCGTCCGCCGGGTGGTGAAGGTGCTGCTGCGCACAGCCCACTGGGCCTCCGAAGAACAGAACCGCGAAACCCTGCTGCGCTTCGTCGCCGAACGCAGCGTGGGCTACCAGTACGTCAAGGAAGACTACGAAGGCTCGCTGAAGGCGCGCTTCAATCCCCTGGTGGACGAAACCTCGGTGGCCGCCTACGACGAGCTGGTGAAGTTCGCGGTGAAACACAAACTGATCCGCAAGGGCGCCGACGAGAAGACCATACGCAGCTGGTTCAAACCGGAATACCAGCAGGCGGCGCTGAAGGAGCTGAAGCTGGAGGGGTACTGGACGGCGGAGTGAGGAAAGACAAACCGCTCCCACCTATGCGGCAGGGACAGAAGCCATCGGCGTGCAAGCCGGTGGCTTTTTTTGCAGCTGTCCAGATCGGCCAACTGGACGCTCATATCCATACTATGGATACTTCCTGGATCTGAAGCGCCAAGGAGCTCCGCCATGACCATGCATATCAACCTCTCCCCGGAGATGGAGAATTTCATCAAGGGCAAGGTCGCCAGCGGCTTCTATGGCAACGCCACCGAGGTCATCCGCGACGCGATCCGACGCATGCAGGCCGAGGAGTCCCGGGTGCAGGCCTGGCACGCCGCGATCCAGCAAGGCGATGCCGAGCTGGACCGTGGCGAGGGCATCCCCTACACCGCAGATGTCTTGGACGACATCACCGAGACAGCCATCAAGAGCCTGCACAGCGGCAAGCGGATAGACCCGGATGTCCTTCCCTGAAGCATCGCGCAGGATCGTCCTTTCACCGCGGGCGAAACAGGATTTCATCGACATCCTGCGCTACACCGGCGAGACCTGGGGGCCGGAACAGCTGCATGCCTACCGGAACAAGCTCAACGGCGCCCTTCAGCGAATCGCCCGCAATCCCTCGATAGGAAACCGCGCCCCCGAACTGCCCGAAACCCACAGGCTGTATTTCATCGGTTCGCACGTCATCATTTATCGCACGCAGGATGCGTCGATCGCGGTGGTACGCATCCTTCATCAGCGCATGAGTCTGATAAAGCACCTCTAGCTCGGAAAGCAGTGCCCTGGGCACCGGCAACCTGCACATCCAGCCGAAAGAAATTCTCGCCTGAGCAGAGGGAAAACCGCCGGGCAGCAAGCGACACTGCTGCCCGACGGCGGTTCGTTCATGCCAGTTCCACTCCAGATGAAAGCCCGATGCAATCCGTGCCCGGGCTGAAACGTTTGTTCATCTGGCACCCCAGCATCATCAGGGTGTGGAAGCGGTCCTCAGGCCAGCACCGCCTCCTCCACCACCGCCCGCAACGGCTCCCGCGACACCCGGATCTCGTCCAGCCCGTCGACCAGGATGCGGTCCCGCTGCGCCGGGTCGGTCTGCGGATGCTCCTGCAGCCGGTGCAGGCCGCGCGTTTCGGTGCGCTGCCGCGCGGCGCGGTAGATCCAGCGGGCGCCGGCAAGCAGCGCGGCGGTTTCGCGCGCTTCCACCACCTCGCGCACGCTGCCGCCGAGCAGGCGGTGGCGGTGCTGGCCCCACAGGCCGTCCAGGCGCTGCAGCGAAGCCTGCATGCCGCCCAGGCTGCGGAACACGTTCTTCTCGATGGGCAGGATTTCCGCCTGCACCGCGGCGCGCAGCTCGCGCACCTGTTCTATCCGCCCAGCGGCGCCCGGCGCGCGCAGGCCCAGGCCGCCGAGGCCGACCGCCGGCCGGCAGCGCACCGCCGCGCCCGGTCCGGCGGCGAAGGCGGTGGCGGCGGCGCCCGCCCATTCGCCGGACGCCAGGCACCAGGCCACCGCCGGGCCGGCGCCGCTCATCTGCGCGCCGGTCATGTGGGTGCGGTCGGTGACGTCGCCGGCGGCATAGAGGCCGGGCACGTCGGTGGCGCCCTCGCCATCCACCACCAGGCCGCCGACGCCGCGCACATGGCCTTCGTACAGCAGGGCGAGCGGGAATTTGTCCTTGAAGGGATCGATGCCGGCGCGGTCGAAGAACTGGAACAGGTTGGCGGTGCGGCGGGCGAAGCGCGGCATCTCCGGGTTGCCGCGGTTGATGGTGGCGTAGGCGGCGCCGGTTTCCATCACCGCGCGGGCCACGTCCGGCACCGCGCCCCAGCCGTTCTCCGGCAGTTCGCGGCCGGCGCCGTCGTAGAAGGTGGCGCTGCCGTACCAGAAGCCCTTGGTGGTCTGGCTGCCGGCCGGGGTGATGCCGTAGTGGCCGCTGAACTCCACCGCCACCAGCCGGGCGCCGGCCTCGACGCCGAACAGGTGGCCGTCGCCGGTGACGCCATTGGTGCCCATGGCGCCGGAGCGGAAGGCGTTGCCGCCGGTGGCGAGGATCACCGCACCTGCACGCACCGCCCAGCTCTCCTCGCTCTGGCGGTTCACCCCGGCAGCGCCTGTGACGATGCCGTCGCTGGCGAGCAGCTCCAGCGCCGGGCTGTGATCCAGGATGCGCACGCCTGCCTTGAGCAGCGCGGTACGCAGGAAGTGCAGCGAGTACGGGCCGTTGAAGCTGGTGAGCCGCGGTTCGCCGCCGAAGGGATTGCCGCCGGGGCGGCCGGGGTTGGGCTCGAAGCCCATCTCCTTCAGCCGCAGGCCGATGCGGTAGGTTTCGTCATATACCTTGCGGGCGAGGCCGAGGTCGTCCAGCCCGGCGGCGGCCGCGCGGCGGCCATGGAGCACCTTGTGGTTGTGCTCCTCCTTGCCCGGCACGGTATGCGCGCCACCGGCGGTGGCGGCGGCGACCACGCCGGCGGTGCCGACATAGCCCTTCTCGGCCAGGACCACGCTGGCGCCGGCGCGGCGGGCGGCCAGCGCCGCCCAGCAACCGGTGAGGCTGCCGCCGATGACGAGCACGTCGGTGGTGAGGTGGAGGTTGTGGCTGTCGCCGCCCACCTCCTGCTGTTGCGGATAAAAGCTCATGCTGTGGTTTTCCCTGTTCAGGCGCGGCGCGCGCCCGGCGCCCAGCCGATGGTGCGCACATAGCTGCCGATGAAGCCGCGCGCTTCCAGCTCGCCGGCGGAGAGGCCGGATTCCGGCGTGGAGTAAGGCGACACGTAGAGCGCCTCGGTGGGGCAATACACCTCGCACAGGAAACAGGTATGGCAGTCGGCCTGGCGGCCTATCGCCGGCAGGTCGCCGGGCACGGCCTCGAAAACTTCGTTCGGGCAGACCTGCACGCACTTGTCGCAGCGGATGCAGCGATCATCAAGTATCAGTTCGATCATCGGAGGGAGAGAACGGCGCCGCGCTGGAAGCCGCCGGGATGGCCCTTCGACAGACGCGGTTTCTCGAGCGGTCAGCCAGAACCATGCCATCCCGCAGAATCAAGGAGTTGCCCCTGGCGGACCGGCCGTGGTGGTGAGTGCGCAGCAGTTTCGCGCCCCGGCTGCTGCGGATTCAGCAGCCGGCCGATACCGCCCGTCGCACCCGCCGCGGCGCCGCTCGCCTCCCCTCTTTCGCGGGCTACTCCATAAGCAACACTTGCGGCCCTGGAACTGCTGCCGAAGCAGCAGCGCGGCATCTGGCGTGGAACCGGCGCATGCCGCTGGGCAAATCGAGAAGCAACCTCAAGCCACTGATTCAAATAAACATTCATCTCGCCATCTGCCGCAAGAGCACGCCCTGGCAGGCTTTATGCGTTTTGTCCCGGACTTTCCGCCCACGGCGGAGAGACGACAACGCCCCGCCCCTCCAACCGAACTGTTCGCAAGAACGATGGGAGCAAGCAGATGGCAAACAGCAACATCGTGGATTTCCCCGCGCCCTCCGCGCAGGAGAGTTTCGACATCAACCTGGTGGCCGACGTACTCATCATCGGCGGCGGTCCGGCCGGTGCCTGGGCCGGCCTCGCCGCCGCCCGCGCCGGCGCCCGCGTGGTGGTGGCCGAGAAGGGCTATCTCGGCACCTCCGGCGCGCAGGCGGCGGCTGGCACCGGCGCCTACTACATCAAGCCGGACGATCCGCAGCACCGCGAAGGCATGGTCAATTCCCGCCTGCCCATCGCCTTCGGTTTCGCCGAAACCGAATGGATCGCCAAGGTGTATGACCAGAGCTTCATCAACCAGGACCTGATGTCGCGCTGGGGCTACGCCTTTCCGCGCACCCAGGATGGCAACCAGGAGCGCTGGGGCGGCCTGCGCGCCGGCGACGCGGTGCTGTTCCTGCGCAAGCAGCTGGAACAGCACGGGGTGACCATCCTCGACCACAGCCCGGCGCTGGAACTGCTGCTGGCCGACGGCGCCGCCGCCGGCGCCACCGGCTGGAACCGCCGCACCGGCAAGCGCTGGCAGGTGCGCGCCGGCGCGGTGGTGCTGGCCACCGGTGGCACCGCCTTCCGCTCCGGCATCGCCGGCGGCAACAACAACACCGGCGACGGCTACCTGCTGGCGGTGGAAGCCGGCGCCCAGCTCTCCGGCATGGAGTTCAGCGGCCAGTACGGCATCGTGCCCAAGGGCAGCGCCTGCTCCAAGACGGCGGTATATGGCTCGGCCACCCTCACCGACGCCCACGGCCAGGTGGTAAGCCGCGGCAAGGGCACCACCATCGCCGAGATCCAGACCGGCCACCTCTACTGCAAGCTGGACAAGTACGACGACATCGGCCGCCAGCGCATCCAGGCCGGCCAGCCGATGACCTTCCAGTACTTCAAGCGCCACCTGCACATCGACCCCTTCACCCAGGAATACGAGGTGGAGCACATCCTGGAAGGCACCATACGCGCCTCCGGCGGCATCGAAGTGGGCGACGGCGCCACCACCACCGTGCCCGGCCTGTTCGCCGCCGGCGACACCACCTCGCGGGAAAAGCTGGTGGGTGCCAACCAGTCCGGCGCCGGCCCGGCCACCGCCTGGGCGCTGGCTTCCGGCTCCTGGGCCGGCCATTCGGCCACGCTGTTCGCGCGCAAGTACGGCGCCGACGCCGCCACCCGCAAGGTGAGCTACTCCGGCACCGCCGGGCTGCGGCCGAGCGAGCGGGCGCGCGCCGATCTGGATGTGAACGCGCTGATCGCCGGCGTGCAGGAGGAAGTGCTGCCGGTGGCCAAGTTCTACCGCCGCGACGGCAAGGTGATGAGCGCCGCGCTGGAGAAGCTGGACGGCCTGTGGCGGGATGCCCGCAGCAGCCTGGCCGGCAACGGCAGCCTGCGGGGCGCCGACTACGCCCGCTCGGTGGTGCGCGCCCGCGAGGCGGCCGCGCTGATCGCCGCCGCGCGCTGGATCTTCGCCAGCGCGCTGGAGCGCAAGGAGAGCCGCGGCCTGCAGCGCCGCGCCGACTACCCGGTGATCGACGAGAAGCAGTACAGCCACGTCATCGCCGGCGGGCTGGACCAGGTGTGGGTGAAGCGCAAGCCGGTCTCCAGCAACGCCCACCTGCATGCGAGGGCCTCATGATCGAGTACGTGTTCGAGGACCGCTGCACCAGCTGCGGCAAGTGCGAGGAGATCTGCCCCACCGGCACCTTCGACCTGCGCGCCGACGGCGTGCCGGTGATCGCCCGCCAGGCGGAATGCCACACCTGCTACCTGTGCGAGGCCCACTGCCCCGCCGATGCGCTCTACGTCGGCCCGCTGCGCACGCCGCAACCCACCAGCCGGGAGGAAATCCTGGCGCTGGGCGTACTCGGCAACTTCCGCCGCGCGCTGGGCTTCGACCGCCACGAACCCGGCAGCTACTGTTACGCCGGCAACGAGGACAGCCGCTACGCCCCCGAGGGCAGCCGGACGCAGCAGAACCCCAACAGTCCGGATGCGGCCATCTACGCCAGCCTCGCCATCGCCCGCGAACGCGGTCTGATCGAGGTGCACCAGCGCCCGCCGATCACGAACGAGATCGTTCTGTGAGGCAGCGCCCGGCGGCACGGGCGGCGATGCCCTGAGCCTCCGCGCCGGCTGCGGCCGGCGCTCTCCCAAAACCCCAGACGGCACGTCCGGGCCTGCCCTCGGCGGCAGGCCCAGGACCTCTGCTGCCCGCGTTTCCGCATGTTCTTCCCAAAACACAAAAGCCAGCACAAGCCCGCACGCATAAGACCCGCTCCCCACCCCCGACAAGGATTTTCACCACCATGGCAGACCGACAGCGAGCAGGCGCTCGACACCGTCGTCATCCGCGCCCGCAACCGCGAGGAACGCCTGCAGGACGTGCCGATTCCGGTCTCGGTCGTCACCGGCCGCGAGCTGGAGCGCGACCATGCAGTGAACATCACCGACTTTGCCCGCCGCACCACCAACGTCCAGGCGGCGGAGCTCAACTCCCGCCGCTCCAGTGTCTCCATCCGCGGCGTGGGCAAGAACGTCAATGGCGAGGAATACGAGGCGGCGGTCGGCGTCATCATCGACAACGTCTTCCAGCCCTACGTCGGCGCCTCGTGGACCAACTTCGCCGACCTGGAAAACATCGAAGTCGCCCGCGGCCCGCAAGGCACCCTGCTGGGCAAGAACACCACCCTGGGCGTGCTCAACATCAGCACCCGCAAACCCAGCTTCACCCCCAGCAACACGGTGGAACTCACCGTCGGCGAACGCGACCTGCGCCGCATCCAGGGCACCCTCACCGGCCCCATCGTGGATGAGGTGCTCGCCTACCGCTTCTCCTTCTTCGACGAAAAGGGAGAAGGCAGCATCAAGAACAGCAACCAGAACGACTCCACCTGGTACGACCGCGACCGCTCCGGCGCGCGGCTGCAGTTCCTGCTGGTGCCCAGCGCCGACGTCTCGGCACGCATCATCCTTCACCACAGCCGGGCGCGGGAGAACATCAACATGAGCCCGCCAGTGGAAGACCCCGCCACCTACCTGGACGGCAGCGCCCGCGCCATCAGCTTCAGCTCCCGCCTGGGCCGCGACTGGTTCGGCAACTACAGCCCGCTGCTGGATAAATTCAAGGTGGATGCCAACTACGTGACGCCGTCCAAGGACGATCAGAACGGCATCTCCGCCGAAGTGAACTGGGAGCTGGCCAGCCACACCCTCACCTCCATCACCGCCTACAAGGACAACAAGTTCGTCGCCGACAACGACTTCGACACCACCCGCTTCGACATCCGCCGCGGCGGCGGCGCCCGCACCGACCAGCAACAGTTCTCCCAGGAGATCCGGCTGAGTTCCCACCCCGGCGAAGTCATCGACTACCAGGTCGGCCTCTACGCCCTGTACAACGCCTTCGACCTCTCCTCCCATACCCCCTACGGCGCGGACGCTGGCGCCTTCTACGCCAGCAACGCCCAGTACAGCACGCTGAACACCAGCGCCGCCGGCCGCGAACTGCTGGGCGCCTCGCTCAACAACGTCTACACCATCCAGAAGAAGAAGCCGGAAACCACCAGCTTCGCCGCCTTCGGCCAGCTCAACTGGCACCTCACCGAGAAGACGACGCTCACCGCCGGCCTGCGCCAGACCTGGGAATACAAGAAGAACACCTGGGAATTCGTCGAACTCGGCCAAGGCGCCGACCTGGATGCCCTGGGCGCCTCCAACGGCGCCACCGCCGCGCAGATCGCCGCCGCCAAGGCCATACGCGCCGCGCAGACCGGCGCCAGCGCCAAGTACGGCGCCGAGCGCTCCATCGACGACCGCAGCACCGCCACCTCGCTGCTGCTCAGCCCCAGCTACAAGCTGAACGAGGACACCCTGCTCTACGCCTCCTTCGCCCGCGGCGTGAAATCCGGCGCAGTGAGCTGGAACACCTCCGACGGCAGCCCCAACGTCACCGAACCGGAAACCGCGCTAGACCTGGAACTGGGCGCCAAGCTCGCGCTGCTCAACCGCAAGCTCATCCTGAACGTGAACCTCTACGCCACCGACATCCGGGATTTCCAGACCGAGCAGATCGTGCCCGATGCCAACACCACCACCGGCACCCGCAACATCATCGGCAACGCCAAGAAGGTGACGCTGCGCGGGCTGGAGATCGACGGCGCCTGGTCCGCCACCAACACCCTCACCATTCGCTTCGGCGGCGCCATCAACCACGCCCGCTACGACAGCTACAAGGACGCCCCTTGCCCCGGCGACCTCACCGCCAGCCCGCCGGCCCAATGCGACTATTCCGGCCGCACCCTGCCCGGCGCCCCCAAGTACTCCTTCAACCTCGGCGCCGACTACCGCAAGCCGCTGGGCAACGGCCTGGTCTTCCACGCCCACGTCCACGACAACTACGCCTCCCGCCACAACGTCGCCCTGAACCTGTCCGACTACGGCGAGGAAGACGCCCGCCACCTCACCGACGTCGGCCTCGGCATAGGCGCCGCCTCCGGCGCCTGGCACCTCGGCCTGTACGCCAAGAACGTGTTCGACGTGGAATACGCGGTGGACGCCAGCACCTTCTCCGGCAACTCGGCGGTGACCAAGCGCTGGGGCGACAGACGCCAGGTGGGAGCGACCTTCAGGGTCAGCTTCTGATCTGGATGTTCACGTAATAACGGCCCCGCGAGCTTGGCTCGCAGGGCCGTTCCCATCTTTGGCAATGCCCATCATCAAGCGCTATCACCGCGCTTCTGGATTCCGAGCCTCATCGCTAAGCCCTTTTTACAGGCTCGATCCTAAACCCCATCACACCAACCACCCATCCCGCCGCAATCAGGACCTTTGCAGCCTTTCTGTTGAGCAGCAACAGACCGAGCGTGTTGATGAAAGGGCAAAGCATCAAAAAAAGCAGTCCAATCAGGGCAAATCGGTTCATTCCCAGGATCCGCCCCATTCGGGAAAAAAGTACAAATGGAAAGGCACCGCGGCCAGGAGAAGGTAATAGCTCGTACACAGCCCAACAAAGCCGAGAAGCACCGTGCACACAGAAAACTCATAAGTCCGGGCAAGCCTCTCCACATTCATAGCCAAGGCCTCAGCAATAGAGTCAAACCAAGAAACTGCCTTTTATATATTTCCTTTACTCCACCTTCTCTACTTTCAAAATCATGACCACTACCGGGTTTGAAGAATTCAATTTAGAGCCGGACACCCTGACGCTGCCCACCCTCGTCGCCCCCTTATTTCTCCCCATACTTTTCTAATCCTGAAGTAGCGGAGGGCCAAAACTAGCAAAGACAAAACCATGCGAAGCCAGCCACACTCTCAGGCATCTCGTCTTCAGAAACTGATTCGACAACACCAGCAGAAGCAGCGCCGCAAAAAGCACGTACAGAAAACAAGTCCTGAAAACAACCTCTATTTCATTTTCATTTATTTAAAAGAAAAATCATAGCCATTCAAAAAAACAAATCCGATAATACTATATCCATTTCAATTACTAACCTTCTAGAAAGTAATGTCAGATAAGAGCGTACTGGCACTCGGGCTGAAGGAAGAACGATTTGACGAGGCTGGGCAGCCGTTGAATCCGACGCAGCGCGCCCAGCGCCAGCCGCTTCATTTCGTCTTTGTCCTGCACCAGGCGCTTGGAGACCTGACGCTTCACATGCGCCCAGACCTGTTCGTCGGGATTCAGTTGGGGCGAGTAGGGCGGCAGGTAGAAGAGCTTGAGTTGCCCTTTCAGGCTCTGGACGTAGGCCCGAACCAGTTTGGCCTTGTGAATGGGGTGCCCGTCGACGATCACGAAGACCGGCTTGTCGGCACCGATCATCAGGCGCTTGAGAAACTCGCGAAACACCGTAGCGGTGACCGAACCGTCGTGGAGCATGAAGCGAAACTCGCCCTGCGGGCTCACCGCCGAAATCATGTTCAGCGAGAAGCGCCGCCCGGTGACCTCGACCACCGGCGTCTGCCCACGCGGCGCCCACGTCGTGCCGGTGTGGTAATCGGAACGGACTCCCGACTCGTCGGCGAAGTAGATCGTCGCGCCCGCCGCACGCGCTTGCGCGCGAATCGCCGGGTAGGTTTCCGACTCCCATTGCCGCACCAGCGCGGCGTCCTGTTGCCATGCTTGGTAGAGCGGCTTCTGGGCGCTGAATCCGAGCACCTTCATGAGTCGGCTGACCGTGGCGATCGACAACGCCTTGCCGAACTGCCGGTGGATCAGCGCGCGGATCAGCGACAGCGTCCACAGCCCGAACTCGAACTTGTACTGCAGCGGCGTGTAGTCGCGAACGGCCTGAGCGAGCCAGCGCATCTCCTCCGCGCTCACCTTCGACGGACGCCCCGGGATCGGCTTTGCAAGCAGCGCGTTCTGCCCGCCGCTGGCGAAGTCGGCCAGCCACCGAAAGACACTGCGCACGTTCACGCCCAAGGCGGCCGCTACGCTTTGCGCCGTCTGCCCTTCGCGAACCGCCTTGATGGCCTGTTGGCGCATGACCTGAAGCGAGTGGTGGTCGATCGCGCGACCGTCCGAGTTCCGTTTGCATTTCATGCGCGTATTGTCTCATGCGGTGACAATACTTACGAGAAAGTTAGTAATTAAGGAGATACCGCCAAATCATACAAGAAGCCCCCTACTTTTCAACCTCAGCACATAGAAAACGACTGCACACATGACAATCATGCCAACAAGAATTGACATGATCACTCCTTTCCACCCCAGCGCTTCTACCGCGTACCCAGCAATCCATCCACTTGTTACCTGAATGACTGCATTCAGGATTCCAAGCACAAGCACCCCTATAAAAAGTGGGGCGGCTATTTTTCGCATCATATTAACCCGGTCCTAAAATAGAAAACAGTCGTATACTCGTGACATGGAAAAGATCGATGTCAGAAAGCTTGAGCCAGCAGCGCGCGAGCAGCTTCGGCGGACGGTGATTCGAATGCTGGGGCGCGGGCATAGCCAAACGGCGGTCGCCGCCGAGCTTGGAATCAAC
>NZ_WUEI01000102.1 GCF_012911025.1 Azoarcus sp. TTM-91 | reverse complement strand
CGGCAGCGCACGGCCGCTTGCTCCCCTCCCCCGCCAGGGGGGAGGGGAGCAAGCGGCCGTGCGCTGCCGGGTGTGCTCAGCTTCATATCAGCCCTTCCCCGCGATCTCGATCAGCTTGGTCTTGGCGCCGGTGCGCGGCAGGCTGCCGTAGGGCAGCACCTCGACCTGCGGCCGGAAGGTGAGCAGCTCGCGGATGCGCTGTTCGATGGCGGCGCCGATGGCGGCCCATTCGGATTCCGGCGTGCCCTCGCCCGCCTCCACCGCGAGGCGCAGCGGCGGCTCGACGCGCGGCGGCGGCGCGTCCAGGCGGATGCGCAACTCGCCGGAGACCTTGGGGCGGAACTGGGCGACGACGTTCTGGATGGCGGCCGGATACACCTTCACGCCCTTGATCGCCAGCATGTCGTCCACCCGGCCGACGATCTCCATGCGGGTGCCGAAATGGCCGCAGCCGGGGCATTCGCCGACGTGGAGCTTGAGGATGTCGCCGGTGGCGTTGCGGAAGGACGGCGCCGCTTCGTACTCCAGCGCGGTGTGGATGGCTTCGCCCACCGCGCCGTCCTTCAGCTCCAGCGGCGCCTTGGTGTCGGGGTCGACCAGGTCGTAGCGGAAGCAGTAGTCCTCGGCGAGGTAGTGCATGCCGTGGGAGTGCTCGCTGTCGCAGGTGATGGTGCCGTTGTGCCAGGCACCGCCGGTGGCGTCGAACACCTTGGCGCCGTAATGCTCCTTGACGCGCTGGCGGAACAGCAGCTGGCTGGCGCCGGGCTCGCCGGAGCAGTAGATGACCTCGATGCCCAGCGCCCCGACCGGCTTGCCGATCTCCTTGGGCGCACGCTCGATCAGCTGGGTGACCATGGAGGGCGTGGCGAACAGCACCCGCGGCCGGGTCAGCTCGATGTAGCGCAGGATCTTGGGCACGCCGCCCTCGGCACCCACCGCCACCGGCCGCGCGCCATAGGCTTCCAGCGCCTGCACATAGGTGATGCCGGCCAGCCACAGCGACAGGCCGAAGGCGTGGAAGGTGGTGTCGCCGGGGCGGATGCCGGCGGCGGCGAACATGCGGCCCAGCACCGTGTAGGTGATGTCCAGATCCTTGCGGCTGAACACGTAGAAAGTCGGCGTGCCGGTGGTGCCTGAGGTGGCGGCCAGGTGGATGGCGTTTTCCGGCGCGGTAGTCAGGTGCAGGCCCAGTGGATGGCCGTAGCGTTCCAGCGAGGCGTCCTGCGACTCGCGGTGCCGGGTCTTGTCCATGAAGGCCGGCAGGCGGCGGAAATCGTCGAAGCTGCGGATGTCGTCCGGCGACTGGATGCCGGCCTCGAGGAAGCGCTGGCGGAAGTAGTCTTCGTTGCTCCACACGTAGCGGATCTGGCGCTGCAGCTTTTCCCAGCGGCGGGCGTTGAGCACGGCGAGGTATTCGCCGGGATCGCGGGTGGGAACGTCGAAATCATGGATTGCGTGGATGGCGTGCGTGCTCATGGTCGTCCTGCGTTTTTTATGGATGTGGTTGGCATTGCCGTGCAAGCGGCTGGCGCGGCAATGCGGAAGAAGGAGACGGAGGGAAGGCGGAACCGGAGGTGCCGCGCGGGGCCGGCGGCCCCGCCGTCAGTCCTCGGCGAAGGCCACCTCCCGGGTCGCGCGCAGCCGCGGCAGCGTCATCACCACGATCAGGCCGACGGCGATCAGCAGCAGCGTCAGGCTCAGCGGCCGGGTGAAGAACACGCTGGCATCGCCGCGGGAGAGCAGCATGGCGCGGCGCAGGTTCTCTTCCATCATCGGCCCGAGCACGAAGCCCAGCAGCAGCGGTGCCGGCTCGCAGCGCAGCTTGATGAAGAGGTAGCCGAGCAGACCGAAGGCCACGGTGAGCAGCAGGTCGAACAGGCTGTTGTTCACGCTGAAGGCGCCGATGCAGCAGAACAGCAGGATGGCCGGATAGAGGATGCGGTACGGCACCGACAGCAGCTTCACCCACATGCCCACCAGCGGCAGGTTGAGCAGCAGCAGCAAGAGGTTGCCCACCCACATGCTGGCGATGACGCCCCAGAACAGCTCCGGCCGCTCGGTCATCACCTGCGGGCCGGGCACGATGCCGTGGATCATCATCGCGCCTATCATCAGCGCCATCACCGCGTTGGACGGCAGGCCCATCACCAGCAGCGGAATGAAGGAGGTCTGCGCGCCCGCGTTGTTGGCCGATTCCGGCGCCGCCACGCCCTCGATGGCGCCCTTGCCGAAGCGCGAGGGGTCCTTCGCCAGCCGCTTCTCGATCATGTAGGCGGCGAAGGAACTCAGCATCGCCCCGCCGCCGGGCAACACGCCCAGCACCGCGCCCAGGCCGGAGCCGCGCAGCACCGGCTTCCACGCCTGGCGGTAGTCGTCGCGGGTGGGCAGCACGCTGCCGACCTTGGCCACCGTCACATCCCGCTTCTGGTCGTGCTCCAGGTTGGCGATGATCTCGCCGATGCCGAAAATGCCCATGGAGATGACGACGAAGTCGATGCCGTCGGCCAGTTGCGGCAGGCCGAAGGTGAAGCGCTCCTCGCCGGAATTCACGTCGGTGCCCACCATGCCCAGCAGCAGGCCGAGCAAGGTCATGGCGATGGCCTTGACGATGTCACCCTGCGCCAGCACCACCGCCGCCACCAGGCCCAGCACCATCAGCGAAAAGTATTCCGCCGGGCCGAACTTGAGCGCGAACTCCGCCAGCGGCGTGGCCGCGGCCGCCACCACCAGGGTGGCCACCGTGCCGGCGAAGAAGGAGCCGATGGCGGCGATGCCCAGCGCGGCGCCGGCGCGGCCCTTCTTCGCCATCGCATGGCCGTCTATGCAGGTCACCACCGAGGACGATTCGCCCGGCAGGTTCACCAGGATGGCGGTGGTGGAGCCGCCGTACTGCGCGCCGTAGTAGATGCCGGCGAGCATGATCAGCGCCGCCGCCGGCGACAGCCCGTAGGTCACCGGCAGCAGCATGGCGATGGTGGCCACCGGGCCGAGGCCGGGCAGCACGCCTACCAGCGTGCCCAGGGTGACGCCGACGAAGCAGTAGAAAACGTTGTTCCAGCTCAGCGCCGCGTCGAAACCCAGCGCCAGATGAGACAGCAGTTCCATGTCGTTCCGCCGCTCAAGCCGGCAGCACGGGCAGCGGCAAGCCCAGGCCGTAGGCGAACACCGCCGAGCCGAAGAAGGCCAGCGCAACGCTCAGGCCCAGCAGCTCGCGGATGCGCACTTCCTGGTGGGCATAGCCGCTCAGCAGCGTGAGCGCCACCGTCGCCAGCACCAGGCCCTGGTGCGGCGCCAGCAGGGCGAAGGCGAGCACGCCGGCGCCGACGAACAGCGCCGGCCGCAGCCCCGCCAGCCGGCGCAGCCCGGCCGCGCCGCGGCCCAGCGCTTCGACCACCTCGTGCGCTTCGTTCGCCGCCACCTGCAGCCGCAGGCTGCGCAGGCCAACCACCAACCCCAACAGCACCAGGATGCCGCCCAGCACCAGCGGGAAATAACCCGCGCCCATGCGCATGGCGGTGCCTATGGCGTAGGAGGAAGCGATATAGGCTCCGGCCAGGCCGAAAAGAACGAACAGGCCGCCGGCCAGCGCGTCCTGCCGATTGAGTATTCTGATTTTCATGTGTGCAATTACGGCGTTTTGATTTGGAAGCGGAATTGAGCGGCGAATAAGAAAAGCTGAGCTTTGAGAAAAGCGCGGGCTTTTCGAATCCACCAATCTGCAATTGCGAAATACGGCGAATTGCAGAAGACCGGAAACCACCGCCTGCTGCGCATCGCCAGAACTGGCGCGATGAGATGCGGCAATTCGGGTGGCGCAAAGTTATCACCGCGCGGATAGCGCCCAAATACGGATTTTGGCGTTGTAATCCACAAATACAGAATTCATCCGCGCAGCCCTTTCCATTTCAATCACCAATATTTCTTTCGTTATCGATATTGGTGAATAAGAGCCTGACCTTGCCCTTGCCGAAGCGAAATCAGTCTCAGCTTGCGGCCCTGCCATTCACCAATTGATGCATATTGATTCGGCGATTCGTTCGCGCTGTTTCGTATATCGATCACTATTTTTCTTATATCGATACCGCGGGCGGCACCATTACTCTGGCAGGCTCACCATCGCCACCGCCACGCCCGCGCATCGCGCGCTGCCGAAGAAGAAAGAGATGCCCGCCCACACCCGCTACACCGCCAGCCACTGGGGCCTGTACGCCGCCAGCGCCGATGGCAGCAGGCTGCAGCCGCACGCCGGCGACCCCGACCCCTCGCTGATCGGCCAAGACATGCTCGTCGCCTACCGCTCGCCGCTGCGCATCCAGCGGCCGGCCGCCCGCGCCGGCTGGCTGGCGCGCATGCGCGGCGAGGGCGGCAGCGGCGGGGACGACCGCGAGCGCCGCGGCAGCGAGGCCTTCGTCGAACTGGAATGGGAAGAAGCGCTGGACCTCGCCGCCCGCGAGCTGCAGCGGGTGCGCAAGCACCACGGCAACGCCGCCATCTTCGGCGGCTCCTACGGCTGGGCCAGCGCCGGCCGTTTCCATCACGCGCAGAGCCAGGTGCACCGCTTCCTCAACAGCATCGGCGGCTATGTGCGCCATGTGGACAGCTACAGCCTGGGCGCCGGCCGCGCCCTGCTGCCGCACCTGGTGATGCCGATGGACGAGCTGATGGCGCAGCATCACGACTGGAACGTGCTCGCCGCCCACACCCGGCTCTTCGTCGCCTTCGGCGGCGTGCCGGCCAAGAACGCCCAGGTCGGCGCCAGCGGTGCCTTCGAACACCGCTGCCGGCCGGGCCTGGCGGCGCTGGCGGCCAAAGGCTGCCGCTTCGTGAATTTCAGCCCGGTGGCGGACAACCTGGACGCGCCAGCCGAATCCGTGGAATGGCTACCCATACGCCCCAACACCGACACCGCGGTGATGCTGGCGCTGGCCCATGCGCTGATCGCCGCCGGCCGCCACGACGCCGCCTTCCTCGCCAGCCACTGCGTCGGCTTCGAGCGCTGGCGGGCCTATCTGTTCGGCGCCGACGACGGCATCGTCAAGGACGCTGACTGGGCGGCGGCCATCTCCGGCGTGCCGGCCGGGCGCCTGCGCCAGCTGGCTGAGGACATGGCGGCGCAGCGGACGCTGATCAACTGCGCCTGGGCGCTGCAGCGCGCCGAGCACGGCGAGCAGCCCTTCTGGGCGAGCATCGCGCTGGCCGCGGTGCTGGGCCAGATCGGCCTGCCCGGCGGCGGCTTCGCCCTCGCCTACGGCCCGCTGAACCTGATGGGTAGCCCGCATGCCCGCGTGCCCGGCCCCACGCTGGCGCAAGGCCGCAACAGGGTGGACGCCTACATCCCGGTCGCCCGCCTCACCGACATGCTGGAAAAGCCGGGCCAGCCCTTCGACTACAACGGCCGGCGCCTCGTCTATCCCGACATCCGTCTCGTCTACTGGGCCGGCGGCAACCCCTTCCACCATCACCAGGACCTCAACCGCCTGGTGCGCGCCTGGAAGCGGCCGCAGACCATCATCGTCCACGAGCAGTTCTGGAACGCCCACGCCCGCATGGCCGACCTGGTGCTGCCCGCCACCGCTGCGCCGGAGCGCGACGACATCGGCTTCTCCACCCGCGAGCGCCATGTGGTGGCGATGAGCCGGCTGGCCGATCCGCCCGGCGAGGCGCGCGACGACTACGCCATCTTCGCAGCCCTCGCCCGCCGCCTGGGCACCGACGCTGTCTTCACCGAAGGCCGCGACGCCGCCGATTGGCTGCGCCACCTCTACACCGAGGCCGCCGCCAAGGCCGAGGCGCGCGGCAGCCACTGGCCGGACTACGACACCTTCCGCGCCGCCGGCCTGCTGGACCTCGCCGAACTGGAGCCGCAAGCCCCGGTGGTGATGCTTGCCGCCTTCCGCGCCGATCCGGCTGCGCACCCGCTGCCCACGCCCAGCGGCCGCATCGAGATCCACTCCGCCACCATCGCCGGCTTCGGCTATGCCGACTGCCCCGGCCACCCGGTGTGGCGCGAGCCGCAGGAATGGCTGGGCGCGCCCGCCGCCGCCACCGCCAAATTCCCGCTGCATTTGATCTCCGACCAGCCCGTCGGCCGCCTGCACAGCCAGCTGGACCACGGCCCAGCCAGCCAGGCGCACAAGCTGCACGGCCGCGAGCCGGCCCACCTCAACCCGGCGGATGCCGCCGCCCGCGGCATCGGCGATGGTGATTTGCTGCGCATCCACAACCGCCGCGGCGCTTGCCTCGCCAGCGCCCGCCTGGACCCGGCGGTGATGCCCGGCGTGCTGCGCCTGTCCACCGGCGCCTGGTACGACCCGCTGCGCCTGGGCGACGGCGATGCCGCCAACCTGGAGAAGCACGGCAACCCCAACGTGCTGACGCGCGACCTCGGCAGCTCCCGCCTCGGCCAGGGCTGCGCCGCCCACAGCTGCCTGGTGGAAGTGGAGCGCTACCTCGGCGAAGCGCCGCCGCTTAGCGCCTACACGCTGCCGCGCCTGATTCCAGTGGCGGGCGCGGGCTGAGCAGCAGTGGCAAAGCAGCGTCCGGACGGGGCGATGGAGCAAAGGCAACAGCCGGACAGCCCATGCCGACGCCCGCAGCTCCCCTCTTCCCGGGTCCACAGCACACCAGCACAAACAGCACCACCGGAGACCCTGCCGATGAACACCAGCCCGCCCCCGCCACGCGGCGGCATCGTGGATGCCAACTACCGCTTCGTCGCCGCCTACCAGGAGGTGAATGCCCGCATCGCCCAGCGCCAGCAGGCGCTGGCGCTCTATGTGTCGCTGACCCTGGGCCTGCTCGCGGTACTGGTGGCGATGCGCCCGTCGCGCGACGGCGCCGGCCTGCCGGTGGAATGGCTGCTGCCGGGCTTTCCGGTGACCTCCGCCTGCCTGGTGTTCCTGCACTACAAGGCGGAGCGCGCGCTGACCAACCTGCGCCGCTTCCTCGCCCAGCTGGAACGCCTGGGCGACGCCCACCTCGTCCTGCCCAGCTACAACACCGACCCGCGCTGGACCACCGGCGCCAACCGCGCCCGCCGCTACCACGACTATGCTTCCGCCACCCTGGTCGCCGCCGGCAACCTGCTCGCCCTCGCCGCCGCCCGGGGCGTGCACCCGGAACGCATCGCCCTCAACCAGCCCATCTTCTGGATCGTCGCCGTCATCGGCCTGGCTTGCGCCCTGGCCCTACTGTGGATGCCGCGGCTGAGCTACAGGCCGGAGGGCGCGGCCTAGGCTTGAGCACACCCCTTCATTCGAAGAAGCGCTCCAGCCAGGCGAGCTGCGTCTCGTTCAGATGCTTGTGCAGCTTCCCTTTGCAGATCCAGCCGGCCAGATCAGCCTCCTTCACGCCCAGATGGGTCGCCGCCTGCTTCACTTTCGCCCTTTCCCCGAATCCCAGTGAGTCTTGCGGGCATGCCTGCCACAGGGCGCTGCTCTCCAGCCCCATCGCAGGCACCACCCGCAAGCGCTTGCAGGCATCGCCGAAGAAGACGATCTCCAGGCCGGTCTCGGCGACCTCATCATCGCCGTCCATCTTTCCCCAGTCGTAATCGCTGCCCCAGGTCAGCTCGCCGAAGTTCTTGACGTAGACAGCAAGCCGGGTCGCCTTGCCATGCCCCTTCCTCTCCGCCTTCGTCGCCCAATCCGCCGGAATCCCGGTGTAGAGACTGCCCACATAGAACCCTCGACCGCGGGCGCCGACCACGTTCCGGGCCGGATCGACGCCGCCGATCATCATCGCCCGCGCCGAGTTCGCACCGCAGCCGTGAAAGCCGATGAAGTCATAGCCCTTGCTCGTGTACGACAGGGTCATCAGCTTCCGGTAGCCGGCACTGCCGGCCAGCGAGCGCTCCAGCATGCGCACGTCCCAGCGGTCGATCCGCGAAACACCGGGCTGGGGTAGCTGGGTCAGCGAGAAATCCAGCCCCATCTCCATCACCGCCTCGCCGCCGCACCCAAGGCAGTCGGGCACCCGCAGCGGCTGGCCGGGCTCCAGGTCTACGATGCGGCTCGCATTGCATCTGGAGCAGTTCAAGCGTCTTCTCGGCATGGCGTACCTCATGTTCCGTCGGGTCAAGGAACCGCCTTATAGCCTATTTGCATATAAAACCGAAGGCGCGCGGTGGCAAAGCCGGATGGCGGCAGACATACTGCGCGCCTGCTCCCCTGAACTCACCGCCGAGCCCTGCCATGCCTCGCTTCGCCGCCAACCTCAGCCTGCTGTTCACCGAAATGGACTTTCTCCAGCGCTACGCCGCCGCCGCCCAGGCCGGCTTCGACGCGGTGGAGTGCCAGTTTCCCTATGCCTGGCCGGTCGAACAACATGTGGAAGAACTGCAGCGCCACCGCCTGTCCCTGGTGCTGCACAACCTGCCCGCGGGAGACTGGAGCACCGGCGAGCGCGGCATCGCCTGCCTGCCGGGGCGGGAGGAAGAGTTCCAGGAGAGCGTGGGCCAGGCCATCGAATACGCCCGTGCGCTGGGCTGCCGGCAGCTGAACTGCCTGGCCGGACTGGCACCGGCGGAAGCCGACCCGGACGAACTGTTCGAGACCTTCACCGACAACCTGCGCTTCGCCGCCGCCGCACTGGAAGCGGAGGGCATGAACCTGTTGATCGAACCGATCAACCAGTACGACATCCCCGGCTTCTACCTGCACACCACCACCCAGGCGCTGGACGTGATGGACGAAGTGGGCGCCGACAATCTCTACCTGCAGTACGACGTCTATCACGCCCAGCGCAGCGAGGGTGAGTTGGCGGCAACCTTCGCCCGCCTGCAGCCCTATATCGCCCATGTGCAGATCGCCGACAACCCGGGGCGCCACGAGCCCGGCAGCGGCGAGATCAACTACCCCTTCCTGTTCCGCGAGCTGGACCGGCTGGGCTACGACGGCTGGATAGGCTGCGAGTACATTCCGGCGGCGGGCACCGTTGCCGGGCTGGGCTGGCTGACGCAGGCGCGGACGGCGGGGTGAGTGGGTACGGCCCAGGCGTGGGCCGGTGCGGAACGGATTCCGGCCGCTGGGCCGGGCGTCTGCTTGTAGCACCCGGCGTCTTCCCTGAGCGGATATTCAGCCCAGCTGCCCAGTCGAGTGGCGGAAGCGCGGGATTTGCTCCCTCGCGGGAGAGGGGAGCAAACCCCGGCATCGAGCTCGGCTTGCGGCGACGGGAGACGCCACGCTGCCTCCGCCTCCGGGCCTGAAATTGCCCACCGGGCTTTCTTCACCGCTGAGCCCGAATGAGCCCGAAGCGGCGCTGCCGTCCCGGCATCCGGCTGAACGTTCCGACGCTGCGCCCGCCTCCCCTCTAGACCTGGAACCGCTCCACCTTGGTCTTCAGGTTCCCCGCCAAGCCCTGCAGCTCGCTGGCGGTGCCGGCGGTATCGCGCACCGCGTGGCTGTTTTCTTCCGCCATCTGGGCGATGCGCTCGACGTTGCGGGCGATCTCGGCGCTGGCGCTGCTCTGCTCCTTCAATGCCAGGGAAATGTCCCCCACCGCCTGCAGCACCTCGCGGGCGCGCTCGCCTATCTGGCTCATGGACGCGCCGGCGCGCTCGGTAAGGGCCATGCCATCCTGCACCTGGGCGACGCCGGCCTCCATGCGTGCCACCGCCTGCTCGGTGCCCTGCTGGATGGAGCCGGCCACCACGGTGATCTCCTGGGTCGCATGGGCGGTGCGCTCCGCCAGCTTGCGCACCTCGTCCGCCACCACCGCGAAGCCGCGGCCGCTCTCGCCGGCGCGGGCGGCCTCGATGGCGGCGTTGAGCGCCAGCAGATTGGTCTGGTCGGCGATCTCCTTGATGGCATTCACCATGTCGCCGATGCTGCGGGCGCGTTCGCCCAGCTCGCGGATGGCCTCGGCGGAAGCGTTGGCCGCGTCGGCGATGCCGTGCATCTCGGCGGTGGAGCGCGCCATCACCTCGCCGCCCTCCTCCGACAGCTTGCCGGAGAGTTCCGCCAGCTCATGCGCGGTGGCGGCATGGCGGCTGATCTCGTCTATGCCTACCGTCATCTCCTCCACCGCCGCCGCCATGCCGGAGGCGGCCTCGCTCTGGGCGTCGGAGCCGCTGGCCACCTGATGGGCCGACTCCGACAGCCGGGTGGAGGCCTCGCCCACCTGGCGGGCGCTGCCCTGGATCTCGCCGATCAGCGCCGCCACGTCGCGGGCCATTGCATCGAACTGGTCGGCCACCTCGTGCAACTCGTCGCAGGCGGAGAACTCCACCCGCGAGCGGTAATCGCCGGCGGCGAAGCGCCGCGCGCCGGCGCTCAGTTCCCGCACCGAACGCAGGATGGAGAAGTAGATGCCGGCGAGCAGGTAGGCCGCCACCAGCAGCGCTACCGCCGATACCGCGATGCCGATGCGCAGCTGCCGCCGCAGGCTGCCCAGGCGCTCGTCCAGCAGCGTGCTCATTGCCGGCAGCACCTGCTGGCGATAGCCCTTCACCACGCTGTCGATGGCGGCGGTGCCCAGGGCGAAGAAATCCGCCGGTTTCATGCCGAAGCCGCCATTCACCAGCTCGCGCCGGGTGGCGTCGGTCAGCGCGCCGACGCCGCTGTTCACCTCGGCCATCACGCCGGACAGGCTGGCGGCCAGGGCCGGCGAAGCACTGCCGGAGCGCGCCAGGCGGTCGCGCAGCTGCGTCTGGCTCTGCTCCAGCTGCGCCAGTTGGGCGACCAGCGCATGTTCGTCCTCACGGCTGGCCTGGCCACGGGCCATCAAGCCGGTGCCACGCCCGCGCAGCCGCCCCAGGCGCTCGGTGACCTCAGGGATGGAGTGCAGCATGGCGTCGATGAGATTGACGCCTTCCGGTTCGGAATCCAGCGTCAGCCCGGTGACGTCGCCCAGTTCGCCCAGCCACACCAGCATGCCTTCCACCGCCTGGGTGTGGAGGCGGAAGTTCTCCGGCGCCGGCAGCTTGAGGCCATCGGTGGCGAGGCTCTCCAGCTGGCCGTGCAAGGCCTTCCAGCCCGCCAGCAGCGGTTGCCAGCGCTCGTCGGCGCCCAGGCTGCGTTCGACCTCGGCCAGCGCGGTACGCAGGGCCGCCGCCTTTTCCGCCTGTTGCGGCGCCAGTTCGGCGCTGCCGCCAAGCACGCCGGCGGACAGACCCCGATGCTGCTGGGCGAGCAGCAGTGTGGAGATGGCCTGGTCGAGCAAGCCCAGCCCGGCTCTCTCCCGTTCGGCGACGACGATGTTGCCGTTGAGCTGGTGGTAGACCTGGTACAGCAAGGTGGTGGCGGCGAGCCCGAATGCCAGCGCGACCAGCAGGAACTTGACTGGATAGCGCAGCCTGTCGAGCAGCAGCACGGCGGGCATGAAGAAGGTGGACATGGCGTCTCCCGGAGTACCGGCCTGTCGTGCCGGCACTCGCCATCGATGAATGCACAACTCTAAGGGGATACCCGGAACAGCCTGGCCGGCCGGTTAACGGACGTGGCCGGTTCCAGTTTAGACGCCGGCATCGGCCGGCGCTGCCCACACGGCATTAAGCCGCGTGGATAGGGCGCAAAGGAATGTCCGCGATCAATGACATCGCGCGCGGCGGCTGAACAGCTTGCTAACCGTCTACCAGCACGCCGTCGTCCAGCCTCAGGGTGCGCTGGGCGCGGCGGGCGAGGTTGTCGTCGTGGGTGACGATGATGAAGCTGGTGGCATGGCGCTCGTTGAGCGACAGCATGAGGTCGAACACCGATTCGGCGGTGCGGCGGTCCAGGTTGCCGGTGGGCTCGTCGGCCAGCACGCAGGCCGGCTCGGTGACCAGCGCGCGGGCGATGGCGGCGCGCTGGCGCTCGCCGCCGGAGAGTTCGCCGGGGGCGTGGTCCAGCCGGTGGCCCAGGCCGACCTCGCGCAGCATGGCGGCGGCGCGCTCGTTGGCCTCGGCCCTGGGCAGGCGGCGGATGTACAGCGGCATGGCCACGTTCTCCAGCGCGCTGAACTCGGCCAGCAGGTGATGGAACTGGTAGACGAAGCCCAGCTTGCGGTTGCGCACCTCGCCGCGGGCGGCGTCGGACATGCGGGAGAAATCCTGACCCTCCAGCGCCACCTTGCCGCCGCTGGGCACGTCCAGCCCGCCCAGCAGGTGCAGCAGCGTGCTCTTGCCGGAGCCGGAGCTGCCGACGATGGACAGGCGCTCGCCGCGCGCCACCTGCAGGCTCACGCCGCGCAGCACCTTCACCGCGTCCGCACCTTCGCGGAAGCTCTTCTCCAGGCCTTCGCAGGCCAGCACCGGGATGTCGTTCTCACTCATAGCGCAGGGCCTCCGCCGGGTTCACCCGCGATGCGCGCCAGCTCGGGTAGAGCGTGGCCACCAGCGTCAGCACGAAGGACACCGAGACGATGCTGATGACGTCCGCCGGCAACACCTTGGAGGGCAGTTCGTTGATGTAGTAGATCTCCTTGTTCCACAGCGTGGCGCCGGTGATGGCCTCCAGCGCCGGGATCACCACATCCAGGTTGTGGGCGATGAGCAGGCCGCCGACCACACCGGCGCCCAGGCCGACGAAGCCGATGATGGCGCCCTGCAGCACGAAGATGGCCATGATGGAGCCGGGGCTGGCGCCCAGGGTGCGCAGGATGGCGATGTCGGCGTACTTCTCCTGCACCGCCATCACCAGCGTGGACACGATGTTGAAGGCGGCGACGGCGACGATGAGGAAGAGGATGAGCGTCATCATGGTCTTCTCCAGCGCCACCGCGCGGAAGAAGTTGGCGTGGCTGCGCGTCCAGTCCACCACCATGGCGTTGGGCGCATCCAGCGTGGCCGCCAGCTCGCGCGCCACCCGCGGCGCGGCGAAAAGGTCGTCCAGCTTCAGCCGCACGCCGCTCACGCCGTCGCCCATGCGGTACAGCGCCTGGGCGTCGGCCAGGTGCATCAGGGCGAGGCCGGAGTCGTACTCGTACATGCCGGCCTCGAAGATGCCGACCACCTCGAACTGCTTCACCCGCGGCAGCACCGCCGCCGGCGTCACCAGGCCCTGGGGCGCGATCAGCGTCACCTTGTCGCCCAGGCGCACCCGCAGCGCCAGTGCCAGGTCGCGGCCGAGCACGATGCCGAAGCGGCCGGGCTGCAGCGCCTCCAGGCTGCCGGCCTTCATGTGGCGGCCGAAGTCGGCGACCTTGTCCTCCTCCGCCGGCAGGATGCCGCGCACCATGCTGCCGCGCACCACGTCCTCGAAGGACAGCAGGCCCTGCTCCTGCACATAGGGCGCGGCGGCCCGCACCGCCGGATGCTGGCTGGCCTGGTCGGCCACCCGCTGCCAGGCGGCGAGTTCGCCATCCAGGCTCTGCACCTGGATGTGGGAGGCGACGCCGAGGATGCGGGTGCGCAGCTCTTCCTGGAAGCCGTTCATCACCGACAGCACGACGATGAGGGCGGCGACGCCGAGCGCGATGCCCAGCATGGAGACGAGGGAGATGAAGGAGATGAAGCGGTTGCGGCCCTGCGCCCGCTTGCGCGAGCGGGTGTATCGCAGGCCGACGAGGAGTTCGTAGCGCATGGGCTTGGCGGGGTTGGTTGTACGGGCCCGCCGCGGGGGCGGGGCGGGCAAGCCCGGCATTGTGCCCGGTTCAGGCTTTTCGTGGCGGCTGGCGTGGCGTCGATGCCACCTTCATCGCGGCGCCGGCGGCAATACCCGGCGCCAGCGGGCTCTCAGCCGGCCAGCGCTTCGCGCCAGCTCGCCCAGCTCATGCGCGGCATGTCCAGGTGGCGGTTGTAGGGCTGGTCGAACAGCACCTGGCGCCAGTCCGGCCGGCGGCTGCCGCGGATGTCCGGGTTGTCGTCCACCAGGATGTCGCCATGCACCACCGTCTTGTCCTTGGTGAGGATGATGCGGTCGACGAAACCCGGGCCCAGGTGGCGCTCCACCCACTCGAACTTCTCGGCCACGCAGTTGCGGTACTGGTTGAGCGGTGCGGTGCAGATGCGCACATCATGGCCGGCCTCCAGCAGTTCGCGCATGCCGTCGAGCGCGCCGGCGATGGGCGGCAGCTCGCGGTAGAAGCCGGGCGCGGTGTAGATGGCTTCCACCGCGCCGTACAGCGCTTCCGGGTAGTCGTCGCGCACATGCAGGCTGGTGCGGCGCTCCAGGGCGACGGCGGGAAAGTCATGGCCGGCGCGTTGCCAGGCGGCATGGAAGGCGCGCTCGAAGTCGGCGAGCACGCCGTCCTGGTCTATCAGTATCAGCATCGGATCCGGGCGGGTTGGTGAGAAAGGGACAGGGCTGGCGTTCAGCGGCCGCCGGCACGGTTGCGGCCGTCGCGCCGGCCGGGCTGGCCGGATTGCGCGGGCTTGCCCTGCTCCGGCCGCGGCGGGCGTCCGCCGCCAGGCTTGCCGCGCGCCGTGGCCGGGCCGGGGCGCGATGCCCCGCCGCCTGGGCGCAAGGGCGCTGGACGCTCACCCTGGCGCGGACCACTACTGCCGCGGCCGCGCTCCCCGCCCGCCCGGGCCGCCGCCGGGGTGGCCGCACCCGCCGGCTGGCCGCGTGGCACCAGGCAGTTGGGGCCATTGCCGATGAGGTCGGCCCGGCCCATGCGCATCAGGCCCTCGCGCAGGATGGGCCAGTTCTCCGGGTCGTGCCAGCGCAGGAAGGCCTTGTGCAGCTTGCGGATCTTGCCGGTGCGCACCGTCTCCACCGCCTCGGACTCCGCGCTCACCTTCTTCAGCGGGTTCTTGCGGCTGTGGTACATCGCGGTGGCCAGCGCCATCGGCGTCGGCAGGAAGGTCTGCACCTGGTCGAGGCGGAAATCGCGCTCCTTCAGCCACAGCGCCAGGTTGAGCATGTCTTCGTCGGTGGTGCCGGGGTGGGCGGCGATGAAGTAAGGCACCAGGTGCTGCTTCTTGCCCGCCTCTTTCGAATACTTTTCGAACAGCTTGCGGAAGGCTTCGTAGCTGCCCATGCCCGGCTTCATCATCTTCGACAGCGGGCCGTCCTCGCTGTGCTCGGGGGCGATCTTGAGCAGGCCGCTGACGTGGTGGGTCACCAGCTCCTTGACGTACTCCGGCGAGCGCACCGCCAGGTCGTAGCGCAGGCCGGAGCCTATGGTGATGCGCTTGATGCCGGGCAGCGCGCGGGCCTTGCGGTAGATCTGGATGAGCGGGCCGTGGTCGGTGCCCAGGTTCTCGCAGATGCCGGGATAGACGCAGGACAGGCGGCGACAGGAGCGCTCTATCTTCGGGTCCTTGCACGCCATGCGGTACATGTTGGCGGTGGGGCCGCCGAGGTCGGAGATGTGGCCCTTGAAGTCCGGCTGCTTGTCGCGGATCTCCTCGATCTCGCGCAGGATGGAGGCTTCCGAGCGGCTCTGGATGATGCGGCCCTCGTGCTCGGTGATGGAACAGAAGGTACAGCCGCCGAAGCAGCCGCGCATGATGTTCACCGAGAACTTGATC
>NZ_WUEI01000101.1 GCF_012911025.1 Azoarcus sp. TTM-91 | reverse complement strand
ATACAAATCCGACACTCCGGGCGGCGGTGAGGAGGGGATACCGGTAGTGCGCCGCCCGGAGTGTCGGATTTGTATCGGGGCGGGTGCGCGCTGGATTCTAGTCCGAAAGGCATGGGCGGACGGCGGGCAGGCAGGGCTGTCTGAGCTGCAGCGTGTCCTACGTCACGAAGCGGCGTTAGGCAGCGGTTAGGAATGCGAGGCCTCTGTCAGCCAGCATGAGTGAGCGTGACAAACGCATGGCGGATGCGTCCATAGAATCCGTGGCCGTTTTGCAAACGGAATGGGCGCGGGCGGGAGCGAGAGCACCGGCTGGCGCGGCCGAACACCGGTGCTGCCCACCCTGGGTGTGCAGCCCGACGTCATGCGAGCTGCCATGAAAAGAACACGCGTTTCCGAACCGGCCGGCGTCATCCGCCTCGCCGCACTGATCTCCGGCGGGCGCTGGGCGATGCTCGCCCTGGCCTGCGCCATGCTGGCGGTGCCCGCCGCGCAGGCGGCGATCACCGTCTCCAAGAGCATTGCCGGAGGTTATAGCGGCACGCCGTATCCGGGCGACACCACCGCTTTCACCATCACCCTGTCGAACGACAATCCGGCCTCGGCGGTGAGCGGCGTGACGCTGACCGACAACATGAGCGCCGCCGGCATCCGGGTGGTGAATGTCGTCTCCAACGCATGCGGCGGCACGCTCACCGCCACGCCCGGCAGCAGCCTGCTGTCGCTCGCCGGCGGCACCATTCCGATCGCACCCAGCGCCAGCGTCAGCGGCAGCTGCTCCATCGTCGTGGAGGTGAACGCCACCTCCACCGGCGAGCGGGTGAACACCATTCCGGTGGGCGCGGTGAGCGGCAACGACGGCGCCGCGGTGCAGAACACCTCGCCGGCGCAGCAGAGCTTCACCGTGCTGCCGCTGTCCAACCCGACCACCAGCGTGCTGTTCACGCCGGACTCGGTGATCCAGTACGACCAGACCTCGACGCTGCGCATCCGCATCACCAACCCCAACAGCAACGCCGACATCCCGCTCACCACCACCGCCTTCACGCTGCCCGCCGGCGTGGAAGTGGCGGCCACGCCGAATGCCTCGCTCACCTGCACCGGCACCGGCGCCGCCAGCGGCACCTTCACGCCGGCGGCCGGCGCCACCGGCGCCTTGAGCGCCAGCGGCGGCACCATAGGCCGCAGCGGCTATTGCGACCTGGTGGTCAGCGTGGTCGGCACCGATGCCGGCGCCAATGGCTCGCGCACCGTCACCCAGACCATGAACGGCGCCAACGTCGGCAACAGCCGCGGCCTCACCGCCTCCAGCTCGTCGGACGATCTCACCATCGTGTCGCCGCTGCGGGTAACCAAGGCCTTCTCGCCCAACCCGATGCGCTCCGGCCAGTCCGGCAGCCTGGTCATCACCGTCCATAACGACGGCTCGGTGCCGGTCAGCGGCATCGGTTTCACCGACGATCCCATCGGCGAGCCGGCCGGCGGCAGCGGCGGCACGCTGAACGCCACCGGCGCCAGCACCACCTGCACCTCCGGTAGCGCCAGCGTGGTCGGCGGCGGCAGCGGCGTGCAGCTCTCCGGCGCCTCGATCGCGGCCAACGCCAGCTGCACCGTCACCGTGGCCTACACCGCCACGCTGGATGCGGCCGGCGTTTCCAAGGTGTTCAACGACACCATCGCCGCCGGCGCGGTCAGCAACAGCCGCTCGGTCACCAGCCGGCCGGCCAGCGCCGCGCTGACGGTGCACGGCATGCTGGAACTGAACAAGACGCAGTCGCCCAGCAACCCGGCGGCCGGCGGCCTGGTTTACTACACGGTGGAGGTCGGCAACTTCTCCGGCGGCGCGCTGAGCGCGGTGCGCCTGGCCGACCCGCTGCCGGGCAATGTGCGGGTGGTGTCCACCCCGGCGCCCAGCATGAGCGGCGCCGGTTGCGCCGGCACCCTGGCGCACGACTACAGCGATACCGCCAACCCGGTGTTCGTGTTCGACATGAACGCCGGCAGCAACGGTAACCCGGCGGTATGTACCGTGTCCTTCGCCGCCGAGGTGGAGTTCGGTACCGCCGTCGGCCAGACTCGCGCCAACGTGCTGCCCGCCTGCAGCGTCGCCGATAACAACGGCGCCGGCACGGTGTGCAACCCGGCCGCCTCCAACCAGGTGACGCTGACGGTGAACCACGCCGCCGGCGTGGCCAAGGCCTTCTCCCTCACCAGCCTGCCGGAAGGCGGGGTGTCGCGGCTCACCATCACGCTGAGCAACAACACCCACAATCCGCTCACCAACGTACAGATCAGCGATGCGCTGCCGGCCGGCATGCTGGTCGCCAACCCGGCCAGCGCCGCCACCACCTGCGCCGGCGGCAGCGTGACCGCCACGCCGGGCGTGGATCTGGTCTCCCTGGCCGGCGCCACCGTGCCGGCGCGCGCCAGCAACGGCACCGGCGCCGCCGGCAGCTGCACGGTGCAGGTGAACGTCACCGGCGCCGCCGGCAACTACACCAACACCATCCCGGGCAACACCCTGGCGGCAACGCAGCAACTGGCCGACGGCAATACCGTCAGCACCAGCTACGCGCTGCCGGCCACCGCCACCATCGAATTCCGCTCGGCGCTCACCGGCAGCAAGAGCTTCTCGCCGACCACGGTGCAGCCGGGCGGCCAGTCGCGCGTCTCCATCCGTCTGCGCAACACCGAGACCACCGGCACGCTGTACAACGTCAGCCTCACCGACGCCCTGCCGCCGGGCCTGACGCTGGCCGCGGCGCCCAATGCCTACAGCACCTGCGCCGGGCCGGTGGCCATCACCGCCACGCCGGGCGCGGGTTCGCTGCAGCTGGCTGGCGCCACCCTGCCGCCGGGCGGCCAGTGCGAGCTGGTGTTCGACGTGCAGAGCAGCGGTACCGGGCCGTGGGTGAACACCATCCCCATCGGCCAGCTCAGCGCCGACGGCGGCGTCGCCAACACCACGCCCATCAGCGCCACGCTGAACTCGGCCGCCGGCAGCGTGGTGGTGACCAAGACCATCACCCCGAACACCATCCAGGCGCCGGGCGAAACCAGCCGCCTGGTCATCACCCTGCTGAACAACGGCGGGCTGGATCTCTCCGGCCTGTCGCTGGCCGACCACTTCACCGACACCGGCCTGGCCGGCGGCAACCTCACCGGGCTGCGCATCGCCTCGGTGCCGAACGCCACCACCAGCTGCGCGGGCGGCGTGGTCAGCGCCAGCGGCAACGCCACCTCGCTGAGCCTGGCCGATGCCTCGCTGGCCGGCGGCAGCAATGCCAGTTGTACCGTCGCGGTGGACGTGACCACGCTCACCGTCGGCACCATCCAGAACACCATTCCGGTGGGCGCGGTGAAGACCGCCCAGGGCGTGAGCAATACCGACAGCGCTATCGCCAGCCTGGCGACGCTGGGCCGCATCGGCGTGGAGAAGTCCTTCTTGCCGGCCACCGTGCTGCCGGGCGAGCGCGCCCGCCTCACGCTGCGCTTCATCAACCCGCTGTCGCTGCCGCTGACCGATCTGGCGGTGATCGACAGCCTGCCCGCCGGCATGACTGTGCCGGCCGGCGCCAACCCGGTCATCACCTGCCCGGGCGGCAGCCTGAGCACGCCGGGCAACAACCAGGTGGTGGTTGCCGGCGCCTCGCTGGCGGCCGCCAGCGGCGGCGTGAGCAGCACCTGCGTGGCCGAAGTGGATGTGATCGCCAGCGCCGAGGGCAGCTACACCAACGTCATCGCCGGCGGTGAAGTCACCGCCAACAGCGGTGGCGGCTCGGTGAGCAACCCCCCGCCGGGCGCCAGCGCCACCCTGCAGGTGCGCAGCGCGGTGGGCATCGCCAAGGCCTTCAACCCGACCACGGTGCTGCCGGGCCAGAACAGCCGCCTCACCATCACCCTCAGCAACCCGAACACGGTGGCGCTCACCGGCGCCTCGCTGACCGACTCCCTGCCCAGCGGCCTGAGCGTGGCGCTCACCCCGAACGCCGCCACCACCTGCGGCGGCACGGTGACCGCGCCCAGCTCCGCCACCAGCGTGCAGCTGGCCGGCGCCACGCTGCCGGCGGGCGGCAGCTGCCAGGTGCAGGTGGATACGGTGAGCAACGTCGCGGGCACCTATGTGAACACCATCCCGGCCAATGCGCTGGAAACGGTGGAAGGCGTGCGCAACAAGGAGCCGGCCACCGCCCAGGTGGTGGTGTCGGCGCCGCCGACGGTGGCCAAACAGTTCAGCCCGGTGTCCATCCCGGCCGGCGGAACCTCCACGCTCACCATCGTGCTCGGCAACACCAACAGCAGCGAGATGACCCTGGCCGCCGCCTTCGAGGACGTGCTGCCGACGGCACCGGGCGCGCTCGTCATCGCCAGCCCCAACGGCCTGGCCACCACCTGCCCGGGCACGGTCACCGCCACCGCCGGCAGCGGCACGGTGCGCTACGCCGCCGGCGCCAAGGTTCCGGCGGGCGGCTGCCGCATCAGCGTGAACGTCACCGGCACGGTGGAAGGCAGCTATACCAACTACATCCCGGCCAGCGCGCTGCACACCGACTTCGGCGACAACGTCGACCCGGCCAGCGCGGTGCTGGAAATCAGCCCGCTGGGCTACATCTCCGGCCGCGTGTTCCTGGACAAGGACGTGGTGCCGGACGGCCTCTACGGCAGCAATGACGCACCGCTCGCCGGCGTCGTCATCCAGCTCACCGGCGTCGAAACCGTGGGCGGCGCCAGCGTCAGCCGCAGCGTGGTCACCGACGCGCTCGGCAACTACGCTTTCACCGGCCTCAACGCCGGCAGCTACACCCTCACCCAGCCGACCCAGCCGGCCGGCACGCTGAACGGCATCACCACCGCCGGCAGCGTTTCCGGCGGCGGAGGCGGCACGCCGGGCACGGCGACCGCCGTCAGCGTGCCGACCAGCGCCATCGCCAACATCCTGCTCGCCAGCAGCGGCGGCAGCGTGGCCGGTTCGCCGGGCAACAACTTCGCCGAGGTGCAGACCTCGACCATCTCCGGCACGGTGTTCCTGGACCAGAACAACAACGGTGCGCAGAACGGCGGCGACACCGGCATCGCCGGCCAGACCATCCAGCTCACCGGCACCGACAACAACGGCCAGCCGGTGAACCTGAACACGGTCACCGATGCCAACGGCAACTACGCCTTCACCGGCCTCGCCCCCGGCACCTACACCGTGACCCAGCCGGCGCAGCCGGCGGATACCGCCAACGGCCTCACCGTGCCGGGCGCGGTCGGCAATGGCGGCAGCGCCGGCACGGCGACCACGCCGGCCGTCACCCCCAGCGCCATCAGCAACATCGTGCTGCCACCGGGCACCGTGTCCAGCGCCAACAACTTCGCCGAGTTGCCCAACGGACGCACCATCCGCGGCCGCGTCTTCCTGGACTACAACAACAACGGCCAGGCCGACGGCAACGACCACGGCATCGCCGGCCAGCTCATCAATCTCAGCGGCACCGACGTCAACGGCAACCCGGTGACGCGCAGCACCACCACGCTGGCCGATGGCAGCTTCGAGTTCACCGGCCTGCCGGAAGGCACTTACACCCTGGACCAGCCGCAGCAGCCGGCCAACACCAGCAACGGCACGCCGGTGGCGGGCAGCGCCGGCGGCAGCGCGGTGAATGATCCGGTGGGTGGCGTCACCAGCCGCATCGCCGGCATCGCCCTCACCGGCAGCACCACCGTGTCCGGCGACAACCTGTTCCCGGAAGTGCCGGGCGCGGCGCCCGACCTGGCGATCTCCAAGACCCACACGCCGGCCAGCTTCGCCGCCGGCGGCAACACCGGCTACTACACGCTGACGGTGAGCAACGTCGGCAGCCAGCCCAGCAGCGGCACCATCACCGTGGTGGATACGCTGCCCGCCGGCATCACCCCGGCGCTGCTGCCCAGCGGCGGCGTGTGGAACTGCAGCGCCGCCGGCCAGACGGTGAGCTGCGCCACCGACGAAGTGGTCGCCGCCGGCGGCAGCGGCACGCCTATCGTGCTGCGCGTAGCGGTGGCCGCCGGCCTCGCTGGCCAGGTGCTGGTCAACACCGCCACCGTCTCCGGCGGCAATGAGCCGGCCGGCTACGAGAGCAACAACACCGCCACCGATCCCACCGCCATCGCCGACGCCGCCAGCGTGGCCGGCACGGTGTGGCGCGACCTCAACCACGACCGCCGCCTGGATGCGGGCGAACCGCGCGTCGAAGGCTGGCTGGTCGAACTGCTGCTGGACGGCGTGCAGATCGCCAGCACCACCTCCGGCGTGGATGGCAGCTACAGCTTCACCGGCCTGGCGCCGGGGCCGGGCTACCAGGTCCGCTTCCGCGAAGCCAGCACCGGCATGGCGCTGGGCCGCGCGGTGCCGAACGAACAGGGCCTGCCCTTCAGCAACGGCACGCAGGACCAGGCCGCCAACCCGGCCGGCGCCAGCAATGCCGATGGTTCGCTGCAAGGCCTCACCCTGGCCTCCGGCACCAACACGGTGGAGCAGAGCCTGCCGCTGGACCCGCAGGGCGTGGTGTATGACGCGGTGACGCGCCAGCCGGTCAGCGGCGCGGTCGTCACCCTCACCGGCCCGGCCGGCTTCGACGCCGCCAGCCACGTGCTGGGCGGTGCCGGCAGCCAGACCACCGGCAGCGACGGCCTGTACCAGTTCCTGCTGCTGCCGACCGCGCCCGCCGGCACCTACCGGCTGACGGTGACCGCGCCGGCCGGCTACATGCCGGGCGAGTCGGACATCCTGCCGGCCTGCACCAACACCCCGGTGGTGGGCAGCACGCCTTCGCCCGCGCTGGTGCAGCAGACCACCGACGCGCCGTCGGCGGCCACGCCGCAGCACGACCCGCTGGCTTGCGAGAGCGCCATCAGCGCCACAGCCAACACCACCCAGTACTACCTCAGCTTCGTGCTGACGGCGGGTGTTTCGGCCGATGTGGTGAACAACCACATCCCGGTCGATCCCATCCTTGGCGGCGCCATCCGCATCACCAAGACCTCGCCGCTGGTGAACGTTTCCAAGGGTGGCCTGGTGCCCTACACCGTTACCGCCACCAACACGCTGTCGGCCACGCTGGCCAACGTCGATCTGATCGACCAGGTGCCGGCCGGCTTCAAGTACCGCAGCGGCAGCGCCAGCATCCGCCACGGCAGCAGCACGGTGTTCGTGCCCACCGAGCCGGCCGCCAATGGCCGCAGCCTCAACTGGGCCGGCCAGACCTTCGCCGCCGGTGAGACCAAGACGGTGCGCCTGGTGCTGGTGGTCGGCGCCGGCGTGGGTGAGGGCGAGTACACCAACCTCGCCTGGGCCTACAACAGCCTGGCTGGCGAGCGCATCTCCAATATCGGCTCGGCGGTGGTGCGGGTGATCCCCGATCCCCTGTTCGACTGCTCCGACATCATCGGCAAGGTGTTCGACGACAAGAACGCCAACGGCTACCAGGACGACGGCGAGCCGGGCATTCCCAACGTGCGGGTGGCCACCGCCCGCGGCCTGCTCGTCACCACCGACGCCGAAGGCCGCTTCCACGTCACCTGCGCCGATATCCCGCAGCAGGACCGTGGCAGCAACTTCGTCATGAAGCTGGACGAACGCACCCTGCCCTCGGGCTACCGCATCACCACCGAGAACCCGCGTGACGTGCGCACCACCCGCGGGAAGATGGTGAAGCTCAACTTCGGCGCCACGGTGCACAAGGTGTTCCGCATCGAAGTGGATGGCCGCGCCTTCGCCGGCGATGCGCTGGCACCCGAATGGGATGCGCGCCTGGCCGCCCTGGTGCCGCAACTGGCCGAACGGCCGGCGGTGGTGCGCTTCGCTTACCGCGGCGCCACCGACGCCGCCCAGGCCAAGGACCGCCTCGCCGCGCTCGCGGCGCGACTCAAGGACTTCTACCAGGCTGCCGGCGACGGCAACAACGGGGAGGACGACAGACCGCCATTGGTGGTGGAAACCGAAATCATCGGCGCTGCCGCTGGCGCGCAGGGAGAGCAGCAATGAGCGCGCAACGCAGGCATCCGGCCATGAAGCGGAAGCTGTCCTTCATCGCCACGCTGACCGCGCTGGCCACCCTGTTCCCGGCGACCGCGCAGGCGGAAGAGGGTGAAGTCGATGGCAAGCGCATCGACAACGCCCGCGTCGAAGTCCATCCGGTGCCGTCGCCGGGTGAGTGGCAGGCCACGCTGTGGCCGCTGCCCTCCGGCGTGAGCCGGGAAGAGCTGCAGGCGATGCGTACCACCCCGCCGCCACAACAGGCGGCCACGGTGAGCCGCCAGCTGAGCGACGAGGGCGGCCGCGCCCAGTTCGCCTCCGGCTATGCCGACCTCACGCCGGCCGCCACCGCCCAGCTCGATGCCCTGGTGGCGGAGCTGCGCGGCAAGCGCGGCGTGCGTCTGGCGGTATCCGGCCACACCGACAGCCAGCGCTTGTCGGCCCGAGCCCGCGCCCGCTTCGGCGACAACCAGGGCTTGTCTGAAGCGCGCGCGCTGGCCGTTGCCCAGTACCTGCGCGAACGCCTGGGCCTGGCCGCCGAGGCGGTCAGCCTGTCCGGCCACGGCCCGCTGCGGCCGGTGGCGAGCAACGACACGGCGGAAGGCATGGCGAAGAACCGCCGGGTGGAAATCTCCGCCTGGTACGAAGACGTGGTGGCGGTGCAGCCGCAGCCGGCGCCCGCCGACCCGCGAGCCTGCGGCGCGCTCGGCGAGGCCGATCTGCCCTTCCGCGTCACCGTGGACGGCGAGCCGCTGGACACGGCGCCGGTGAACGAAGCCGACCGCCAGCGCTGCGCCGACGTGGCGCTGGAGAAGGCCGACATCCAGGTGAAGTACGACGACCTGGCGGTGCGCCCGGCGCTCAACGCCTGGGCGGAGGAAGACGTCGCCCTGCGTGGCGGCGCGGTGCATTTCCGCGGCTACAGCAACTACCTGGCCTGGGTGGACAAGGCCGAAATCCGCCTCTTCCGCGCCGGCGAATCCCCCGCCGCCAAACCGCTGGCGGTGCTGCCGATGAACTGGGAGCGGCCGGTGGCATGGACGGTGCCGGCCGAGCAGGCCAATGGCGGCGCCTTCCCCGACAGCGACCTGCGCCAGGGCGACTACCAGTACGTGCTGCGGGTGTATGACAGCAAGGGCCGCTTCGACGAAACCGCGGTGAAGACCCTGTCCGTCGCCGCCCGCCCGCGGCCGCTGGCCGACCGCGACACGCCGGCGCGCGAAGCGCTTACCGGCTGGGGCGAGAACGCGCTGGCGCTCAGCAACATCCCGGTGCAGGGCGGCACCATCACCGTCAGCGGCCGCAACGTTGCCGCCGGCCGCAAGGTGCAGGCGCTGGGCATGGCGGTGCCGGTGGATGCGCAGGGCCGCTTCGTGCTGCGCCAGATCCTGCCCGCCGGCCCGCATGCGGTGGACATCGCGGTGGAAGCCGCCGACGGCCGCATGGCGCAGTACCGGCGCAATGTCTCCATTCCCGACAGCGACTGGTTCTACATCGCGGTGGCCGACCTCACCGTCGGCCGCAATTCCACCAGCAAGCGCGAGCGCGCAGAGCTGGTCACCGGCGACAGCGACCACTACAAGAACGAGACCTACATCGACGGCCGCACCGCCTTCTACCTGAAGGGCAAGGTGAAGGGCGACTGGCTGCTCACCGCCGCCGCCGACACCCGCGAGCAGCCGCTGGAAGACCTGTTCAGCAACTTTTCCTCCAAGGACCCGCGCTACCTGCTGCGCAACATCGACCCGGACGCCTACTACCCGGTCTATGGCGACGACAGCACCACGGTGGATGACGCCCCCACCCAGGGCAAGTTCTACGTCCGCCTGGAGAAGGGCGACTCCCACGTCATGTGGGGCAACTTCCAGACCGGCTGGACCGGCAGCGAGTTGGTGCAATACTCCCGCGGCCTGTACGGCGCCAAGGGCCGCTACGCCTCGGACGACGCCACCTCCTTCGGCGAGCGCCGCACGGTGGCCGAAGCCTTCGCCGCCGACCCCGGCACTCTGCCGGCGCGGCAAGAGTTCCGCGGCACCGGCGGCTCGCTCTACTACCTGCGCCACCAGGACATCACCCAGGGCTCCGAGCGGGTGTGGGTGGAAGTGCGCGACAAGGATTCCGGCCTGGTGGTCGAGCGCCGCCTGCTCACCCCCGGCCTGGACTACGACGTGAACTACCTGCAGGGCCGCGTCATCCTCAACTCGCCGCTGCCCTCCACCGCCAGCGGCGCCGGCCTGGTCTACACCTCCACCCTGTCCGGCAACCCGCTCTACCTCGTCGCCAGCTACGAATACGTGCCCGGCCTGGACAAGGTGGACAGCTTCGCCACCGGCCTGCGCGCCACCCACTGGGTGAACGACTACCTGCGCCTCGGCCTCACCGGCTTCCGCCAGGGCGAGGACGCCAGCCGGCAGACGCTGAAGGGCGCCGACGTGCTGGTGCGCGTCGCCCCCGGCACCTCGGTGCATGCCGAGTTCGCCCGCTCCAGCGGCGCCGGGGATTCGCTGGTCAGCTCGGTGGATGGCGGCTACGGCTTCAACGAAACCTCCACCGACGGCCGCAGCGCCAGCGCCAAGCGCATCGAGGCCACGGTGGACCTGGCCGAAGTCACCGACAGCACCCGCGGCAGTGTCTCCGCCTACTGGCAGGACCGCGAGGCCGGCTACAGCGGCCCCGGTCAGATCTCCATCGCCGGTGAAGCGGTGACCCAGAGCGGCGCCCGCGCCGAGGTGGACGTCACCGAGCGCGACCGCGTCACCCTCAAGGCCGATGTGCGCGACGGCGACATCCAGGACCGCAGCAACATCGAAGCCGGCCTGCGCCACCAGCTCGACGAGGAATGGGCGCTGTCCGCCGGCGTGCGCCAGGACGAACGCCGCAACACCGCCCCCGGCCTCATCGCCAGCCCCACGCTGGCGCAGCAGGGCCGCCGCACCGACGTCATCTTGCGCGCCGACTACCAGCCGCAGAAGGAAGAAGGCGGCGCCGACGACTGGGCGGTGTACGGCTATGTGCAAGGCACCGCCGAGCGCACCGAAGAGCGCGACGACAACAACCGCGTCGGCGCCGGCGGCAGCATGCAGGTCACCGACCGCCTGCGGGTCAAGGCCGAAGCCTCCGGCGGCAACGGTGGCCCCGGCGGCCTGGTGGGCGGCGAATACCGCATCAGCGACCGCAGCAACGTCTACCTGAACTACGTCATCGAAACCGAAGACCCGGAATACGCCTGGCGCGGCCGCCACGGCACCTGGGTGAGCGGCGCCGACTACCGCGTCAGCGAAACGGCGCGGGTGTTCGGCGAGAACCGCCTCACCCACGGCGCCGGCCCGCAGGGCCTCACCCACGCCTTCGGGGTGGACCTCGCCCCCTTCGATGACTGGACCATGGGCGTGAAGGCCGAAACCGGCCGCATCAGCGATCCGCTGGGCGGCGACTACAAGCGCAACGCGGTCGGCTTCGCCGTCGGCTACAAGAAGGACAAGACGCGCTACGCCGGCAGCCTGGAGTTCCGCCGCGACGAATCGGATTCGGGCACTGGCCGCACCTGGCTGATGAAGAACTCCCTCGGCTACCAGGCCGATCCGTCCTGGCGCCTCATCGGCAAGTTCAACGTCTCGCGCAGCAGCAACAGTGGCGGCAGCTACTGGGACGGCGACTTCCACGAGTTCGTGCTCGGCGCCGCCTACCGGCCCATAGACAACGACCGCTGGAACACGCTGTTCAAGTACACCAACTATCACAACGTGCCGTCCTCCGGTCAGCTCTCCGCCAGCGGCCAGTCCGCCGACTACGCCCAGCGCAGCCAGGTGTTCTCGGTCGACACCATCTGGGATGCCTACCCCTGGCTGTCGCTGGGCGCCAAGTACGGCCTGCGCATCGGCGAGCTGAAATTCACCAACCCGGACAGCGAGTGGTTCAAGAGCCGCGCCGACCTCGTCGTGCTGCGCGCCGACTGGCACTTCGTGCGTGAATGGGATGCGCTGGTGGAATGGCGCAAGCTGCGCGCCCAGGAAGCCAAGGACGCCCGCGCCGGCGCCCTGGTCGCCATCTACCGCCACGTCGGCCAGCACGTGAAGATGGGCGTGGGCTACAACTTCACCGACTACTCCGACGACCTCACCGACCTGTCCTACGACAGCCGCGGCTGGTTCCTGAACGTGCTCGCCACGTTCTGATCCGGGAGCGGGGCGGTGAGCGTGCTGGCGCTGTCTGGTGCCTCGCCGTGGGTCAGCCTGCTGACCCGCGGCCGGGGTGTCGGGAGGTGGGGGCGCGCTGCTGGTGCTGGAGGCTCCGGTGGTGAAGGCTCGGGCTTTGGGGCTTCGGGCACCGGAGGCTCAAGTACCGGAGGCTCAAGTACCGGAGGCTCAAGCACCCGAGGCTCAAGCACCCGAGGCGTGGGCGTCAGAGTTTCGGGAGCCGGGGCTTCGAGCATCGCAAGTGAGGGCGCGGAGAGCACGAACCGGGATCGCAAGGGTGGTAAGGGCGCTCGCCGCCCGTATTTCGCCGCCACCGCTTCCGCACTCGAACCGAGAGCAGGAGCAAGCGCTGGTGCAATGGCCTGCCGCTTGCGCCGAGCACTGCTTGCACTATCAAGCGGGCAACCGAATACACGCCAGCCGTTCGGGCTGAGCCTGCCGAAACCCGTATCCGCGACACCCTTCGACAGGCTCAGGGCGAACGGCCTCCGTCATCTGATTGCGGGCTTGGTAGCAGGCAGGCTCCCGCGCGCTCCTGCTGGCCGGCCTGCCGCTCGGCTTGCCGAAGCCGCCGCGCCCCGACTACAAAGTATTCGGTACGCCAGCCTGTCTCTTGCACGCTCCAAACCGAGGAATTCCTTTCCAGACCGGCGCTGCCTCCGTGCAGCGCCGGCCTCTCCCTCCCTGCGCTTCGTACGCTCCGACGAGCCCCTGCGAGGCCGCATCGAATGGCTACGGCGCGATGCCGGGCCGCTTCTTCACTTTCACAGAGAGGTAACACCCATGAACAAAATCGGCGCCGAATTCATCGGCACCTTCTGGCTGGTCTTCGGCGGCTGCGGCAGCGCGGTCCTGGCGGCAGGCTTCCCCGAACTCGGCATCGGCTTCGTCGGCGTCTCCCTCGCCTTCGGCCTCACCGTGCTCACCATGGCCTACGCCGTCGGCCACATCTCCGGCGGCCACTTCAACCCCGCCGTCTCCATCGGCCTGTGGGCCGCCGGCCGCTTCCCCGCCACCGGCCTGCTGCCCTACATCGCCGCCCAGGTCCTCGGCGGCCTCGCCGCCGGCGGCGTGCTCTACCTCATCGCCAGCGGCAAGGCCGGCTTCGACGTCACCGCCGGCTTCGCCTCCAACGGCTTCGGCGACCACTCCCCCGGCGGCTACAGCCTGCAGGCTGCGTTGGTTGCGGAAGTCGTGCTCACCGCGCTCTTCCTCATCGTCATCCTCGGCGCCACCGACCGCCGCGCCCCCGCCGGCTTCGCCCCCATCGCCATCGGCCTCTGCCTCACGCTCATCCACCTCATCAGCATCCCGGTCACCAACACCTCGGTAAACCCCGCCCGCAGCACCGCCGTCGCCCTCTACGTCGGCGACTGGGCCGTGGCGCAACTGTGGCTGTTCTGGCTAGCCCCCATCGTCGGCGCCGTACTCGGCGCGGCGATCTACCGCGTGGTTGGCGGCAGCGAAGAGCACTGATCACCGCCTGAGCGACAACGGGGGCGCGTCGGCAGACGCGCCCCCGTTTTTTTTTGCGAGCGGCGCAATGCTTGCTCGCCTTCAGCCCGCTTCATGCGGCGGGCTAGTACTTCCTCGTCATCCGCGCGTTCGCAGTGGAATGGGGAAGGCATTGCGGCAGATACGAACCGCCGCGGTGTTTCCCGAAGCCTTCCTTGCCAATCACTCTCGCTTGCCGTCATGCAAACGTAGTGCTGCCATGCCTCCTGAGCGCGGGGTGTGACTTATTCATCATTGTGTGAAATGCCTTTGGGGTCAGAATTGATGCGCAGATCATTTGTTGTGGCTATGCAAAGAGTGGGCAGAAGTTGCCGTGTATTGCGCTGCGGAGGGAGGTTCGAAATGGCGAAGGGCTTGAACGGCGCACGCAAGGGAACCGGATATAGGCATTGCGACTATTCGGTTCGTAAGCGGTAGTGCTCATACAGAACGTGTTTCCGGTCCTGGCCGAGCAGTCGGGCCGGTCGGCAACGGTGGAGTAGGTGGCTCGCTCCAAGGTCTGCGGGGTTTGTCAGTTTGGTTATGACGGTTCATAAAAACGGATTCCCATAAAGTTCAATATCATCAACGGCTTCGTGCTGCGGGGTCCGACCGGATATACCGCAGCGTCTAGAACGAGCCCGCAGATCTGCGGGCTAAAACACGTTGGGCGTCATGAATATCCTTCGATTTCGTGAGCGAAGTAAAACGGAGGGCCGCTTTATTCGGCAGGCGTCATCACGCGATTCATATGGGCATGTTGTGCTCGTGGTCGAGCCCTCAAGTTCACAGATGTTGTCCTTTTCGTGGGAAGTATCTTCGGAAGAGATACCACCTGAGTATTCTTCCGCTGTTCTGAACGGCATCACTGGACTACTTGAAAGGTTGGAATTGCATTGCGTTGAAACAACCGTGCGCGTGATCGGAGGCTCATTCAACGCTACGGATTCCAGTCCAAAGTGCTACACCGTCGCTGCTGGCCTAGCTTTTCAAGATGCAATCAGCAATTCTGGGGTCGTCACTGACGCCCAACCCTGCGGTCAGCCGGACCTTGCGCATAAAGCCGCGCAAGGCCGGTTACCTTGAACGTTAGGTGCTGAGTGAAGAGGTATCGCCGTTGAAGAAAGAAAAAGCTACGGGCTACGTTGTTCAGCGTTCTGGCCTAGCCGATTACTTCCCAACTCACGTCCATTCGCCAGCGTTCTGGGAGGCGCTCGGCCGTGCGGTGGGAGCTTTCGGCTTTCTAGAAGAGACCTTGCTAAAAGCAATCTTTGCTGTCACAGCCACTACGCCTTACAAAGACAGCGAGATCGTGGCCGCATACGAGGCTTGGGTTCCAAAGCTTACGCGTTCGCTCTCAGACCCTCTGGGAGGCCTCATCGACACTTACGGAAAGGCGGTTCGGGATCACCCCGGATTAGACATAGAAAATTTCGACAGCCTCCTGGATGACCTTCGTGAGGCTTGTAGAACTCGAAATGCCATATGTCACGGATCGTGGGGCGCGCCAAACTCGGGTGGGCTCAGCGTTCCATTTTTCGTGAATAAGCAAGGCGAAGTATTTGACACGCCCATCGGCGTTGATTTTCTAGCGCAACTCAGAAAGGCCACGGCTGAACTTGCTTGCTCCGTGATTGATACAGTCACTCATATGGGCTGGCAGTTCCCAGGTTCCAATGGCCCTGGCCGCGTCGTTTGGCAAAGCGCAGCTGATACGGGTGCGGTCAGCACCTAACAATTCATTCAAGCCGAAGCCGCTTCGCGGCTCGGCTTAATTCAGGCGTTGAACTAAACCGCTGACGCGGTGGTGAGAGCCTCGCGGCCGCGTTGTCTTTTCCGGGCGCCCTGAGCGCTCACACCTTGCCGGTTCTCACTCGCATCCTGTCGCCGGGGCTTTCCCCGAACCGA
>NZ_WUEI01000100.1 GCF_012911025.1 Azoarcus sp. TTM-91 | reverse complement strand
GGGCTACAGCGGCCCGGGCTGGCTGGGCCACGTCATGGTGCCGCTGGAGCACGCTTTCACCGACGACGGTGCCGACCGCCTCTCAAGCGTGCCGCCGGCGCTGGTGGCCGGCGTGATGCGCAGCCCCACCCTGTTCTCCGCCGAGATGCGCAGCATCCCGGAGCACGCCGACCGCATCCAGCAGGAACTCAACCGCTCCGTGTGGAACGGCAGCGTGCAACAGAGCCGCGCCCAGGGCTCGCTCAACACCGGCTTCTCCAAGGTGCTGCTGGGCGAGATCGGCCACACCGGCCTGCAGACGCGCGACGTGTTCGAGCGCTCCATCGGCAACCTGCACCAGACGGTGGTGTCCGCCATCCTCGGCGACAGCGAGTTCCTCGCCGCGCTGGCCATAGACATCATGGACCGCAACCTCTACGAGCGCGCCAACGACTGCCGCTGGTGGGCGCTCACCACCGTCTTCCGCGAGCTGCTCGCCGGCGATCCCCACGGCGAAGCCAGCCGCCAGCGCATCGGTGCCATCCTGGCCGGCATCAACGCCCTCTACACGGTCTATGACAACCTGGTGGTGTTCGACCGCCACGGCCGCGTCGTCGCCGTCTCCAACCCGGCCCACGCCGGCCAGGTCGGCAGCAGCCTCGGCGACGAGTGGGTGCGGCGCACCCTGGCGCTGGACGACTCCCAGCAGTACGCGGTGTCCGCCTTCGAGCCGACGCCGCTCTACGCCGGCCGCCACACCTACATCTACGCCGCCCCCATCTTCTCGCCGGACGGCGCCGGGGTGGGCGGCATCGGCATCGTCTTCGACGCCGCGCCCCAGTTCGACGCCATGCTGCAGGACGCCCTGCCGCGCGACACCCAGGGCCAGCCACTGGCCGGCAGCTTCGCGGTGTTCGCCGAGCGCGGCCGCCGCGTCATCGCCAGCACACTGCCCGGCCTCACCGCCGGCGAACTGCTGCCGGTGGCGGCGGAGTTCCTCGTAGACGGCGGCTCCGGCATCGTCAGCCACCAGGGCGCCTACTACGCGGTGGGCAGCCGCCTCTCCACCGGCTACCGCGAATACAAGGGCGCGGAGGATGCCTACCGCAACGAGGTGTTCGCGCTGGTCTTCATTCCCCTCGGCCAGGTCATGGCCGACAGCGCCGCCGCGCCGGCCGGCCGCCTGCGCGCCAGCGCGCGGCGCGCGCTGGAGCCCGGCCTGGCCACCACCGAGATCGCCACCTTCCACATCGGCGACGAATGGCTGGGCCTGCTCTGCAGCGAGGTACTGGAGGCAGTGGACGCCAGCGGCATCACCCCGGTGCCCGGCATGCCGCCGGCGGTGCGCGGCGTGCTGATGTACCAGGGCAACCCGGTACCGGTGTTCGACCTCAAGCACGAACTGCGCTTCGGCCGCGGCGTGGATGAAAACGGCTACCGCCAGGTGGTGATCGTGCGCGCCGGCGAAAGCAGCGGCCGCGACAACGACACCGGCCACGGCGCCCCCTTCGGCATCCTCGCCCATGGCCTGGCGGAAACCCTGGAGGTGGCGAGCCAGCATGTGGAGCCCATCTCCACCCTGTTCCCCGGCCACGCGGCGCTCGCCGAGAGCGTGGTGCGGCCCGACCCCGGCCAGGGCCGCGACGGCATCCTGGTGGTGCTCTCCGGCCGCCGCCTGCGCAACCGGCTCGCCCGCTCGGTGGAACTGCCGGAACGCCTGCCGCCCGCCCTCTCCGGCGAGCCGCCGCTGCTGCGGCCGGTGCTCAGCGAAGCCGGCTCCGCCGGCTGAGCCGACAAGGAAACAAGCGCAGCCCTCCGCCCTGAGGGCGGGCCAGCGGGCCTCCGCTCCCCGGCCGGGCGGTCTGCCGCCGGCAGGCAGCGGCGCGGCAAAGCCCCGTCCGTCGCCTGGAAAACAGCGCATGCCTCAGCCGGCGGCAGCTTGCCTAGACTGGATGAACGGCCGGCGCTAGGGAGACGGAGATGGCTGACGAGGACGGCTCACCCCACTGGTGGCGCACCCTGCCCGGCATCCTCACCGGCGTGGCGGCGGTCATCTCCGCCCTGGCGGCAGCGCTGCACCAGAGCGGCTGGCTGGAAGGCCGCAGCGCCGCCGCGAGCGACGTCGCCGGCCACGCAACGCAGGGTGGCCCGGCGGAGCCGGCGGACAGCGCCGGCCAGCCCGCCCAGGCGGTGCCCGCCGCCCGGGCGGTGGCCTTGCCGGTGCAACGCGAATACCGGCTGGACACCGTCGCCTTCACCCTGCTCGCCGCCACGCTGTCGCCGCGCAACGCCGAGCAGGACACCCTCAGCCTGCGGCTGCGCATGCACAACCGCGACCGCTTCCCCCAGCCCTTCTGGGACCGCGACTTCCGCCTGCTGGTGGACAGCCGGCCTTTGCCGCCCGCGGAGCCGCTGGGCGACTTGGTGGAAGGCGAAGCCGCCAAGGACGGCGAGCTGCTCTTCCTGCTGCCGCGCGACACTGCCGCCGCGGTGCTGCGCATCCACCGCGGCCAGGACAGCACCGACATAGGGCTGGACTTCACCAAGGCCGCAGGCTGAGCGCCACGCCCCATCGGCTCACCACGCCTCCGCCCGGCTCGCCCGCCGGTCATCGCCTTGACGGCCATGCCTGCACCTCGCTAGCCTCAGCGCCCCTCCACCGCATGATGACGCCATGGCCCCCTATGGAAACCCGCAGCCGCCGGCCGCCGCGGCCCCCTTCGCCCTGGAGGCGCTGACCGCCAGCCACTACCCGGCCATCGTCGAGTTGTGGGAAGCGGCGGTGCGCGCCACCCATGGCTTCCTCGCCGAAACCGACATCGCCGAAATCCGCGCAGCCCTGCCCACCGCCTACCTGCCGGCGGTCGCGCTCTTCGGCGCCCTCGACCACCAGGGCCGCCTGCTGGGCTTCGCCGGCACCGCCGGCGACATGCTGGAAATGCTCTTCGTCGCCCCGGACCGGCACCGCCAGGGCGTGGGCAGCCAGCTGCTGCGCCACGCGGTGGCGCGGCTCGGCATCCGCCGGGTGGATGTGAACGAGCAGAACCCGGCCGCCACCGCCTTCTACCTTGCCCAGGGTTTCCGCCAGCGCGGCCGCTCCGCCACCGATGGCGCCGGCCGCCCCTACCCGCTGCTGCACCTGGAACTCACCGGAGACGCCCAGCCATGAACGGCCCCGATCCGCTGGATCCGCACCCCATGCCGGGCTTCCCGCAGGTGTGCTACATCCGCAACACCGTCGCCAGCCCCAACATCCTCATCGGCGACTACACCTATTACGACGATCCGGAAGACGCCGAGCACTTCGAGCGCAACGTGCTCTACCACTACCCCTTCATCGGCGACAAGCTGGTGATAGGCCGCTTCTGCGCCCTGGCGCGCGGCGTGCGCTTCATCATGAACGGCGCCAACCACAAGATGTCCGGCTTCTCCACCTACCCCTTCCAGATCTTCGGCCAGGGCTGGGAAAAGGTGATGCCGGACGCCGGCGACCTACCCTACAAGGGCGACACCGTGATCGGCAACGACGTCTGGATAGGCTACGGCGCCATGATCCTGCCGGGGGTGAAGGTGGGCAACGGCGCCATCATCGCCGCCGGTTCGGTCGTCAGCCGCAACGTGCCGGCCTACACCGTGGTGGCTGGCAACCCGGCGCAGCCGGTAAAGCAGCGCTTTTCGCCGGACATCGTCGCCGCGCTGGAGGAAATCGCCTGGTGGAACTGGCCGGTGCAGAAGATCAGCCGCCACCTGGCGGAGATCGTCGGCGGCGACATCGAGGCGCTGCGCCGCTGCGCCGCCGCGGGCTGAACCCTCAGGCGGCGGCGGTGGCCGGCGCCGCCGTGCCATAAGCGAGCACGCTGCGCGGCGACAGGCGCCAGGTCATCGGCAGCATCACCAGCATCATGCCGGCCATCGCCATCCACGCCGGCTCGAAACCCCCCAGCGCATCCCGCAGGCCGCCGGCGAGGAAAGGCATGCAGCCGGCAACGAGGTAGCCCACGCCCTGCACGAAGCCCACCAGCACGCCGGCTTCACGCGGGCTGCCGGCGTGGTCCAGCGTCGCCACCAGCGTCAGCGGAAACAGGCCACCGATGCCCAGGCCGAGCAGCACCATCGCCGGAATCGCCAGCGCCAGCGGCGCCAGCACCACGCAGGCGAGGCCGGCCAGGCTGGCAGCGATCACCGCCACCAGCAGCGGCCGGCGATCGTGCCAGCGCGCCACCGCCCAGGATGCCGCCAAGCCCACCGCCACCTCGCAGGCGGTCAGGCCGGCCAGCAGCAGCCCGGCCTGCTGCGCGCTCCAGCCCAGCTGCTGGTAGTAGGGCACGTACCAGGCCAGGATCAGGGTGTAGGCGCTGGTGCCGATGCCGAAGTACAGCGCCAGCGTCCATGCCCGTAGCCGGCGCGCCACCGCCACCCCGCCGCTGGCCGTCGGGGCGACAGCTACCGCCGGCAGGGCCGGAGCGCAGCGCCGCCACAACAGCAGCGCCGGCAACACCGGCAGCGCCCACAGCGCCATCGTCGCCTGCCAGCCCAGGCTGGCGGACAGCAGCGGCGCGAACGCGGCGGTGAGCGCCGCGCCAGCCATGATGGCAGTCACGTACAAGCTCATCAGCCGCCCGGCCGCGGCCGGCGCGCCCGCCTTCATCACCCCCGGCAGCAGCACCTGCACCAGCGCGATGCCGACGCCGACCACCAGTGCCGACAGCAGCAGCCCGGCCGGCTCCGCCCATACGCCGCGCAGCGCGCTGGCCAGCAGGATCAGCACCAGGCCGATGCTCATGCCGCGCCGCATGCCCAGGCGCAGCACCCAGGCGCTGCCCAGCGCCAGCGCGCCCATCGCCATCACCGGCAGGGTGGTGAGCAGGCCGGCGGCCTGGTAGGACATGCCGGTGGCCGCGCGCAGCGACTCCAGCAGCGGGCCGACGGTGGCCAGCGGCGGCCGCAGGTTGAGGCCCACCGCCACCACCACCGCCAACAGGAACAGCGGCGACAACTGCGGGGCGGCGGATCTGGCCGCCGGCCCGTTCACAGCACGCCTCCATCGCCATCCGGGTACAGCAGCATGGCCTTGAGCAGGCCGGCGAGCCGGGCGCGGTCGGCGGCATCCAGCGGCGCGAGGAAGGACTCCATCACGTCCAGATAGTCGCCCAGCGCGCGCAGCAGCGCTGCCTGCCCGGCCCCGGTCAGCACCACCACCACGCTGCGGCGGTCCTCCGGGTTGGCCTCGCGGCGGACGAAGCCGGCCGCCTCCAGCCGGTCCAGCCGGTGCGTCATCGCGGCGGAAGACAGCAGGATGGCGTGCACCAATTGCTGCGGCGTCAGCGCGCAGGGCGGGCCGGCGCGGTAGAGCGTCGCCAGCAGGTCGAACTCGCCCTCCTGCAGGCCATGGTCGCGGAAGCGCCGCGCCATCTCCTTCTCCACCCGCTTGACCAGGCGGAACAAGCGACTCATCACCGCCATCGGGGCTACATTTACCGCCGGCGCCGCTGCCGCCCACTGGGCCAGCACCTTATCCACCTGATCGGGCATCTGCCCTGGCAAAGACGTTTCCATGTAAAGAATTTCGATATCGAAATATTTAGACTAATCGAAATTCCGCGCCCTGTGCAACGGCTTCCCACCTGGCTTGCCACCCTTACCCACCCGGCCTACAAGTAATCATGCGAATCGAAAACAGGAAAACCACCATGGAACCCGCGCGCTTCGTTCTGCATCACGCCCCTCATTCCCGCGCCTTCCGCGCCTTGTGGCTGCTGGAGGAAGCGGGCGCAGCCTACTCCCTGGTGCATCACGACCTCTCCAAGGGCACCCAGAAGGCGCCCGCCTTCCTGGCGCTGAACCCGGGCGGCAAGCTGCCGGTGCTGCTAGACCACGGCCCGGCCGGAGACTGGTCGGCGGTGGTGTGCGAGAGCGCCGCCATCTGCGCCTATGTGGCGGACATGCTGCCGGCGGCCAGGCTGGCGCCCGCGCTGGATTCGCCGCTGCGCGGCGCCTACGCCACCTGGTTGGCCTACGTGCCAGGGGCGCTGGAGCCGGCGATGGCCGACCTGATGTTCCCCCGGCAGAGCGAGCCGCCGCCGCTGGCCCTGGGCTGGCCGCGTTACGACGCCGCACTGCGGCGGGTGGAAGATGCGCTGCGCCAGGGCCCCTACCTGCTGGGCGAGGACTTTTCCGCCGCCGACATCCTCACCGGCTCCCTGCTGCAGTGGCTGCAGGCCTGGCGCAAGCTGCCGGAAAGCGCGGTGTTCGACCGCTACCTCGCCGCCCTGGCCGGCCGCGACGGCCTGCGCCGCGCCCAGGCGGTGGAAGCGCAGCTGCTGCAGGCCCGCGCGGACGACGCAGCGCACACGGCGGCTGCCGCGGGCGGCGACGTGGGCCACTCCGCCACCACCGCCGCCTGAGCGGCAGCGCCGGGCCCTGGCCATGCTTTCCTGCCCCGGGCCGGCCGCCAGGGCAGGCTGCCGGCCCGGCGCAAACCCATGCTGGCGGCAGGGTCCAAGGCCGCCGCCGCTTCTGGCAGACTTGTCGCCCCTCTTTGAGCCGGCCGGCCGATGAAAGCACCCCCTCTGCCCGACGACGAAACCGAGCGCCTCGCCCGCCTGCATGCCTTGCGCATCCTGGATACGCCGGCCGAACAGCGCTTCGACGCCCTCACCACGGTGGCGGCGGCGGTGGCCAACGTGCCAATTGCGCTGATCAGCCTGGTGGACGAGAACCGGCAGTGGTTCAAGTCGGCCTGCGGCACGAGCGTGACAGAGACCGCCCGCGAGATCTCCTTCTGCGGCCATGCCATCCTCAGCGGCGAGCCGCTGGTGGTGGCGGACGCCGCCTGCGACGAGCGCTTCTTCGACAACCCGCTGGTCACCGGCACGCCGTGGGTGCGCTTCTACGCCGGCTTTCCGCTGCAGGCTGACGGGGCACGCATCGGCACGCTGTGCGTGATCGACGATCACCCGCGCCAGCTCACCCCGGAGCAGATCGCCGAGCTCACCGCCATCGCCCGCGTCGTCGAGCAGGAGCTGCGCCCGCCGCAGGGGCAGGGAAAATGAGCGCCGCCTTCCTGCCTAGCGAATACTCCACCGGCCTGGTCCTGCTCTCGGTGGTGGTCGCCGTCTTCGCCTCCTTCGTCGCCCTGGACCTCGCCCGCCGCGTCCACGATGCGCCGCCCCATCTCGCCCGCATCTGGCTGGCCGGCGGTTCCATTGCCATGGGGACCGGCATCTGGTCCATGCACTTCCTCGGCATGCTGGCCTTCCGGCTGCCGATTGCGCTGGGTTACGACATCGTCCTCACCCTGCTCTCCTGGATGATCGTGGTGGCGGTTTCCGGGCTGGCGCTGGCCATTGCCGGCCGGCCGCGGCTGACCATGCCCTGGCTGCTCGGCGGCGCCCTCGCCATGGGCGCGGGCATCTGCGCGATGCACTACCTCGGCATGTTCGCGATGCGCATGAGCCCGCCCATCGTGTGGCACGCCGGCTGGGTGGCGGCCTCCGCCGCCATCGCCACCACCGCCTCCCTGGCCGCGCTGCTGCTGTTCCACGGCCTGCGCCGCGCCAACGGCCTGCGCCGGCTGAATTTGCAGGGGCTGGCGGCCATCGTCATGGGCGGCGCCATTGCCGGCATGCACTACAGCGGCATGGCCGCGGCCAACTTTCCGCTGGACAGCGTCTGCGGCGCCGCCCTGGAGATCGACACTTACTGGCTGGCCGGCACCATAGGCGGCGCCGCGCTGCTGCTGCTCTCCACCACCCTGTTCGCCTCCATCGTCGATGCCCGCATCCAGAGCCGCACCGCCAAGCTCGCGCGTTCGCTGAAGGCGGCCAACCGCGAGCTGTCGCGCATCGCCTTCCGCGACCCGCTCACCGGCCTCGCCAACCGGCTGGTGCTGGAGGACCGCATAGACCACGCCGCCACCCGCAGCGAACGCACCGGCGACCGGCTGGCGCTGTTCTTCATCGATCTCGATGGCTTCAAGCCGATCAACGACTCCTTCGGCCACCAGGCCGGCGACACCGTGCTGCGGGTGATAGGCGGGCGCATCGGCGCCTGCTGCCGCGAGACCGACACGGTGGCGCGCATCGGCGGCGACGAATTCGCCATCCTGGTAGAGGATGCCGGCGGCCGGGAGACGCTGGGCAAGCTGGCCGAACGCATCGTGCAGTCCATTTCCCAGCCGATAGAGCTGCATGAGCACCCCACCAGCCTGTCCTGCTCCATCGGCATCGCGGTGTTCCCGGAGAACAGCCCGGCCGAGCGCCTGGTCGCCCACGCCGACGCGGCGATGTACCACGCCAAGCGCGACGGCAAGGCCACCTACCGCTTCTTCACCCCCGAAATGGATGCCGGCGCGGCAGAGACCATCAAGCTGCAGCAGGATCTGCGCGCCGGCCTCAACCGCGGCGAGTTCGAGCTCTACTACCAGTTGAAGCGCGATGCCCGCAGCGGCGCCTGCTGCGGTGCCGAGGCGCTGCTGCGCTGGCGCCACCCCGGCCGCGGCATGGTAGAGCCGGACAACTTCCTGCCGGTGGCCGAGCGCTTCGGCCTCATGGTGCCGCTGGGCAACTGGGTACTGGACGAAGCCATACGCCAGGCCGGCCAGTGGCTGCGCGACGGCATGCCGGTGCCGGTGGCGATCAACCTGTCGCCGCTGCAACTGCGCCAGCCCGACCTTCAGGCCAGGCTGGCGGCGGCGCTGGCGCGCAACAAGGTGCCGCCGGAGATGATCACGCTGGAGATCACCGAATCCGCCGCGATGGAAGATGCCGACGCCACCCTGGCGCTGGTCGAGCGCCTCAACCAGCAGGGCCTGCGCATCTCCATCGACGACTTCGGCACCGGCTATTCCAGCCTCTCCTACCTGCGCCGCTTCACCGCCGACCAGATCAAGATAGACCGCGCCTTCATCGCCGACATGGTGGGCAACCCGGATGCGCTGGCGCTGGTGGCGGGCGTCATCCAGCTCGCCCATTCGCTGGATCTGCGGGTGGTCGCCGAGGGTGTGGAAACCGAAGCGCAGCAGGCGCGTCTCATCGAACTGGGCTGCGACGAGATGCAGGGCTTCCTGTTCTCCTGCCCGGCGCCGGCCGCCGGCATGGCCGCCCGCATCGGCGCCGCAGACACTTTCACCGCGCCGCCGTTACCATGGCATGCCTCCAATCACACCGCGACTCCATGACCCTGAACGTAGACCTCGTATCCGATTTCGTCTGTCCCTGGTGCTACATCGGCAAAGCCCGCCTCAACCAGGCGATTGCCGACCTGCAGCAGAAGCAGCCCGGCCTGGAAGTCCGCCTCAACTGGCTGCCCTTCTTCCTCAACCCTGACACCCCGGCCGCCGGCGAGCCCTACCGCGCCTACCTGGAGAACAAGTTCGGCGGCCCGCGCGAAGTGGATGCGCTGCATGACAAGGTGGCCGCAGCCGGTGCGCCGGACGGGGTGAACTTCGCCTTCGACCGCATCGCCGTGCGCCCCAACACGCTCAAGGCCCACCGCCTCACCTACCGTGCGCAGGCGCGCGGCGATACGCCGGAGCGCGTCCGCAGCCTGACCGACGCCCTGTTCCGCGCCCACTTCGAGGAAGGCCGCAACATCGGCGATACCGAAACCCTGGCCGACATCGCCGCCGCCTGTGGCGACCGCCGGGAAGCGGTGGTGGCCTATCTCGACGGCACCGAAGGCGCGGACGCGGTGAAGCGCATGGCGGAGCAGGTACGCAAGCTCGGCGTGAGCAGCGTGCCCTTCTACATCGTGGATCGCCAGCTCACCATCTCCGGCGCCCAATCCGCCGCGGTACTGGGCGCCGGCCTGCTGCAGGCGCTGTCGAGCTGAAACGGGTGGCGGCTTGAGCTGGCGCTGGCTTGAACTGACGGCGGCCTAGCGGACAGGGCCCAGCCCGTTGGGCCGGAAAGCCCGCTGCGGCGGATCAACTCGGGAATCAAGCCGCAACCCAGCCCAGCAGCACTACGCATGGGGATGCCGCGACACTCCCTCTCCCCCGCGGAAGAGAGCCGGGGAGAGAGGCGCCCCCCCAGGGGCGACAGGCGCCTCCGGCCCCTCAGAACAGCGCCCGCAGCTCTTCCACATGCTCCGGCGACGCCTCTTCGAGGCTGCCCCAGCCGGTTTCGCGCGCCGCCTGGCGGAAGGCATCGGCCTGGGCCGGCGGCAGGGTGATGGCCTCTATGCCGGAGCGCGCCTGCCGCGCCTTCTCGGCCGCCTCCAGCTTCAGATCATTCGCGGTCTGCGCCTCCACCCAGGCCACCTGCTTCTGCAGGAAGGCCCGCTGTTCCTCGTCCAGCCGGTTCCATACGTCCTGGTTCAGGTAGAGGCCGACCTCCACGTTGTAGAAGCCCGGCTCCAGCCGGTACTTGGTCTTTTCATTCCAGCGCAGGTCGAAGATGCCGATGGATGGCCAGCCGTAGCCATCCACCGTGCCCTTCTCCAGCTGGGCGTAGACGCTGCCCGGCGCCATCTGCAGCGGCGTGGCGCCCTGGGCCTGGAAGAAGGCGCGATACGCCGGCGCGCTGCGCAGCCTGAGCCCGCCCAGGTCGGCGCCGCTGATCTTCTTGCTGAGGTAGATGTGGTACTTCAGCCCCTCGGAGAGGCGGCCCAGCCACACCATGTTGCCCTTGTCGCGATGCAGCTTGTCCATCAGTGCATAGCCACCGTTGGCGCGCAGCTCGCTCATGTTCTTGTCGGTATAGGACAGCGCCAGCGCCTCCGGCACCAGGTTGGCGTGGAACGCGCCGCTGGTATTGGCGAGGTCCACCTCGCCCTTGCTCAGGGCGTTGCCGATCTCGAACGGCGACAGCGAATCCGGGCCGCCGACGATCGCGATCTTCATGATGCCGCCACCGGTGGCATTGACCTTGTCGACGAAGGCGCGGAAGCGCTGGTTGAAGAAGGTGTTCTGGCCGAAGGCGCTCACCGCCCGCAGCACGATCTCCTCCGCTGCCGCCGGCAGGGAGAAACCCGATAGGGCCAGGGACAGGCAGGCGATGACCGCGGCGGCGGCGCGGGGGGCGAAGCGACGTGGCACGTCGTGACTCCTCAAGGGCTGGGAACGACCAACCCGCGCACTGCGTCTGCGGCAGGCGCCCGCTCTGCCGTCGGGCTGCCCGTCGCCGGGTTGCTGTCTTGCCGACATCGCAGGGAATGCGATCGCCACGCCCCTCGCCGGCATGGCAATCCGGCCTATGCCGGTCTGTCAGTTCGGCCACGATCTCATGCGCAGGAAAGCGGCACCGTTGTCTGCATCACGCTTCCCGTCACTACGCCTTTAGACGTACTACTAAAATGTCACGAACCGCACCTTTCAACGGCTGCGGCCACCCGCCGGCGGGCGGCGCCGGATGGCGGCACGGCGGTAAACGCAACAAGCCCCGCGGGGCCGGCAAGGGCAGCCGCGGGGCTTGTCCGTACGGGCTGGCGGCAGGGCCGCTCCCGCAGGGGAGAGAACTCAGCGGCCGTTGCTGAACAGCGCCTTCAGCTTGGGCGCGTTCTGCGGCGCCGCCTGCTCTATCCCCTTCCAGCCCGCATCGTAAGCCTTGGCGCGGAAGATGGCCGCCTGTTCGCCCGGCAGGTTGATGGTCTGGATGCCGGCCTTGGCCTGGCGGGCCTTCTCTTCCTCGGCCACCTTCAGGTCGTTCGCGTTCTGCGACTCGACCCAGGCGATCTGCTTTTCCAGGAAGGCGCGCTGCTGGGCGTCCAGCTTCTTCCAGGTGTTCTGGTTCATGAACAGGCTGACCTCCACGTTGTAGAAGCCCGGCTCGACGCGGAACTTGGTCTTTTCCTGCCAGCCCAGGTCGAACACGCCGATGGAGGGCCAGCCGTAGCCGTCCACCACGCCGCGCTCAAGCGCGGTGTAGACCTCGCCCGGCGGCACCTGCAGCGGGGTGGCGCCAACCGACTGGAAGAAGGAGCGGTACACCGGCACGCTGCGCAGCTTCAGGCCGGAGAGGTCCGAAGAGCTCACTGGTTTGTTGGAATAGACGTGGTACTGCAGTCCGTCGGAAACGCGCGCCAGCCACACCATGTTGGCCTTCTGGCGGTGGATTTCGTCCAGCAGCGCATAGCCGCCGTTGGCGCGCAGCTCGGCCATGCTCTTCTCGGCCAGGGTCATCGCCAGCGCTTCCGGCACCAGGTTGGCGTGGAACACGCCGGTGCTGTTGGCGAGATCGACCACGCCGGCGCGCACCGCGTTGCCGACTTCGAACGGCGGCATGGATTCCGGGCCACCGATGACCTGGATCTTCATGATGCCCTTGCCTTCGGAGTTCACCTTCTCGACGAAGGCCTTGAAGCGCTGGTTGAAGAAGGTGTCCTGGCTGAAGGCGGTGACCGCCTTCAGGGTGATCTCGGCGGCCTGCGCACCGCAGGCGAACAGGGCGAACAGGGCGCCGGCTGCGATCTTGGCGGTTTTAGGGGTCATTGCTGTTCTCTCCTCGGGTATATGACTGGGGACTGCTTGAACATGGAGGCTCAACTCATCATCCGCGGCAGGCCGACGGCCAGCCAGGGAATGGCGACGATGAGGCCGAGCACCAGGACTTCCATGACGATGAAGGGGAATGCGGCGCCGTAGATCTGCTGCAGGCGGATGGAAGGCGGCGCCACCGACTGCATCACCATCAGCAGCAAGCCGAAGGGCGGCGTCAGCAGGCCCAGCTCCATCGCCACCAGCATCATCACGCCCAGCCACACCGGGTCGATGCCGGCGGCGTGGGCCAGCGGCATGAAGAAGGGCAGCGTGATCATCATCATGCTGATCTGGTCGATGACGCAGCCCAGCACCAGCAGGATGGCCAGCATGCCCAGCACCAGCATCAGCGGCGACAGCTGCAGCTCGTTGATCAGCGACAGCAGGCCGGTGGTGGCGCCGGAGAAACTCAGCAGCTGGGCGAAGGTGGTGGAGGCCACCAGCACGAACAGGATCACCACCGAAACCCGGGCGGTTTCCATCAGCGACTTGTACAGCGCCTGCCAGCTCAGGGCACGGTAGAACACGGTGGCGACGACCGAGGCCAGCGCGCCGATGGCGGCCGATTCGGTGGGCGAGGCCCAACCGGCCAGCATGCTGCCCACCACCGCGATGAAGATGGCGAACAGCGGCACCACGTCGCGCATGAAGGGCTTCCAGCGCTCCCAGCCCTGCACCTTGACGGCGCTCTCGTCGGCCGGCGCCAGTTCGGGGTTGATATGGCAGCGGATGATGACGTAGCCGAGGAAGCACAGCGCCATCAACAGGCCGGGCAGGATGCCGCCGATCAGCAGCTCGGCGATGGAGATGCCCGCCAGGCTGCCCAGCATCACCGCCAGCGCGGAAGGCGGGATCAGCATGGCGATGCCGCCGACCGCCATGATCGGGCCCATCGCCATCGTCGGGTGGTAACCGCGCTTGAGCATCTGCGGCAGCATCACCCCGCCCATCATCGCGGTGTTGGCGATGGTGGAGCCGGACAGCGTGGCGAAGGTGGTGCCGCCCAGCACCGCCACCACCGACAGGCGGCCGGGCAGCTTGTTGATCAGGCGCTCGATGGCCTCGATGGCGCGGAAGGCCAGGCCGGTGTGGAACAGCACCTCGCCCATCAGCACGAAAAGCGGAATCGGCGTCAGCGAGAAGCTGGTGATGGAGCCGACCGAGTTGCGCACCAGCTGGCCCAGGCCGGCCTCGCCGCCGAGGAACAGCCAGGCGCCGACCAGGTTGACGCCGAGGAAGGTGAAAGCGACCGGGATGCCGATGGCCATGAAGGCGAACATCAGCCCCAGCATCAGCAGGAGGGCGGAATACCATTCCATGTCAGTTACCCTCCGGGGCGCGCAGGCCGCGCTGGAAGCGGCGGGCAAACTCGATGGCCAGCAAGGTGCAGGAGAACGCCATCGGCACGTTCAGCCACCACTCGGGGAAGATCAGCACCTTGAACACCATGCCGCCCTGGGCCGCCGCATCCTGCGCCACCACGACCGACTGCCACGCCAGCACCGCGCAGACGATGAAGCCGAAGGCATCGGTGATCAGCTCCAACAGCCGCGCGGCGGGCGCGGAGACGCCACGCACGATGATGTCCACCCGGATATGGTCATTCAGGTAGAGCAGCCAGGGCGCCGCCAGGAAGGTGGCGACCATCAGCATGTACTCGGTCATCTCCACGCCCCAGCTGATGTTGCCCATGCCGACGTTGCGCATGAAAACATCGACGCAGACGAGCACGGCCATGGCGGCAAACAGCATGGCACCGGCGACGCCGCAGAGAATCATCAGGAAGTGGTACATCCCGCCGGACGAGGCTCCGGACGGCGCAGGCCCCTCGGCCGCAGCGCTTTGCAACGCCATGGTTAACCTCTCTATTGTGCTGGCTGTTCGTGATAGTTATGGTTTGTTCAGGTCTAAACATATCAGGGCTAAAATTTAGTGTCCATGCGTTTTTTCCAAGCCCTGAAACGCCAGAAACAGCCGCTATTGCAAGGCACCAAGCGGGTGCGGGGAAGGTGGCCCACCACCGGTATATACACCCGGCGTATCCCGAACAGGAGCGCCGCTTTCCGGGCGGCCGGGGCAAGCCCGCAGCGCGCCTGAGCCTTCATTTGGGGCATGCAGGCACCAATTCGGCTCGCAGCAGGCTGCCGCTCAGGTATTCCCCGCTCCTGTGCAAGGTGCCGGGCCGGGTGGAAGTTGTGCAAAGCACAACGAAAGTCAGAGACGGCGAGACACAGCCCCCAGCGGGGCAAACGCGCCCTCCACGGCCGGTTTCCTTTCTCCCCGGGTACGCCGCGGCGGGCGCGGGCCAGCTAGTCCGCGGGCCGGGCCGGGCTCACCACCGCATGCGCCTTCAGGGTTTCCAGCTCGACCACCCGCAAGGCAGCCGAGTGGGTGGCTTCCAGCACCACCGGCGGCGCCACCCCGGCGGCCAGCGCCTCCTTCCAGCGCAGCACGCACAGGCACCAGCGGTCGCCGGGTTTCAAGCCGCCGAAACGGAACTCCGGCCGTGGCGTGGAAAGGTCGTTGCCGACCGAGCGGGAGAAAGCCAGGAATTCAGTCGTCGCCCGGATGCATACCAGGTGACGGCCGAGGTCATCCACCCCGGTCTCACAGCAGCCAGTGCGGTAGAAGCCGGTGAGCGGTGCATAGCTGCAGGCCAGCAGCGGGCCGCCGAGAACATTGCGCGAGGTCGTCATCGCCCTTCCATGGTGTGTTGCGCCCAGCGCAGGATGCGCAAGGCCGTGCGCGTTTCCGACAGGGTGAGGCCGCCGAGGTTCGCCCCTCGCCGCCTGCCGCGGGCGGGCCGCGAACGCCGCACTCCCCGCCTTTCCGCCAGGCAGCAGGCAACCGTCTCCCGCCCTGCGGTACCGCCGGCCCACGACGGGCTCAACTGCGTTGGCGCCCCGATTCGTTTTTGTCGATAATGCCAATTCAAGCAGATTCAGCCGGATGGCGCCATGAACAAAACAACCCGTGCCGCGCAGGAGTTCATCAGCACAGCCCAGGCTGCCAAGCAGCTCGGCCTGTCGCTGGGCGCGGTGCAGCAGATGGTGGAGAGCGGCACGCTGGAAGCCTGGAAGACCGCCGGCGGCCACCGCCGCATCCGCCAGGCGTCGGTGGATGCCCTGCTCGCCGGGCGCAGCGGTGCCGCGCCCGCGCTGGAAGAGACGCTCTCGGACCACCTGCGCGTCCTCATCGTGGACGACCACCCGGCGCTGCAGCAGGCTTACCGCGAGACCTTCTCCAGCTGGAAGCTGCCGCTGGAAATCGAGCAGTACGACCATCCGCTGGACGCCCTCGTCGCCGTCGGCCGCCAGCCGCCCAACCTGTTGATCACCGATCCGCACATCCACGGCATGGACGGCTTCGACATGATCCGCCGCCTGCGCGACAACCCGTTGGCCGACGACGTCGCCATCGTCGCGGTGTCCACCCTGTCCCAGCAGGAGATCGAGACCGCCGGCGGCTTGCCGGCGGACGTCACCATCTACGGCAAGCCCATCCCCTTCCACGAACTGCATGGCTACATGCAGGCGATGATCTCCCGCCTGCGGCGGCTGGCCGCGCGCGCGCTCCGCGGCTGACCCCGGCCCGCCCCTGCGCACCGCGCCGGTGGCGGCTCATCGCGGCCGACGGCAACAGACGCCGCGCCGCATGCTTGGGGTAGGTCCGTACTTGCCCAGGCCGCCGCGGCGGAGGGAAGATCGTCTGTCGGAGGGTGCCGGCGACCGCCTTCCGACGGCTTCCACGCCGCCCTGCCGCCGTCTTCCGGAGGAAGAAAGCGACAGTGCAAACGCCCGGCCCCACGC